>NZ_JAZHRU010000001.1:5987885-6290996 GCF_036924525.1 Bradyrhizobium sp. AZCC 1719 | reverse complement strand
GCCGCGAAAAGGAGATCGGCGAAGGCATGGCGCAGGTCTACGCCAATGAGTTCACTGAGCAGGAGTTGAAGGACCTTGTGACCTTCTACAAGTCGCCGCTCGGCCAGAAGCTGCTCGCGAGCGAGCCTCGCGCCATTCAGTTCAGCATGTCCTACATGAACCAGTGGGCGCAGGCCTTTGCCGAAACCATCAACGGCCAGTTCCGTGCCGAGATGAAGAAGCGCGGCAAGGATATCTGATCCAAACCAGAAGCGGCTTCGGGCGGGGTTGAGATGGCTGAGTTCGACGTCGATCTGTTCGTCATCGGCGGTGGTTCGGGCGGCGTTCGCGCCGCCCGCATCGCTGCCGGCCATGGCGCAAAGGTCATGGTTGCCGAAGAATACCGGATGGGCGGCACCTGCGTGATCCGCGGCTGTGTGCCGAAAAAGCTGTTTGTGCTCGGCTCGCACGTCCGCCACGAGATCGAGGACGCAAAAGGTTTCGGCTGGACCATCCCCGAACTTTCCTTCGATTGGCCGACGCTGGTCGCCAACAAGGACAAGGAGATCGCTCGCCTCGAAGGCATCTACGCTGCCAATGTCGAGAAGTCAGGCGCGCGCATTGTCAAGACGCGCGCGGTGCTGGAAGACGCCCACACGCTGCGCCTGTTGACCGGCGAAACGGTCACCGCAAAATACATCCTGATCGCGACCGGCGGCGCGCCCAACCACGGGCGGGAGATCCCCGGCATCGAGCACGTGATTTCCTCTAACGAGGCGTTTCACCTCACCGAACTGCCGAAGCGCATCGTGATCCAGGGCGGCGGCTATATCGCGCTGGAGTTTGCCGGCATCTTTGCCGGCTTCGGCTCCGACGTGACCGTGGTCTATCGCGGCGACAACATTCTGCGCGGTTTCGATGAGGACGTCCGCAAGCACGTGCGCGCCGAGATGGAGAAGCAGGGCATTACGATCATCACCGGCTGCACCATCGATAAAGTGGACAAGCACGGCAACGAATACACCACGCATCTATCCAGCGGTTCGAGCATCGCCTCGGAGAAGGTGATGTTCGCGATCGGCCGCCACCCGAACGTCGCCAACCTCGGACTCGAGAAGGCCGGTGTTGTCATCAACCCTGCGAATGGCGGCATCGCCGTCGATAAGTGGTCGAAGACCTCGGTCGACAACATCTATGCGATCGGCGACGTCACCCATCGCCTCAACCTGACGCCGGTCGCGATCCGCGAGGGCCATGCCTTCGCCGATACCGTGTTCGGTAAGCGGCAGGTAGCAGTCGACCACACCACCATTCCGACGGCGGTGTTCTCGCAGCCCGAGGTCGGCACCGTCGGCCTGACCGAAGCGCAGGCGCGCGCGCAAGTAAGCCATGTCGACATCTACAAGGCCGATTTCCGCCCGATCAAAGCGACGATGTCCGGCCGCGACACCCGCGTGCTGATGAAGCTCGTGGTCGACGGCACTACGGACCGCGTGCTGGGCTGTCACATCGTCGGCGACACCGCGGCCGAAATCGTCCAGGCAGTTGCCATCGCGGTGAAGATGAAGGCGACCAAAGCCGATTTCGACGCGACGATCGCGCTGCACCCGACGGCGGCCGAGGAATTGGTGACCATGCGGACGCCGACGGCGAGGTATGTGAGGCAGGCGGCGGAGTAGGCAGAATCGTAGCAACTATCAAGTTGGACGAGGATGAGCGCGCCCCGACCAACTGCAGTGTGACACCGCGCTTGACGTCGTCAAGGAGTGGCCTGGCAGCTACGGAGCGTGCTTTGAGCAATGCGCGACGGCCATCCTTGACGACGTCTGCGCGCGGCGTCACGGATTGAAGCAGGTCGGGACGAAGAAACGGCCTCTCCGGTCGAACCAAGAAACGAAGCTGGAAGGGACTGGAGAGTGGTTGCTCTGCCGAGCTCGCCGGCAACTCAATGGGCGATCGTGCGGACCTCCCATGGCGTGCCGCGGGCGACGACCGCGTTGGCGAAGATCAGCAGCTTGCGAGCGCAGGCGACGACCGCCACCTTGTGCTCCTTTCCAGCGTCGCGCAGCCGCTTGTAGAGCGCCGTCAGTTGCGGGTTCCAGCGCAGCGAGGCGATCCATGCCGCGGCGTAGAGATTATTGCGCAACCGCTCGCGGCCACCCGCGATGTGGCGATCGCCGGCGTGCTCGCCACTGTCGTCATCGTAGGGGACAAGCCCAGCCAACGCGCCGGCCTGGCCGCGGCTGAGCTGGCCGATCTCCGGCATGCGCACCACGATGGCGCTTGCGGTGCGCAACGCAATGCCATCGACGCTGAGGATCAGGTCGAGCCGCTCGGCGAGATCGGGATGCTGACGGATCGCCGCCACCAGCTGCTTGAGCCGTTGCCGGAAAAGCCCCTGGAATCGCCGGATCTCGTCGTCCCAGAGCTGCCGCAGAGCGGCATCGCGGCACGACTCGCGATGGTTCTTGAACCGGGCCATCGCGCGGACGATCTGGTCGATCTGGGTCTGTAACCCGGCCAGTTCTGCCAGACGCCGGTCGGGCGGGGCATGGATGGTCCTGACGTCGGACGTGCAGGCCGCAATCAAGGCCGCATCGATCTTGTCGTTCTTCGCCAGCCTCAGATGGAAGCGCCCATAGGCGCGCACCTGCGCGGGCTGGAACACGACGACCACGAAACGGCCCTGCCGCAGCCGCCGGACGACCGTTTGCTCGTAGCCGCCAGTGGCTTCGATACCGACCCGTTTGACCCGGTGCTGCCGCAACCAGACGAACAACTCCTCGTGCCCCTCGGCCGTATTGGCCACCTGCAGCCGTTCCGGCCTTCCATGCAGCGCCACATCGAGCTTGTGCTTGCCAGTATCGATGCCGGCGCAAACTATGCTACGCTTGCTCATCTTCTCGATCCTCCCTTGAATGCGAGCCTGATGCTCATTCAACAATGCGGGCCTCGACGAAGATGCCGACCGTGATCCGGCTACGAAGATCAGCTCACAATGCTTCGATGGGTTACGATCCAACGATCGGCGGCCCGGTCCGGGTGGCCACCCAGGCCGGGCCATTCCTTGCGGAACGCTCACACCTTAGCAGGTCGTGCTGATACAAGGATGGGTGGAGCCCTTGCGAAACCCATCATCTGCTGCGCAACGCGAATGATGGGTATCGCTTCCGCCTACGCTCGTTGAGCTACGGCGGACAAGTCGCTCCACCCATCCTAAGGCTCTCGCGGTGGGCTACCGACATCCGCCACATTCTGATAACGACGTCATTCAGTATTCAAGAACAGAGGTAGGCGAATAATGATTGAGCAGATCGGTATCGTAGGCGCAGGCACGATGGGCAACGGGATCGCGCAGGTGTGCGCGGCGGCGGGCCTTCCGGTGGTCATGACCGACATCTCCGATGCCGCCCTCACGCGCGGCATGTCTGTGGTCGCCAACAGCCTAGAGCGCCTCGTCAACAAGCAGAAGATGACCGACGCCGACCGGCAGGCGGCGCTGGCGCGCATTACGACGACCACGGACACGGCGAAGTTTTCCACCTGCGATCTCGTGATCGAGGCGGCGACCGAGAATGAGGATCTGAAGGTGAAAATCCTGAAGGACCTTTGCCCAAAACTGCGGCCGCAGGCGCTGCTCGCCACCAACACGTCCTCGATCTCGATCACGAAACTCGCGGCGGCGACCGACCGGCCGGACCGCTTCATCGGCATGCACTTCTTCAATCCGGTGCCGCTGATGGCGCTACTGGAATTGATCCGGGGCTTGCAAACCTCCGACGATACCCATGCCAAGGCGGAAGCCTTTGCAAAACGGATCGGCAAGGTGTCGATCACGGCGAAGAACAGCCCGGGCTTTGCGGTCAACCGCATCCTCTGCCCGATGATCAACGAGGCGATCTTCGCGCTGCAGGAGGGCTTGGCGACGGCGGAAGACCTCGACGCCGGCATGAAGCTCGGCTGCAACCATCCGATCGGCCCGCTGGCGCTCGCCGACATGATCGGCCTCGACACCATGCTGTCGGTGATGGAGGTATTCTACCAGGGCTTCAACGACCCGAAATACCGCCCCGCGCCGCTGTTGAAGGAAATGGTCGCCGCCGGCCATCTCGGCCGCAAGACCGGGCAGGGGTTTTACAGTTACGGGAAGTAGGGGAGCGATAGCGATAGCGTAATCCGCCGTTAGGATAGCGGTGGGCTACGCTTTCGCTAACCCACCCTATGAAGCCACGCCGCTACTTCGGGTTCGGATCGACGAGCCCCTTGGCGGGATTCTCCAGCTTCCCCGCCCGCGCCAGCTTCACTGCATTCCCCAGCGCGCGTGCCGCATTGCGCACCTCGTCGTGGAATTCGTGGTCCTCGTCCAGCGCCTGGTGCGAAGTGGCGTAGGGCTCCATGTAGCCGATATAGCCCTCGGCTTCGGCGGTGCGGCCGGCCGAGATCAGCGACATGTCGGTTAGCCAGTCCGAAAGCGAGCGGCGCAGCGTCTCCGTGCCCGCACTGTCGCCGTGAATCACAAGGCCGAAATGCCGGCCGGCCAGATGCCGCGGATAGGGCCATCCCTTCAGTTCGAGCGCCTTGGCCTGGTCGGCGTGCTTGCCGTGCGTCGAGGTCGGATCGGGATTGCCGCCATCGGCGCAGACCAGGCGATCCATCATCGCCTTCAGCGGCGTCGGCGCGTGATACCAGTTCACCGGCGCCACGATCAGGATGCCGTGCGCGGCCACCCAGAGCGGATAGATTTCGTTCATCCAGTCGTCGGTCTGGCCGAGCGAATAGTTCGGATAGCAACTGCAGGGCCAGTGGCAGAGCGGCATCGCGGTGGCGACGCAGGATTTGCAGGGATGAATCTGCCGTCCATATTCCGACGTTAGCCGCGAGAGATCCAGGATGTCGACCGCATATCCCATTTCGACCAGCACCGGCTCGGCGAGCTTGACCAGCCGCCACGTCTTGGACGCCTCGCCGGGGCAGGTATGCTCGCTTCGCGCCGAGCCATTGATGATGAGGATGCGCGGCTGCGCAGCGGCATCGTCGTGGCGCCGCTGCGCTTCGAGAATGGCCTCGCGTGCGGCGAGCCAGTCCACCGCGATTTCGTACTCGGGATCGGCGAAGCCCGCGCCCGCCTTGCGCGTCAGCGGGGCTTTGCGGGAATGACTATAGGCGTCCCATGCCGCCGCGACGACGGCGTCGAGCTCGCGCTGCAGCGGCTGGAAGACCGGATCGACGAAGCGGCCGCGATAGCGCCTCTCGAATTCCTCGCGCGGCAATTTGACGGGCGGCATTTCCTTGCGAATGTCCGGCGCCGCCATGGATCGATCCTTTCGCGCGATGATGGCTGCCGTCTCAACGTTGGAGCCGGAGCGGCGGTTCCGGGGCGTAGCGAGAGCATCTAGTCCGGACGCCAGATCTCGAACAGTTCCGCGGCGCTGACCAGCTCGATCTGCTCGTTGAACCGCGTCCGGTACATGGTCATCAGCGCATCATGGCCGGTGTCTGAGGAACTGCAGAGCGCATCTTGCACGATGACGACGCGAAAGCCGAGATCGACCGCGCCGAGCACCGTGGCAAGCACGCAAACATCGGTCTCCGCGCCTGACACCACCACCGTGCCGACATGACGCTCGACCAGCAGATGACCGAGCCGCGATCCGAAGAACGCCGAATAGGCGGGCTTGTCGACGACCAGAGCCGGCGGTGAATATCGTGCTAGCGCCGGCACGATATCGAGCGCGCCAGGCGCGAGATCGCCGCGCGTCGCGCGCTCCCATTTGGTGAAGTAGACGCGCCACTGGCCGCGACGGTCTTCCGGCCGCTCGGGTGTGATGAAGCGCGTGAATACCGTCCGCTCCTGATATCGTGCGGCGATCTGCGAGATCACCGGCAATACCTTTTCCATCCATGGCGTTTCCCACACGCCGCCCCTGGCGAAGATGTTCTGCATATCGATGCACAGATGCGCGGCGTCGCGAATTCCTTCCATGGCTGGCCTCTCGCCTCATTGAGAGGGCTAATTCGGAAAATGGGAACTGGTTTCAACAGCCGGCGGGGATTGCCGGGCACGCGTAAAGTCGCGACCGAGGTTCGGCGATAGCCGAGGGTGAACGGAACTCCCGCCTTTGTGCCACGTTGCATTCGTGGTTGATGGCGCGTGGACGGAGAGGCCATGGCTTACTTTTCCAGAGGACAGGACGCGATCGAGCGGAGCGGCAAGATCCTGGCGGACGTCGTATGTGCCTTGCTCCTGTTGGCCTTCGCAATTGCGTACTTCGGCTGGCTAGGCGGTGCGGTTGCGTTTCTCATCCTTGAAGGCGGGCTGCTGGCGGTCGAATACGTCTTGCCCGGCGACGACGGTGACGCGGCCGCCGTGGTGAGGTGAGCTACTCCCCCGCCTGGATCCATTCCGCGGCCCCGCGCCACAGCGTGTCGCGATGCTCGGGCCGGAAAAATCCCATATGCCCGATCTTGCTCACGCCGGTATCCGCGGGCCTCACCGTGATGATCTCAGGCGCGATCGAGATAAATCCCGAACACAACAGTTCGACCGCCGGCCGTGTCGCCCAGGGATCGTCGAACATGCAGAGTGCGCGTAGCGCGCCCTGGTATTTCGGGAAGTTCTGCACGGCTTCGAGCCTGGCATCGTCGAACAGATAGCGCGGGCTCATCACCCAGCGGACCCATTGCAGGAATGCATCCTTCGGCAGATCCATGCCGAGGCCGGCCTTGCCGGGCATGTAGCCGAGCGCGCGGGTCAACGGGGCTCCGACGAAATTCAGCAGGGCATAGACGCGGTAGCGCTCCGGCGCCGTCATCAGTTTCCAGTAACCGGCTTGTGCGGCGATCAGGAGTGCGCGCGAAATCTCCGAATTGTTCGGCAACAGGCCGAGCGCCTGCCCGCCGAACGAATGCCCGACATAGGCGAAGGGCAGCGACTTGTAACGCTCGCGCATCCAGGCGACCGCTGCGGTGATGTCCTGGGCTGCCCAGTCCGACATCGAGGCCTTGAAGCCGACCAGCGATTTCGGCCTGATGGAGCCGGGCAGCGCCTGCGGCCTCGAGTCGCCGGTGCCGCGATAGTCGTAGGTCAGAACCGCGCAGCCGCGGTGGGCGAGATAGCCGGCAAACCCGCGGTAGAGCTTGCGGGGAACGGCGGTTGCCGAATTGACCAGGACCGCATGGCGCTTGGCCCCGCGGGGCAGAAACAGCGTCGCGGCAAGGGGATATCCATCCGTCGCGGGCACCGTGATGTCATCGCTAAATACGTCGTCCAGCCCCGGCTCGGCCACCGTGTTCTCCTGCCAGCTTTGCGAGCGGCCGTAACAAATGCGAATTCGGATTTCGCCGCAAGAGCCTGTCAGGACTACCGGAAATCTAACTGGCGGTCGGCCCGCGGCCTGTGTATAACCCGGCCTTCGTAACCTTTGATAAGTTGCGGTTTTTGCTCAGGAGTTAACGTCATGTCCGAGCGGTGGACGCCCGATAGCTGGCGCACCAAGCCGGTGCTGCAGGTCCCCGATTATCCCGATGCCAAGGCATTGGCCGACGTCGAGGCGCAGCTTGCTACGTTTCCGCCGCTGGTGTTCGCCGGCGAGGCCCGTAACCTGAAGAAGGCGCTGGCCCGCGTCGCGGCCGGCGAGGCCTTCCTGTTGCAGGGCGGCGATTGCGCCGAGAGCTTTGCCGAGCACGGCGCCAACAACATCCGCGACTTCTTCCGCGTGCTGCTGCAGATGGCCGTGGTCCTGACCTATGCCGGCGCGCTGCCGGTGGTGAAGGTCGGCCGCATCGCCGGGCAGTTCGCAAAACCGCGCTCGTCGAACACGGAAAAGGTTGGCGGCGTCGAGCTGCCGAGCTACCGCGGCGACATCATCAACGACATCGCCTTCACCCCGGAAGCGCGCATCCCCGATCCGCAGCGCCAGTTGATGGCGTACCGGCAGTCGGCGGCCACCCTCAATCTGCTCCGCGCATTCGCGACCGGCGGCTTCGCCAATCTCGGCAGCGTGCACCAATGGATGCTGGGCTTCCTCAAGGATTCGCCGCAGTCCCGCCGGTACAAGGAACTGGCGGATCGAATTTCCGACGCGCTCAACTTCATGCGCGCCTGTGGGCTGGACCTCGAAAGCCATCCCGAACTGCGCGCCACCGATTTCTACACCAGCCATGAGGCGCTGCTGCTCGGCTACGAGCAGGCGCTGACCCGGGTGGATTCCACCACCGGCGACTGGTACGCGACGTCAGGCCACATGATCTGGATCGGCGACCGCACCCGCCAGCTCGACCACGGCCATGTCGAATATTTCCGCGGCATCAAGAATCCGATCGGCCTGAAATGCGGCCCCTCGCTGAAGCCGGATGAGTTGCTCAAGCTGATCGACATCCTCAATCCCGACAACGAGCCGGGACGGCTGACGCTGATTAACCGCTTCGGCTCCGACAAGGTCGGCGATCATCTCGCGCCGCTGATCCGCGCCGTGCAGCGGGAAGGGCGGGTTGTGGTCTGGTCGTGCGATCCCATGCATGGCAACACCATTACCTCGACGTCAGGCTACAAGACTCGTCCGTTTGACCGGGTGCTGTCGGAGGTGAAGTCGTTCTTCGCGATCCACGCCGCCGAAGGCACGCATGCCGGCGGCGTGCATCTGGAGATGACCGGACAGGACGTCACCGAATGCATCGGCGGCGCGCGCGCCATCACCGACGAGGACCTCAACGACCGCTACCACACGGTCTGCGATCCCCGCCTCAACGCCGAACAATCGATCGACCTGGCTTTCCTGATTGCCGAACTGCTGAAGCAGGAACGCGCCGGGAAAGTTCAGCCGATGCCGGCCGCAGCGGGACTTTGATTTGCTGCGACTCTGGCGGGCCACGATCAACACGCGTAACGGCCTCGCTTTTGCGATCCGCTCGGAGCAGGCCGTTCGCGAGGAACTGTTCGCGTTGGCGCTGTCGGTACCGCTGGCCTGGCTGATCGGCACGACCACGATGCGGCGCGTGGAACTGGTCGCGGCCGTCGCCTTTGTCCTGGTGGTCGAGCTGCTCAACACCGCGATCGAAAAGCTCGCCGACCGCCTGACCACGGATCACGATCTGAAGATCGGCCAGGTCAAGGATATGGGGTCGGCGGCGGTCGGCGTGGCGCTGTTGATGGCCGGCCTGTTCTGGCTGTTCGCCCTCGCGGAACGCATGGGCGCCATTTAGATATGCGGTTCTGATTTGCATCAGAACCGCATATCTAAGTTTTTGTTTTGACGCGTTTTCTTCACGCGAACCGGTGTCCACCCCCGGATCACGTCCGAGGGTATGCTTCGCTCGAAAACGCTATCAAGGCGTCGATTGCAGTTTGCTCTTGTGCAAGGCACCATCGCTCCCATGACCGACACCTTTACGATCACGCTGGCGCAGTTGAACCCGACGGTCGGCGACGTGCCAGGTAACGCCGCCAAGGCCCGCGCGGCGCGCGACAAGGCCGCAGCCGATGGCGCCGACCTCCTGCTGTTGCCCGAATTGTTCATCTGCGGCTATCCGCCGGAAGATCTGGTACTGAAGCCAGCCTTCCAGGCCGCCTGCCGCGCAGCGGTCGAAGAGTTGGCGCGCGAGACCGCCGGCGGCGGGCCCGCTGTTCTAATCGGCACGCCATGGGTCGAAGACGGCAAGCTGTATAACGCCTGCGCGCTGCTCGATCAGGGCCGCATCGCCGCGTTGCGCTTCAAGGCGAACCTGCCGAACTACGGCGTGTTCGACGAAAAGCGGCTGTTCGCGCGCGGTCCGGCCGCGGGTCCGGTGACAGTCCGCGGCATTCGGGTCGGCGTCCCCATCTGCGAGGACATCTGGCTCGAAGAATCAGAAGAATACGAGAACGTCGTCGAGTGCCTCGCCGAGACCGGCGCGGAAATCCTTGTGGTGCCTAACGGTTCGCCCTATGCGCGCGACAAGAACGACCTCCGGCTGTCGATCGCAGTTGCCCGTGTCACCGAGAGCGGGCTGCCGCTGGTTTATCTCAATCAGATCGGCGGGCAGGACGAACTGGTGTTCGATGGCGCGTCGTTCGCGCTCAACGCCGACCTCTCGGTGGCGGCGCAACTGCCCGCGTTCGAAGAAAGCATCGTCACGCTGCGCTGGACCAAGGGCGCCGACGGCTGGCGCTGCTCGGGCCCCGTAGCGCCGCTGCTCGAGGGCGACAAGGGCGATTACGCCGCCTGCGTGCTGGGCCTGCGCGACTACGTCCGCAAGAACGGCTTTCCGGGCGTCTTGCTCGGCATCTCCGGCGGCATTGATTCCGCGCTGTGCGCGGCCATCGCTGTCGATGCGCTCGGCGCCGATCAGGTCCGCGGCGTGATGCTGCCGTTCCGCTTCACCGCGCAGGTGTCGCTCGACGATGCCGCGAAACTCGCCAAAGCACTTGGCATCCGCTACGAGGTGCTGCCGATTGCCGATGCGGTGAACGGCTTCGAGAAAATCCTCTCCGGACCATTTGCCGGCCTGCCGCGCGACATCACCGAAGAGAATTTGCAGGCGCGCACCCGCGGCACGCTGTTGATGGCGATTTCCAACAAGACCGGCGCGATGGTGGTGACGACAGGCAACAAGTCGGAAATGTCGGTCGGTTACGCCACGCTCTATGGCGACATGAACGGCGGCTTCAATCCGATCAAGGACATCTACAAGACCGAAGTGTTCCGGCTATCGAGTCTGCGCAACGAGTGGAAGCCGGACGGCGCGCTCGGGCCGTCGGGCGAGGTGATCCCGGTCAACATCATCACGCGCCCGCCGACGGCGGAGCTGCGCGAGAACCAGACCGACCAGGATTCGCTGCCCCCCTACGAGATGCTGGACGGCATACTGGAGCGTCTGGTCGAGCGCGAGGAGCCGCTGGCCACGATCATCGCGGCCGGTTTCCCGGCTGAAATGGTGACGCGGATCGATCGCCTGCTCAACATCGCTGAATACAAGCGGCGGCAGGCCGCGCCCGGCGTCAAGGTAACGGAAAAGAACTTTGGCCGCGACCGCCGCTATCCCATCACCAACCGCTTCCGCGACAACGGCAAGGCGCTGCCTGCGCCTGACGAAAAACTGGTCGCCCGCGCCGGTCGCGCCTCGGCGGATGCGTTCGAAGGGTAGGGCGTCGTCTCGGAATTAGCGCGAGCGCGTTGCTTCAACCATTGTGCCGAGGCGCCTACTGCTTCGGCGGGATGAAGGTCGGGCCGACGGTGCGGATCGGCTTGTCCTTGTCGTTGGTCGCGGCCGTCGTATCAGCCGGAGCCGTCGCCGGTGCAGGCGCGGCGGTGGTGCCGGCGGGCGCGGCGCCCTTCTTGGGCGGCGGCGCGGCTTTCGACTGCCCGCGCTGCTGCATCCGCCTCGCACTTTCCTCGGTGACGATGATGTCGCCCTGCTGTTCGACCGCCGCCCTGTCGTCGACGGACTTCAGCGCTTCGGACCAGGTCTGGCCCGCAGGCTTGCAGGAGCAGGATGCGTTGAACTCGGTGCGGAATTTGAACGCGTTGGGCAGCGATGAATATGGCTGGCCGTTGATCGAGACTGCCTGGTTGATGTCTTCGCCGGGATTGCGATAGGCGAACAGGTTCGCCTCGGCTGCCGGGCACAGCGCCTTGCAGGTTCTCTCATCGTCCTGGAAGCGGGCCTGCACGGTGGCGAACGAGACCGGGAAATAGGCGCCGTCGCAGGTGCGGACGCAGACGGTGCGGTAGGTGCCGGATGGTGCGCCGAGATCGGCGCTCGGCGGCGGCAGCGTGTTGTTGTTGCCGAACAGGTTGTCGATGAAGTTGCCCGGACCGCGCGCGGCAGCGGCATATTGCGGGCCGCAATTGTTCTGCGCGAGCGCCACCAGCACCGAGCGGCGCTGGTTTTCGCGGTCAGCGCCGCCGATGCCGCCGCTGCGCAGCCGCTCCAGGCTGGTGGTGATCTGATCGAGATTGGCGCGCATCTGCTGAATCTGGTTGTTCACCGGACCGCACTGGGCGGAGCGGCCGCTGAACAGCGAGAAGAAGCCCGAGCTTTCGCAGCCCATCCGCTTGGCCTGCAGCGTGACCCGATCGAGCTCGGCCTGCTGCTTGGCCTCCGCGTCCTGATAGCGGCGGATCTGTTCATCCTTGGCGGGGTCGCCGGTGCCGGCGCCACGGTCGATGGTCGCCAATTGTCCTTCGAGCCGGATGCAGATCGGATTGGCCTGCGCGCCCTGTTGTGGCGGGGCGTCCTGGTTCATCTGCGCCATGGCGTCTTCGTTCGTCTGCGCCAAAGCGGGTGCGCCCGGGGCAGCGATGCCGAGCAGGATGGCGCAGGTCAAAATTCGAAGGGAGAGGGAAGCGTTGCGAATTTCCAGCATATCCGGCCATTGAGGGCTGATCCGCGCGGCTCAGAAAGCCTGATGACGCGGCCAAGGCGGCGTTCTGCGGCCAAGGCCGCATCCAATAGCTGCTTCTCGGGGCAGCGTCACGTCGTTTCCGGGGCGCGGGTGTGGCAAACCGGCCCTCGAAATTACGGGATTAGGTCCGTTTAGCGCTGGCAGGTAATGGCGACGTATTCGCCGCACGCCGGGCCTGAGCAGCGGTCGCCAGCGCCGATCGGAACCGCGTTGGTGATTTCATTGGGCTCGACGCGACGATAGGCGATTGCCTGCGCAAATTCCCGTGACTGACAATAGGAGCGGGCGGCATGGGCACCACATTTGTCGCCCCTGGCGAGGCACTCGTCGACGCCGTAACCGTCGGCCTGGTTGGCCACGATGAAGACGCGGCTGTCGGCGGCAGCGGCCGAGGCGGCGAGCAGGAAGGCACAGGCAATGAGTGCGGAGGAAGGTCGCATGGATGGCACCGGCGGCGGGAAGAGACCGCCCTCAGGATTAGGCCCAAAACGTTAATAATGATTAACCATGAGGGCCGAGGGCGGCTGCGAATGGCGGATTCGGCGGCCTGATCGCCCCCAAATCGGGCACAAGCAAGGCCTTGACGGCGTGCCTGCAATACCGCAATGGTGGAACCATGAACGGTCTCCTCGCCATCTGCGCCATTTGCCGCGAGATTATTAGCTAGCGATTCGCTGGCTGAGGCCGTCTTTTCTCAAAAAGAGATCACTGGACGCCCGGCCGCAAGGGATGGGTACGCCATGGAATTGCGTCTCTACGATACGTTTTCGAAGGAGAAGCGGCCGTTCGTGCCGCTCGATGCCGATAACGTCCGCATGTATGCCTGCGGACCGACGGTCTACGACTTCGCCCATATCGGTAATGGCCGCGCGGCGATCGTGTTCGACGTGCTGTTTCGCGTGCTGCGCCATCGCTACGGCGCCGATCACGTGACCTATGTCCGCAACGTCACCGACGTCGACGACAAGATCAACGTGCGCGCCGCGCGCGACTATCCCGGCGTGCCGCTGAACGAGGCGATCCGCAAGGTCACTGAAGAGACCTATCAGCAATACCAGGACGACGTCACCGCGCTCGGCTGCTTGGCCCCGACGGCGCAGCCGCGCGCGACCGAACACATCCCGGAGATGCGGGCGATCATCGAGAAGCTGGTCGCCGGCGGCTTTGCCTATGTCGCCGAAGACCACGTGCTGTTCTCGCCGCAGGCGATGAACGAAGCCAATTCCGTGATGCCGCGCTACGGCGCGCTGTCGAAACGCTCGCTAGACGAGATGATCGCCGGCGCCCGCGTCGATGTTGCCCCCTATAAGCGTGACAACACCGATTTCGTGCTGTGGAAGCCGTCGAAACCAGGCGAGCCGTCATGGCCGTCGCCCGCGGGCATCAAGATGGGAGGCCGCCCCGGCTGGCACATCGAATGCTCGGCGATGGCCTGGAAGCATCTCGGCGAGAAGTTCGACATTCATGGCGGCGGCATCGATCTGGTGTTTCCGCACCATGAGAACGAACTCGCGCAGACCTGCTGCGCGTTCCATTCCGATCGCATGGCGAATGTCTGGATGCATAACGGCTTCCTGCAGATCGAGAGCGAGAAGATGTCGAAGTCGCTCGGCAACTTCTTCACGATCCGGGAATTGCTGGCCGACTGGCCGGGCGAGGTGCTGCGTTTGGGCATGCTCAAGACGCATTATCGTTCACCGCTCGACTGGACCCTGAAGGGTGTGGAAGAGAGCGCGAAGACGCTCGACGATTGGTATGCGATCGCAGCCGACGCCGTCGCCAGCGAGCCGTCGCCGGCTATGATCGAGGCGCTCCATGACGACCTCAACACGGCGCTGGCGATGGCTGTCCTGCACAGCCTGCGCAACGCGGCGGCGTCCGGCGGCACGCGGGAACGCGGCGAGTTTGCGGCGTCGCTTCGCCTGCTCGGCTTCATCTCGATGAGCGCTGCGGAGTGGAAGGGGCGGAAGCAGCAGGCGAGCGGCATCGATGCTGAGCAGGTCGACCGCCTGATTGCGGAACGTGCCGCCGCCCGCGCCCGAAAGGACTTCAAGGAATCCGACCGTATCCGCGACGAACTCGCCGCGATGGGCGTTGCCATCAAGGACGGCAAGGATGCCGACGGTAAGCCCGTTACCACCTGGGAGATTGCGTGATGACCAGGCCCGACACGCCTTTCCCGAAACACTGGCTCTATTATATCGCGCTGAAGATCGCGCTGATCGCCGGCGCCGTGGCGCTGGTGACCAGGCTGTACGGATTATGGTAGGGACGATGGGACAGGCATTGCCAAAACCTGGCTTGCGGCCATTTTTGCCGGCGGATGTTCCGATGCTGGCGGCGATCTTCGTTGCCGCCATCGAGGGGCTGACCGGCGACGACTATAGCGAGGCGCAGCAGGGAGCCTGGGCGCAGGCGGCCGACGACGAAGCCGCGTTCGGCAAGAAGCTTGCCGGGCAGTTGACGCTGATCGCGACTATCCAGAACGCGCCGGTCGGCTTCGCCTCGCTGAAGGGCGCTGACCAGATCGATATGCTCTACGTGCATCCGAGCGTGGCCGGGCAGGGCGTGGCCTCGATGCTGGTCGATGCGCTGGAGAAACTGGCGGGCGCGCGGGGCGCCAAAACCCTGACGGTCGATGCCAGCGATACGGCCGAGCCGTTGTTCAGAAAGCGCGGCTATACCGCCAAGCAGCGCAACACGGTTTCGCTCAACGGCGAATGGCTCGCCAACACCACGATGCAGAAGACGCTGGCGACAAGCGCCGCGCCGGGAGCGCCGACATGAGTCGCGAACGTCTTTATCTGTTCGACACCACGCTGCGCGACGGTGCGCAGACCAACGGCGTGGATTTCACGCTGCATGACAAGCAAATCATCGCGCAGATGCTGGATGAACTCGGCATCGACTACGTTGAAGGCGGCTATCCCGGCGCCAATCCGACCGACACCGAATTCTTCGCCGAAAAGCCAAAACTCCAACATTCCAAGTTCACCGCGTTCGGCATGACGCGCCGTCCCGGCCGGTCGGCTTCGAACGATCCGGGACTGGCGGCACTGATCGAGGCAAAGGCCGATGCGATCTGCTTCGTCGCAAAGTCCAGCGCTTATCAGGTGCGGGTGGCGCTCGAGACCACCAACGAGGAAAACCTCGCCTCGATCTGCGACAGCGTCGCTGCTGCGAAGGCTGCCGGGCGCGAGGTGATGGTCGACTGTGAGCACTTCTTCGACGGCTACAAGGAGAATGCCGATTTCGCGCTCGCCTGCGCCAAGGCGGCCTATGATTCCGGAGCGCGCTGGGTGGTGCTGTGCGACACCAATGGCGGCACCATGCCGCACGAGATCGAGACCATCGTCGGCGCTGTCACCAAGCACATCCCGGGCAGCCATGTCGGCATCCACGCCCATAATGACACCGAGCAGGCGGTCGCCAATTCGTTGGCCGCGGTTCGCGCGGGTGCGCGGCAGATCCAAGGCACGCTGAACGGGCTCGGCGAACGCTGCGGCAACGCCAACCTCTGCTCGCTGATCCCAACGCTGCGGCTGAAGAACGAATTCTCCGACACGTTGGAAATCGGGGTCACGGACGAGAAGATGGCGACGCTGATGAAGGTGTCGCGCACGTTGGATGACATGCTCAACCGTGCCCCGAACCGCCATGCGCCTTACGTCGGCGAAAGCGCGTTTGTCACCAAAACCGGCATTCATGCCTCCGCCGTCCTGAAGGATCCGCAGACCTACGAACACGTCTCGCCAGAATCCGTCGGCAATCACCGCAAAGTGCTGGTGTCCGATCAGGCCGGCCGTTCCAACGTCATGGCCGAACTCGACCGCGCAGGTATCCCTTACGAGAAAAGCGATCCAAAACTGGCGCGGCTGGTCGAGGAGCTGAAGGAGCGGGAAGCGGCCGGCTTCGCCTATGAATCCGCCAACGCCTCGTTCGATCTCTTGGCGCGGCGCACGCTCGGCCGGGTGCCGGAATATTTCAAGGTCGAGCAGTTCGACGTCAATGTCGAGCAGCGCTACAACGCCAACGGCCAGCGCATCACGGTGGCGCTCGCCGTCGTGAAGGTCGATGTCGCCGGCGAGCGGCTGATCTCGGCGGCCGAGGGCAACGGTCCAGTGAATGCGCTCGACGTTGCCTTGCGCAAGGACCTCGGCAAGTACCAGAAATACATCGAAGGCCTGAAGCTGATCGATTACCGCGTGCGTATCCTCAATGGCGGCACGGAAGCGGTGACGCGGGTGCTGATCGAGAGCGAGGACGAGAACGGCGAGAGCTGGACCACGATCGGCGTCTCGCCCAATATCATCGACGCCTCGTTCCAGGCGCTGATGGATTCGGTGATCTACAAGCTGGTGAAATCGGGCGCTCCGGCGTAAGGTGATTGATGTCGTCATTCCGGGGCGATGCGAAGCATCGAACTCTGATGTGCAATTGCACATCAGAGAATCTCGAGATTCCGGGTCTGGTCCTTCGGACCATCCCGGAATGACGGGGAGAGAGTAGGGGGCAATCGATGATCGATCACATTTCCGTCGGCGTCAGCGAACTCGAACGTTCAGCACGCTTCTATGAAGCAACCCTCGCAGCCCTCGGCCTCTCACGCCTCGTCACCCGTCCCGCAACCATCGGCTTCGGCAAAACCTACCCCGAATTCTGGATCAACCTGCGCGCCGGCATGGCGCCGGTGGCGCCCGAGAGCGGCACCCATATTTGCCTTCGGGCGAAATCAACTGCCGATGTCGATGCGTTTCACGCTGCGGCGCTCAACGCCGGCGGCCGTTCCGATGGAGCACCGGGCATTCGCCCCCACGATCGGGTAAAATATTACGCGGCATTCGTCATCGATCCCGATGGCAACCGCATCGAAGCTGTGACGTTTCCCAGCGAATGAGCTGAGGAGCCTAAAGCCTCCGCGCCACTTCCGGCGCAAGCTCCTTTGTCGCCGCCGGCGTACGGGCGGCATGAGCACTCAGGCGCGGCAGGATGTCTTCCACGCGGTCGGCTGTCAGCACGTCAATTGGGAACGCCGGGCGGATAAATTCGGTCGCGCGCATATGCGCGAGCAACGAGAGCAGCGGTTCCCAGAAGCCGTCGATGTTGGCGAGCAGCACCGGCTTGGAGTGGCGGCCGAGTTGCTGCCAGGTCATCTGCTCGACCAGTTCCTCCAGCGTGCCGATGCCGCCGGGCAGCGCCACGAAGGCGTCCGAGCGTTCGAACATCAGCCGTTTGCGCTCGTGCATGTCAGGCGTGACGATCATCTCCTGGACACGCGACAGCGCAAGTTCACGCGATTTCAAAAAATCCGGGATGATGCCGGTGACGAGGCCGCCATGATCCAGGGTGGACTTGGCGATCTCGCCCATCAGCCCGACCGATCCGCCGCCATAGACGAGGCGGATACTGTTCTCGGCAAAAGTTTTTCCCAGGGCTTGGGCAGCTTCGACAAAACGGGGATTGGAGCCGGCGCCGGAGCCGCAATAGACACAGACAGTTTTGATTTGATCCATGCTGACCATGTGGCACTGCACCCAGTAAAGCTCAAGTCCGGTTGACTTCGGTAATGCAGCACAAATAGGCCCGAAATCAAACCAAACGGGGGAAAGATTTATCTTTCAAGGCTGTACGGGAGAGGTAAACGCTCTATATGACGGGCATATGCAGATCATCAGAAACCATCTGACGGCGGTCGGTGCGCCATCTTGCGTTGGGCGCGACAGCGATGGCTGATTCTGATTCGCGCACCGATATCGCCGAACTGCCGGCCGATAACGCTCCCGAAAAGGCGACCCTGATCGGGACGCTGGTTCACCTGTGGCCCTATATCTGGCCCGGCGACCGCGGCGACCTGAAAATGCGCGTCGTCTGGTCGATGGTGCTGCTCTTGCTCGCGAAGCTCGCGACGCTGACGGTGCCGTTCACCTTCAAATGGGCGATCGATGCGCTCAACGGCATGGGCACGGCACCGGTCGAGGCCTCGAACTGGATGCTGTGGCTGATCGCCTCGCCACTGCTGATGACCGCAAGCTACGGCGCGGTGCGGGTGCTGATGGCGGTGCTGACGCAGTTTCGCGACGGCATCTTCGCCCGCGTCGCCATGCATGCGGTGCGCAAGCTCGCCTACATCACCTTCGTTCACATGCACGAATTGTCGCTGCGCTTTCATCTGGAGCGCAAAACCGGCGGCCTGACGCGCGTCCTGGAGCGCGGCCGCACCGGCATCGAGGTGATCGTGCGGATGGTGATCCTGCAGCTCATCCCGACCATCGTCGAGGTGTCGCTCCTGATGGCGGTGCTGCTGTGGCAGTTCGACTGGCGCTATGTGCTGGTCACCGCGATCACGGTCGTGATCTACATGTACTATACTTATGTCGCGACCGAATGGCGGATCGAAATCCGCCGCAAGATGAACGATTCCGACACCGAAGCGAACACCAAGGCGATCGACTCGCTGCTCAACTACGAGACGGTGAAGTATTTCAGCGCGGAGCAGCGCGAGGCCGAACGCTACGACCGTTCGATGGAGCGCTACGAGCATAACAGCGTCAAGACCTATACCTCGCTCGCGGTGCTCAACACCGGGCAGGCGGTCATCTTCACCATCGGCCTCACCGCGACCATGCTGATGTGCGCGCTGGGCGTGCGCAACGGCACCAACACGGTCGGCGATTTCGTCATGGTCAACGCCATGATGATCCAGCTCTACCAGCCCCTGAACTTCATGGGCATGGTCTATCGCGAGATCAAGCAGGCGATCATCGACATCGAGAAGATGTTCAACGTGCTGTCGCGCAATCCGGAGATCAAGGACGTCCCCGGCGCCGCGCCGCTCGTGGTCAGCGCCGGGAGCGTGCGCTTCGAGGACGTGCGCTTTGCCTATGATCCGGAGCGGCCGATCCTCAAAGGCCTCAGTTTCGAGGTCCCCGCCGGCAGGACGGTCGCGATCGTCGGTCCCTCGGGCGCCGGCAAGTCGACGATTTCGCGGCTGCTGTTCCGCCTCTACGACGTCTCCAGCGGCAAAATCCTGATCGACGGCCAGGATATCAGGAACGTGACGCAGGCGAGCCTGCGGGCCTCCATCGGCATGGTGCCGCAGGATACCGTGCTGTTCAACGATACCATCCGCTACAACATCCGTTACGGCCGCTGGGGCGCCGGCGATGCCGAGGTGGAAGAGGCGGCGCAACTGGCGCAGATCGACAGCTTCATTCGCAACTCGCCCAAGGGCTACGAAACCCAGGTCGGCGAACGCGGCCTGAAACTGTCGGGCGGCGAGAAGCAGCGCGTGGCGATCGCGCGCACGGTGCTGAAAGCGCCGCCGATCCTGGTGCTCGACGAGGCGACTTCCGCGCTCGACAGCCACACCGAGCATGAAATCCAGGAAGCGCTGGAGCGCGTCTCACGCGGCCGCACCTCGCTGGTGATAGCGCACCGGCTCTCGACGATCGTTGGCGCCGATGAAATTATCGTGCTGGATCAAGGGCGCATCGCCGAGCGCGGCACCCACGTCAGGCTTTTGGCTGCCGGTGGGCTTTATGCCAGCATGTGGAACAGGCAGCGCGAAGCCGAGGCGGCGCGGGAGAAGCTCGCGCAGATCGACGACGGCAACGAAGCGCCGAACCGCGCCCCGCCGCCGGTCGATGATCCGCTCAATGAGCCGTCCAAAGACCAGCCCAAAGATTCCTTGGCCAAAGATCCCTTGGCAACTGCCGTGGAATAATCCAAAACCGCCGCTACTTCCGAAGGCAGCGAAGTCGGCCAGATAACAGCGAGCCCTAATGTCGATTGCGAATTCCATCCGCGCGCAGATCCCACCGATCCACCCGGAGGGCTATCCGTTCATCGGCGGCTTTGCGCTGGTCAGCCTGATCCTGTTCTGGATCTGGACGCCGCTGGGTTGGATCGGCACCATCCTGACCGTCTGGTGCGCGCTGTTCTTCCGTGATCCCGTCCGCGTCACGCCGGTGCGCGACGGCATCGTGGTTTCGCCGGCCGATGGCCGCGTCTCGATGGTTGCTCAGGTGCTGCCGCCGGCCGAACTCGGCCTCGGCGACCGGCCACTGCCGCGCATTTCGATCTTCATGAGCGTGTTCAACTGCCACGTGAACCGCAGCCCGGTGACCGGCCGGATTGACCGTATCGCCTACCGGCCCGGCACCTTCATCAATGCCGAGCTCGACAAGGCCAGCGAAGACAATGAGCGCAATTCGCTGGTGATCTCGACCACGAACGGCCGGATCGGCGTGGTCCAGATCGCCGGGTTGGTGGCGCGGCGGATTGTCTCATTTGTGCGCGAAGGCCAGTCGATCGGCGCCGGCGAGCGGTTCGGCCTGATCCGTTTCGGCTCGCGTCTGGACGTCTATCTGCCCGAAGGCACGAGATCGTTGGTTTCAGAGGGCCAAACGGCGATTGCCGGCGAGACGATTTTGGCCGATTTCGGCTCGACCGAGCAGGGCCGGACTTTTCGCGCCGATTAACCACCTTCGGCGCCTAAATGGCCAGGCGGCTGCCAATGGCAAACCGGGCCGGCGCTTGCTATATAATGGCTGGCATGCTGATCCCGGACCCCAAATACCCTGAACTGCGCCGCCGCCGGTTTCGCCCGATCCCGGTGCGGATGCTGGTGCCCAACGTCATCACCTTGCTCGCGATCTGCGCCGGGCTGACGGCGATCCGCCTGTCGATCGAAGGGCGGATGGAGCTTGCCGTCGCCGCGATCGTATTCGCGGCGGTGCTTGACGGGGTCGACGGCCGCATCGCACGCATGATCAAGGGCCAGTCGAAATTCGGCGCCGAGCTCGACAGCTTGGCGGATTTCGTCAATTTCGGCGTCGCGCCCGGACTGATGCTGTATTTCTGGCAGCTCCAGGAGTTGAACAATGGCGGCTGGATTGCGGCGATGGTGTTTGCGATCGCAGGCGGCCTGCGGCTTGCACGCTTCAACGCCAGCATCGACGATCCGAACAAGCCTGCCTTTGCGGCGAACTATTTCACCGGCGTGCCGGCGCCGGCCGGCGCGATCCTTGCGATGCTGCCGTTCTATCTGGCGTTTCTCGGCGTCCCCAAGCCGCCGGCAACATTGACCGCGGCCTATACGCTGCTGATCGCGTTCCTGATGGTGTCGCGGCTGCCGGTATTTTCCGGCAAGACGGTGAAGATGCGCGTGCCGCCGGAAATGGTGCTGCCGGTCTTCGTCTCCGTGGTGTTCTTCGTCGCGCTTCTGATCGGCTACCCCTGGCACATCCTGTCGATCGGCTCGGTGCTCTACCTCGTGAGCCTGCCCTGGGGCTGGAAATCCTATCGCGACCACGAGCGCAACGCCGCCCTTGCCGCACAGCCGGCTCCGACGGCTGAAACCACGCCGTCATCTCCGGCGACATTCTCGCCGACCCCCAGCGACACCGAGGACGAACGGCCGGCGCGGCTGAACTGAGCGTCCTCGCCACTCTCCGATATAGCTGCCATGAGCCGCCGCCGAGTTGGGTTCTCCCCCAATCTCGGCTATAGGGCTTAGCGACCTACGGCCTCAAAGAGCCGGGCCGAAAATCAGGAGAGAACGCCGTGAACAAAGCCGTTACCGCCCCGCTGCCTGCTTCCGTCCTCGAGGCGCTGGCGCGCTACGACACCCCGACGATCTGCAATGCGATGGAGATCGTGGCGCCGGAGCGCCGCCTGATCGGCTACACCACCAAGCCGCTGGTCTGTCCGTTCCCCGATCTGCCGCCGATGGTCGGCTACGCCCGCACGGTGACGATCCGCTCGGTGCTCAAATCCACGCTTCCCGCCGACGAGCAGGCGAAGCGCCGCATCGCCTATTACGAATATGTCGGCACCGGCTTCGGCCCGCGCATCACCGTGATCCAGGATATCGACGGCGCCGATGTCGGCTATGGCGCGTTCTGGGGCGAGGTGCAGAGCAACGTGCACAAGGCGCTCGGCTGCCTCGGCGTCATCACCGACGGCTCGATCCGCGACATCCCGCAATGGGCGCCGGGCTTCCAGGCCCTGGCCGGTTCGATCGGACCGTCGCATGCCTGGGTCCATGCCGAACATTGGGGTGGCGAGGTGCGCGTCGCCGGCATGACGGTGCATTCGGACGATCTGATTCACGCCGACCAGCACGGCGCCATCGTGATCCCCATCGACATCGCGGCAAAGATTCCGGAGGCCGCCGAACTCTGCGGCCGGCGCGAAACGCCGATCCTGGAGATCGCGCGCAGCCCGGACTTCACGCTGGAAAAACTGAAAGAGGCGCTGAAGCGCTCGGCGGAGATTCACTGACGAAAAGTCGGATCTAACAAACGGGCGAGGGGGAGCGCTATGAGACGGTTCTGGGCGGCACTGTCATTATCGTTCCTTCTCGGTGTCGCAGCCGTGCAGGCACAGACCTATCCCTCGCGGCCAATCACGCTGATCGTTCCGTTCCCGCCGGGCGGATCGACCGACACCGCCGCGCGGATCATGGGCGAGCGGATGCGGGCAACGCTCGGGCAGTCGGTCGTGATCGAAAATGTCGGCGGCGCCGGCGGTAGCATTGGCGTCGGTCGCGTCGCCCGCGCTGCGCCTGACGGCTATACCTTCGACATCGGCCAGTGGGATACCCATGTCGGCAGCATCATCTACAAGCTCGACTACGATCTCGAAAAGGACTTTGAGCCGATCGCGCTTGTCTCGAACAATCCGCAGCTCATGGTCGCCAAGAAAGACCTGCCGGCGAACACGCTGGCCGAGCTCGTGGCGTGGATGAAGGAAAACCCCGGCAAGATCAATTTCGTCAACCAGAATGCGGCGGCGAACGTCACCGGCGTTTTGTTCGAGAACCTGACCAAGCAGAAGGTGCAGTTCATTCCCTATCGCGGCGCCGGACCTGCCATGACCGATCTCGTCTCGGGCACGGTCGATCTCTTGGTGGTGCAGGGCGCGGTGGCGCTGCCGCAAATCCGCGCCGGCAAGATAAAGGCGCTTGCCAACCTTTCGCCGACGCGCTCGGCCTCGATGCCGGATATTCCGACCGCGGACGAGAGCGGCGTGCCCGGTCTCTATATGTCCGGCTGGTTCGGCTTCTGGGCGCCGAAGGGCACGCCGAAAGAGATCATCGCCAAGCTGAACGCTGCGACAACAGAGGCGCTGGCCGACCCCGCGATCCAGAAGCGCTTTACCGAACTCGGCCTCGACGTCGCGCCGCGCGCGCAGCAGACGCCGGAAGCATTGGCCGCCTTCCAGAAGGCCGAGATCGAAAAATGGTGGCCGATCATCAAGTCAGCCGGCATCGGCACCCAGGCGCAGTGAGCGCAAGTCGGCATGGTTAGCGAATCCTTGAGATCGCGCAGGCGGCCCCGCATTTTTACGATCCCTGTTCGAGTTTAACCTTTACGGCTCTTTAATTGCGCGGTCGTAGGGTTCCTCTGCGCCAGCTCCGAATGGAGCGCGCGACCGGTCAGGATGGCCGGTAGTTCGCGTACGCGTTGGAGTTCAGAATGGATATCACCACGCTCGTTGGCCTGATCGTCGGCATTATTGTCCTGTCGACGCTGATCTTGATGGGCGGTGACTTCCGGATGTTCTACGACATCCACGCCGTCATCATCATCTTCGGCGGTTCGTTCGCCGCAACCCTGATCCGCTTTCCGCTCAGCGCTATCCTGCACGGCATGCCGCTCGGCGCGAAATTCGCCTTCACCATGAGCCGGCTCTCGGCGCGCGACCTGGTCGACGAACTGGCGCGCATCGCGGAAATCGCCCGCAAGCAGGGCCCGGTCGGACTGGAAAAGGTCGAGACCGACGAGCCGTTTCTCGCCAAGGGCATCCGCTACGTCGCCGACGGCTACGACCTCGAGTTCATCCGCGACAACATGGAGCGCGATCGCGACAACTTTCTGATGCATCTGAACGAGGGTTCGAAGATCTATCGGGCGATCGGCGACTGCGCGCCGGCGTTCGGCATGATCGGCACGCTGCTCGGCATGGTGCAGATGTTCTCGAACATGTCGGATCCCTCGAAGCTCGGTCCCTTCATGGCGGTGGCCTTGCTGGCAACGCTTTACGGTGCGCTGGTGGCGAACCTGATCTGCCTGCCGATCGCCGACAAACTGCACGGCAAGCTGATCGACGAGGAAACCAACCGCACGCTGATCATCGACGGCATCCTGATGATCCGCGATTCCAAGAGCCCGGCCTTGGTGCGTGAAATGCTGTTGGCCTATCTGCCCGAAAAGCACCGCCACGAGGAAGGCGAACTGGTTCCGGCCTGATCGGCTGATAGCATCAAGGCGCGGACATAAAGCATGGCCAAGAAAAAACGCGAAGAGGCGCACGGCGGTCACGGCTGGTTCGTGACGTTCGCCGATCTGATGGCGTTGTTGCTGTCGTTCTTCGTGATGCTGGTTGCGTTCTCCAGCCAGGACCAGCAAAAGCTCAAGATCGTCGCCGGCTCGATGCGGGAGGCATTTGGTGTGCAGACCGAGTCCCGGCATTCGGGAATCGTCGAATCCGACGGCCTGCCGACGCGGCCGAAGCTGAAGAATGTCGAGCATATTCCGCCCGAGGATGCCTCCAATACCCCGACGCCCGACGACAAGGACCGTCAGCGCGAAAACGGCGCCCGCTTGAAAGTCGATCGCGAGTTCGCGCTCGCCGCGGCTTCGTTGCGCCAGGCGCTGCAGGACATGCCGGAACTGACCGAAATGTCCAAGAACATCATGTTCGAGGAAACCAAAGAGGGGCTCAATCTGGAAATCGTCGACCAGGATGGCCGCTCGATGTTCGCCGATGGCTCCAAGGTGCCCTACGAGCGCACCCGCCGGCTGATCCAGAAACTGGCCGTGCCCTTGAAGGCGACACCGCTGCGGCTCAATATTGTCGGCCACACCTCCGCCGGCTTCCTGCCGTCACGCGGCGAATATGGCGCCTTCGATCTGTCGGCGGACCGCGCCAACGCCGTCCGCCAGATCCTCGAACGCGAAGGGCTGCCCGCATCCCACATCTACGCGGTCGGCGGTAAGGCCGACAGCCAGCCGCTGTTTCCCGACGATCCGACGCTGCCGGCAAACCGTCGCGTTACCATCACGTTGATGCGCGAAAATCCACCGCTTCCGCCCAACCTGAAGCCGTAGTTTGGGTAGACTACCATAATACCAGTCTGATGCTGTGGCTACTTTGCGCCAGTCGCGCATCGCGCGTGGTGCTATGGTCGCCCGATGATTGACAGGCAACGCGGAAGCGCCGATAGCCGCGCGGATCAATTCAACGACGAGAACGTTCCTTCTCCATCATGACTGTCAGCGTCACATCTACCGAAGCAGCCCATGATGGGCAGGCCACCTCCGGCTTTTGGGCCCTGACGCTGGGCAGTATCGGCGTGGTGTTCGGCGATATCGGCACTTCGCCGCTGTATGCATTCCGTGAGGCCGCCACCCACGCTGCCGAAGGCCAGCCGGTATCGCGCATCATTGTACTCGGCGTGCTCTCGCTGATCCTGTGGTCGCTGTTGATCGTGGTGACAGCCAAATATGTGCTGCTGCTGTTGCGCGCCGACAACAACGGCGAGGGCGGTACGCTGTCCCTGATGGCGTTGGGTCAGCGGGCGCTGGGCCGGCGGAGCTGGCCGCTATTGGCGCTCGGCGTGGTCGGCGCGTCGATGTTCATCGGCGACTCCATGATCACGCCGGCGATTTCGGTTTTGTCGGCGGTCGAAGGTCTCAAGCTGGTCACACCCGCGCTCGAACACTATGTGGTGCCGCTGACGATCTTCATTCTTGTCGTGCTGTTCTCGGTGCAGAGCAGCGGCACCGCGCGCGTCGCCTCGGCCTTCGGCCCGGTCACGGTGGTCTGGTTCGTGACGCTGGCGGTGCTGGGCCTCGTCCATATCTCTGACGATCCCACGGTGCTCTACGCGATCAATCCCTGGTATGGGATCCAGTTCATGCTGTCCCATGGCGTCATCGGCCTGGTGACGATGGGCCTGGTGTTTCTGGCGGTGACCGGCGGCGAGGCGCTCTATGCGGACCTCGGGCATTTCGGGCGCAAGCCAATCCGGGCCGCATGGCTCTTTTTCGTGTTGCCGTCGTTGCTGATCAATTATTTCGGACAGGGCGCGCTGGTGTTGTCCGATCCGGCGGCGATCGAAAACTCATTCTACCGGATGGTCCCGGAGATGTTGTTGATCCCGCTCGTGGTGCTGGCGACCGCCGCCACCGTGATCGCGAGCCAGGCGGTGATAACAGGCGCCTTTTCCCTGATCCGCCAGGCAGTGCAACTCGGTCTGTTGCCGCGCTTCGAGGTTCGCTACACCTCCGAGGCCCATGCCGGCCAGATCTACCTGCCGCGGGTCAACCGGATGCTGCTGATCGGGGTGGTTCTGCTGGTGCTGCTATTCCGCACCTCCAGCGGTCTTGCCTCTGCCTATGGCATTGCGGTCTCCACGACCATGGTCGTCGACGGCATCATGGGCTTTGTCGTGATCTGGAAATTGTGGAACTGGCGCGCGGCGACCGCGGCCGCCGTGATCCTGCCGTTTGTCGTCGTCGACATGAGCTTCTTTGCTGCAAACCTGTTGAAGCTGCTCGAGGGCGCCTGGGTGCCGCTATTGTTCGGCGCCGCGGTCGCGGTGATGATCTGGACCTGGCGCCGCGGCGCCGCGATCCTGGTCGTCAAGACGCGGCGCATCGAGGTGCCCTTGATGGACCTGATCAAGAGCCTGGAAAAGCGCCCGCCCCACATCGTCAAGGGCACGGCGGTGTTTCTGACTTCCGATCCGAGCTTCGTGCCCACCGCGCTGATGCACAATCTCAAGCACAACAAGGTGCTGCACGAGCACAATGTGATCCTGACCATCGAAACCGCCCAGACGCCGCGCGTCGACGTTTCAGAGCGCGTCAAGATGGAAACCATCAGCGAGAAGTTCTCGACCGTGCGACTGCGGTTTGGCTTCATGGAATCGCCGAACGTGCCGAAGGCGCTGGTGATCGCGCGCAAGCTCGGCTGGCAGTTCGACATCATGGCGACGTCGTTCTTCGTGTCGCGGCGGTCGCTGAAGCCCTCGGCGCAGTCGGGCATGCCGCTATGGCAGGACCATCTGTTCATCGCTATGAGCCGGTCGGCCAATGACGCCACCGACTACTTCCAGATCCCGACCGGGCGGGTCGTGGAAGTGGGTACCCAGGTAACCATCTGATTTCAGATGGAAAATTGGCCGCAGCCTTCGCCACGATCTATGCGGATAGCGCATACCGGAGGCCTGGATTCCGGCTAACCTGTGCGTTCGTCCCGGGAGTATAGGGCTGCGCTTCTGCACTTGTGCAGTGCGGTAAGGAACCGAGGCCCCCCATCTCATGTCAGTCCAGTTTGCGATCCCCGCGGCGGAAACGCCCGCGGCCAATGGTCATGGCGAAGCGCATTCCACCGCCACCTTCAAGGCGCTGATGCTCGGCAGCATCGGCGTCGTCTATGGCGACATCGGCACCAGCCCCTTGTATGCGCTGCGCGAAGCGGTGGTCGCCGCCAGCGAGACTGCGGCCGGTGCCACGCCACAGGCCGTGCTCGGCGTGCTCTCGCTGATCCTGTGGGCGCTGATCGTGGTGGTGACGCTGAAATATGTCGTCATCCTCTTGCGTGCCGACAACAATGGCGAGGGCGGAACGCTGGCACTGATGGCGCTGGCGCAGCGCGCGGTCGGCAAGGGCGGGGCGGCGATCGTGCTGCTTGGCATCATCTCCGGCGCGCTGTTTTACGGCGACGCGGTTCTTACGCCGGCGCTGTCGGTGTTGTCGGCCATCGAAGGCATCAAGCTCGTCACCGTCACCTTCGAGCACTATGTGGTGCCGCTGACGGTCATCATTCTGGTGGCGCTGTTTGCTGTGCAATCCCGCGGCACCGCGCGCGTCGCCGCGTTCTTCGGACCGGTGATGTGCGTCTGGTTCGCCGTCATTGCGGTCGCAGCCGTTCCGCAGATCATGCGGCATCCCGAAGTGCTGCAGGCACTCAATCCGCTCTACGCCGTTTCCTTCATGCTCCATCACGGCATGATAGGTTTCATCACGCTCGGTGCGGTGTTTCTTGCCGTCACCGGCGCGGAAGCGCTCTATGCCGATCTCGGCCATTTCGGCAAGCGGCCGATCCAGACCGCCTGGCTCTTCATCGTGCTGCCGTCGCTGGCGATCAATTATCTGGGGCAGGGCGCGCTGTTGATCGCCGACCCCAAGGCGATCGAAAACCCGTTCTTCCTCATGTTCCCGGACTGGGCGCTGATCCCGATGGTGGCGCTTGCGACAGCGGCGACCGTGATTGCGAGCCAGGCCGTCATCACCGGCGCCTACTCGCTGACGCGCCAGGCGATCCAGCTAGGGCTGCTGCCGCGGTTCGAAATCCGCCACACCTCGGAAGCGCATTCCGGCCAGATCTACATCCCGCGCATCAACCTGCTGCTGTTGCTCGCGGTGATTTTGCTGGTGGTCCTGTTCCGCTCGTCGAGCGGGTTGGCCTCGGCTTACGGAATCTCCGTGACCGGGACCATGGTGGTTACGGCTCTGATGGGTTTTGTCGTGATCTGGCGGGTCTGGAAATGGTCGCCGATCGCGGCCGCAGCCCTGATCGCCCCGTTCCTGTTCCTCGACATCACCTTCCTCGCCGCCAATCTGTTGAAGGTGTTCGAGGGCGGCTGGGTGCCGCTCGCGCTCGGCGGCATCGTGATGCTCCTGATGTACACGTGGCGCCGCGGCAGCCGGCTGTTGTTCGAGAAATCGCGCAAGCTGGAATTCCCGCTGGCCGAACTGGTCGCGATGCTGGAGAAGCGTCCGCCGCAGCGGGTCCCCGGCACGGCCGTGTTCCTGACCTCCGATCCCGAATGCGCGCCGACGGCGCTGATGCACAGCCTGAAGCACTACAAGGTGCTGCATGAGAAGAACGTCATCCTCACCATCGAGACCGCGCCGACGCCAAGGATCGACGATGCCGAGCGGGTGCGGATGGAGCAGCTCAGCGAGACCTTCTCCCGGGTGACGCTGCGGTTCGGCTTCATGGAATCGCCCAACGTGCCGAAGACGCTGGCGATCGCCCGCAAGCTCGGCTGGCAGTTCGACATCATGTCGACGTCGTTCTTCCTGTCCCGCCGCGCGCTCAAACCCGCCGCGCATTCCGGCATGCCGCGCTGGCAGGATTTGCTGTTCATCCGCCTCAGCCGCGCCGCCAACGACGCCACCGACTATTTCCAGATCCCCACAGGCCGCGTGGTGGAAGTCGGAACGCAGGTCACGATCTAGCTAGGGCGAGAATCGATAAGTTGCGATCGCCGAAGCTCGCGCTCGACGAAGTTTTCGGCAGACAGGCGTCGGCCGCGAAGGCGGCCGGTCGCTCAAGGACGCGCAATGAGCAACGGGTGTACGTTTTCGCCGCCTGCCATTAGGGGATTCGACGGCTCGAAGCGCTCGCGCACTTCTCGCTTTTTGACGAGCGAGCGCGCAACAACAAAGGCGTCCTTCAGGCTCCTGGCTTGCCGGAGTGCTATATTGAAAAAGGCGTTGCCGAAATAGGTCCACTTGGCTTTGTCCCGGCAGCCGAACGATGGATGGTCGGCATCGGCCGCGGTGATTACCAGCGTATCGGGGTTCGCGAGACGAGGGATAAAGACCCCGGAATAGCAGGCCGAGATGACCACCACCTTGTATCGCATGCCGGTCCGCGCCAGCATGTAGGCGAGATTAGACGGAGTGAGCATTTGCGTAAGGCGCCCCGCTTTGACTGCAAGGCCGGCGCGGGAGCCGTGCGAGGTGAGAATCAAGAACAGAATGTCGTTGTCGACGTCCATCCCGTTGGCCGCCGCTTGCAAAGACATGGCAAGGCCTTCAATTGTGGCACCTCCGCCTTTCTTCGAATTGTATTGCACGTTGATCGAGGTGTTCTCGAAACGGCCTGCTACGACCCGTGCTGCGCCGGTCGCCTCGCTTCTAAACACGCCTTGATCGCCGAAAAGGCCGAAGGACACCACGCTCACCTTGCGAGCATCCTCAACGGCGTGCACCGTCGAAACCGATGGCGCAACGGTCAAAACAAAAGCGATGAGCGGCGCGGCGATCCGGCTGATCCAACGTAAATTCACGGCTTCACCAGGGCATTTCTTCAACAGGTCACGTGAAAGAGGCCGATTCTCTTTGCGCGCGACCGGTTGAACATCCGTATTGCCTCGGGTGTCGGCTTCAACACGACCTCGCAGCCCTTTCTTTCGAAATAGGCTTCAGCTTCCGGCGATAGGTGCACGTTACCCATCTGACCCGAGCCAATGACGACCTGGTCGCACCCCTTCTCGAAGAGAAACTTTGCCTCGTCTTTTGAAAGTACGTGCGAGGTACCATACAGCTTCTTTGACAGCTTCTTTTTCCGCTTCACAACTTCGCCGGAAAGGCGAACGACCACGTCGTGCTCATACGTCCTTCCGTCAATCGTAATCGCGCCGAATATGGTGCTGTCAATCTTCATCGCGACCTCCTAATCAGGCTCCCGCTAACGCGCAGCAGTGAGGCGCCCCGACGCCGGCATCATCTCACGCCAGAGCGTTCCAGTCTGCCGATCCGGATCGGGACGCGCCGCTGTCCCCAGTTGCCCGGGCGTGCCTCGAACAAGCCGGGGATTGCGGTGGAGCAAATGCCGCAACGGCCGTCGCCGGTGAGCCGCCACGTGGTGATGTCATACCAATCTCGGCCGATGATCCGCTCGCCACAGCCCGGACAGTACGTGCTTTGGCCACTCTCGTCATGGACATTCCCGGTGTAGACGAACTGCAGCCCGACCTTGCGCGCGATGTCGCGGGCCATCGTCAGGGTGACGGCCGGCGTCCGGGGCAGATCCAACATCTTGTAGTCAGGGTGGAAGGCGGTGAAATGCAAGGGCACGTCAGGTCCAAGCCTTGTCATCACCCATTCGCTCAGCTTTTTCAGCTCCTCCGGGCTGTCATTGTGACCCGGGATCAGCAGCGTTGTGATTTCGAACCAGACCTTCGTCCTGTGCCTCAGATACTCGAGCGTCTCGAGGACGGCGCCGAGACGCCCGGTGCACAGCCGATTGTAGAACGCCTCGGTGAACGCCTTGAGATCGACATTGGCGGCGTCCATGAAGGTGTAAAGCTCCTCCCGTGCCGCCGGATCAATGTAGCCGGCCGTGACCGCCACGTTCTTGATCCCGCGCCGGCGCGCCACCCTTGCGACGTCGACGGCATATTCAAGGAAGATGACGGGGTCATTATAGGTGTAGGCGATGGAGCGCGAGCCTGTGGCAATCGCGGCCTCGACAATATCTTCCGGCGAGGCTGCGTCCTGGAGCCGGTCGAACTTGCGCGCTTTGGAAATGTCCCAGTTCTGGCAGAACTTGCAAGTCAGGTTGCACCCGGCGGTACCGAACGACAACACGGGAGTTCCGGGCAGATAGTGGTTCAGTGGCTTCTTCTCGATTGGATCGACACAGAATCCCGAGGAGCGGCCGTAGGTCGTGAGCACGATCCGGTCGTCCTGCCGGCCACGCACGAAGCACAGGCCGCGCTGGCCTTCGTTAAGCCTGCAGTAGCGCGGGCAGACATCACATTGGATGCGCCCGTCTTCGAGCCGGTGCCAGTAGCGGCCAGGAACGCCTTCCAAACGCTCGGGATCGGTCATGGAATTCGTCGTGTGTGGCAGACCTCAGCTTTTTTGCCAACGGGCGTGACGGAGAGTTGCCACGATGTCTAGGCGGCCCGTCTACGGGCACGAGCGCCCGCGCACGTCGGCTCATTCTATTCCTGATCGGCGGAGACCGTAAGTCCGTCGACAATCTCGGCATGCGACCGCTTCGGCCAGTTCGACGGTGAAAAAGGACAGCATGAGGCCCACCATCGGCGCTGCGGGAATCAGGTAACGCCAGACGTCGAGGGTGTGGGCGCCGGCGGCGGTCGCGATCGAAGCCGCCCACATCACCATCACGATTCCTGCACGTGTCAGGGAGCGCCGGCGCCGCACAGCGGCCACCGTCCAAAATATGACGGCGATAACGAAGGCGGTGGACAATGCCCTGTACAGATAGGCGGAGATACCTGGGAAATCGGACAGTAGGCCGATCCGAACTGGTCCGCCCTGCAGATCGATCGGCTGAACCGAGCGGCCGTGCCGCGTCATGATGTCGGACACGTGCGGCACGTCGTCAGTCGACACCGGTATGGCAGGGTCGAGTCCGTAGGGCGGCCATGCGATCGAGGCCCCGTAGGCCATCTGACGGACGAACTTGCCCGCGTAGGCCAGCGGCCGGTCGCGCACGGCGGCCAGGAAGATGCGCCGATAGGCTGCGGCCGCGCCGACGGCATTCCCGGTATCGTCGGCGAGGTCTCGATCCAGTGCGGTGTCGAAGAGGCAGGCGTCGCCGAAGAACCCGAGCACGGGCCAGCGACCTGGCTCCGCGGCGAAGTTGGCGGCAAGCCGCGCCATCGTGGCGTCGGCGCGGTCGCCGGCCGCCGATACGATCTCGTGTCGCGCTGCATCGCTTGCAAGCACGATATTCAGGTGATTGCAGAACAGTGTCTTGGGGACGAACACGGCCGAGGCTTGGTCGGAATTGGAAGCCCCGAACCGGGAACCGGCGGCGAGGAGCGCCAGCGCCGCCGCGACGGACACGGCAATTACGGCGAGGCGCACGGACGTATCTGGCCGGGCGAGGCAGGTGCCGACCACGACGACGGCGATTGGGACCAGGACTCCCTGCGATCTGAAGCACGCCGCGAGCGCCGCGCACAGGATAGCGGCCGCGACCGCCCAGCACCGCGCTGCTTTGCCGACGAAGGTAGCGACGAGCAGTCCAGCCACTGCCAGATTGAGGAAGACCGCAAAGAGAAGGTCTGCGGTGAGGACGTTCCTGAACAACAGCAGGCCCGGATACGTCGCCACGAGGATGATCGGCACGAGCCCACCGGCGTTGCGCGTCGTCGCCTGGGCAGTTGCTGCAAGCGCCAGCATCAGGACGACCCACGCCGCCTGCTGCAGGCGCACCACCGTCCCGAGGTCGCCTCCAAACGCGAACGTCACAGCCAGAAACGCCGGGTAGCCCGGATCGCGCCCACCTGCCACGGTCGGCCGTCCTGCCTCCAGCGTGCGAAACGCAGATTCCACAAAGGACGGCGTGTCGCCCCAGATGATCGGGACCGCCGGCCTGAACGACACGGCGATCGCCACCAGCAGCGCGGCCCACGCCAGCACGGCCCACGGGGACGCGACGCCGCGCAAGGAGGCGGCTCCGCCCGTTGTATGCGCTGGAGCTTCGCGGTCGGACCGCACGATCGCCGTCCACACGGGATAAAGTTCGAATGCCGCCCAAGCTTCTTGATAGACCAAGACGCGCTTCAAGACCATCGGAGGGCAATCACGGCGCTCGTTTTGGTCCGATCAGCTCGAATTGAAACTTCTGCTCATCACTCAGTGCAGTATAGAAGTCTTCCAGCGCGTCGCTCACCAGATTGATGGCTTGTTGCATGGTATCGAGCCGACCATCCACTTCGGCGAGGCGAGCGGGTGGCGTGATCGCGTCTTTCGGCTGGCATTCATAACTCAGCATCTCGACAGCTCTGGCGCTGGCACGCTGCATCCGTTCAAGCGCGTCGCGTTGGGCATCGGTCGGGTGTAGCCTAGCCTCGATCTCGCCAGCCGGCCATTGCAACGCGGCGGGCAGGGACGCTTCGCAGCCCTGGGCCGGCGCCCTCATGGCCCCATTTGCGGACGCCGTCTTGAGCTGATCATCAGCGAGTGCGTTGAGCCGTGTTTTCTGCTCGTCATTCAGCAGATCATAAAGTTCCCCCAGCCGCGGCTGCAGGGATATTACTGCAGTGAGAATAGCCGCAGTGCGCTGCTGCATCAGGGCCAATCGGGCCGGCGCCGTTGATGCGGGCTGCATCGGACAAGATGCCTGAATGATCTGAGCGGCCGAGTTCGACGCGTCGGCAAGACGGTCCAGCGCGGCCCGTTGCGCCTCGGTCGGCTGGATCGCCCGCTGAATCTGATCAATGGCAAGACCGGTAATTTCGCGGCCGGCATCACCGCAGAGCTGCTGCAGCGGCGGGATCCTTCGTTCGCTTCGGCCGGAAGAGCCCGGTGCCATATAAGCCGCCAGTTCGTCACTGCCGTAAGGCCCAAAAATTCCGGCATAGATGTCGGGGTACCCGTAGTCCCAGAAGCCCACGACATCGCCGAAGAGGGCATAACCATAAATATCATTGTAGGCGAACGGCCAGAACAGCGGCCCAATCCAGCCATATCCGCCATGGCCATGCGACCACCACCCGTCTGTAGTGTTACGGTCACCATGCCAGTGAGCAAGTGCGGCAGTCGCGGCGATCTGTCTGCGTGCCGCAGGGTCAGTGAAAAGCCTGCCAACAACCAGCTCCTCCTCGCCGGAGGGCCGGTTCGCCGCGGACGGGATGTTTTGTAAAGCGACGGGTGCGTTTTTTAAAGCGACGGGAGCGCTTTTGATCCGACGGACGTGCACCCGGCGGTGATGCCTGGGGCGGCTATGAAACAGTCCTGGCGCAAGCACGCGGGCGAACGCGGATTTCACGCTGCCAAGTGGGCCGAGACCAAAATGTCCGCGACTTTTCGCAGTGGCGGCACTCGACAGCGCGGTCACCAGTACGACAGCGATTACTGTAACGCTGAACTTGGACATGGCACCTCCCGTGCCAAGCCTTGGCCGCGTTACTTATGACGCCGCACAGGACCGAAAGTTCCTTGTAAGCAATCATGCAGACCAGGGCATCGCGCGCAAAGACGGCAGCAATCACGTCGTTTCAGAAGGCCCGAGTGGCGCATACGGTCTGCAGAAGTCGGCCTAGGGTCGAAAGCTGATATCGCAAGGTCGAACTCGGCGTCAGAACTCGGGCGCTTCCTCATGCGCGGTTCGCGCCTGATGACGCATGTGCTGCCAGACAGCCAAGGCGACCGAGAGCGCCGCGCAGAGCAGTAACGCGCCGGAAATCGGCCGCGTGAAGAACAGCAGCGGGTTGTCGTCCGTCATGATCGCCCGAATAAGGTTGATCTCGATCTGATCGCCGAGGATGAGGCCGAGGATCAGCGGAGCCAGCGGAAATCCGCACTTCACCAGCGCATAGCCGAACACACCAAAGATGAGCAGGACATACACGCTCTGCATCGTGTTGTTGAGCGCGTAAGCACCGATTACGCAAAGCACCAGCACGACCGGCGCAAGCACCGCGAGCCTCACACGGGTGATCTGAAGCATGAATAGCGCGCCCGCGGCCAGGATCAGCACCATCAGCAGGTGTGCCAAAATGTATGCGGCGTAGATACCGTAGGCGAGGGTGGGTTGCTGGGAGACGAACAGCGGCCCCGACTGGATGCCATGGATCGTCATGGCGCCAAGCATGACGGCGGTCACGGCGTCGCCCGGGATGCCGAACGCCATGATGGTCACCAGCGAGCCGCCGACATTGGCATTGTTGGATGACTCAGAAGCGATGATGCCCTCGGGGATGCCTGTGCCGAAACGCTCGGGGTGGCGCGACAACTTCTTCGCCTGGTCGTAGGCCAACATATTGGCGGCGCTGCCGCCGATCGCCGGCAGCACGCCGATCAGGATGCCGACGATCGTCGACCACAAGAGCAGGAACGGACGGCCGAGGATTTCGCCGATCACCTTGAGGTGGGAAACCCCAAGGGAAACCCCAAGACTCGGCTGCGCGGTCAGAACGGCCTCGGGCGTCTTTGGCGCTCGGGCCTTCTCGATGTCGGACATGATCTGCGCGAACGCAAAAATCCCGATCAGCACCGGCAGGAACGGGAAGCCGCCGCTGATGAACTCGGACCCGAAGGTGAAGCGCGGCACGCTGCCGATCGGGTCCGTGCCGATGACGGTGATCAGGAGGCCGATGGCGGTCGACAGCAGGCCCTTGATGAACGAGGACTCGGCCAGGCCCGCCACCATTGCCATGGCCAGCACGAACAGCGAGAAATACTCCCACGGTCCGAACTGAAGTGCGATGGCCGCGAGCGGCCCGGTCACCAGGATCAGGAACAGCCCGCCGAGCAGCCCGCCGAAGAACGATGACCACACGCCGAGCCAGATCGCCCGGCCCGGCGCGCCACCCCGCGCCATCGGAAAGCCGTCGAAGGTCGTGGCGATAGCCGAAGGCGTGCCCGGAATTCCGAGCAGACAGGCGGTGACCAGGCCGCCGGCGGAGCCGCCGACATAGACGCCGGTCATCGCGGCCAGCCCCTGCAACGGATCGAGGCCATAGGTGAACGGCAGGATGACGATGATCGTCATCGTGATGGTGACGCCCGGCAGCGCGCCGCCGATCACGCCGATGAGCGTGCCGGCGAACAGCGGAACGAGATAATTCCACTGCAGCACCGTCAGCAGCCCATGTCCCAAAAGCTCGAACATGGCCTACCAGTCTGTCCAGCTACCGCGAGGAAGCAGCACGGTGAGATACCGCTCGAAGACCAGGTACGTCACCGCCGACGTGCCAATCGCTATTGCCGCGAGGACCACCCATTGGCGCCAGGTCGTCGGCCTCTCGAGCGTTGCTTGCAACGCGGCGACGAACAGGACGGTGGCGATGCGATAGCCGAGCAGAGGCAGAAGTACCAAATAGAGCGCGACAATGACGAAGGCGAGCGCGACCAGGCCATAGGCCCGTTGCGGCTGCGCCGGAGCAGGGACGTCGGCCGGCTCAGCGCGCCGCGCGAGCAGGTCCTGCACGATCAGCGCCGCGCTGGTCACGGCCATGAAGATCAGGACGATGCGCGGATAGAAGCCGGGACCGACCGGCACCAGCGGTAGCTGCGGCAGTCCAAACGATTGCACAAGCAGGATCAGACTGACCGCGAGGAAAATCAGCCCGGCAAAGCTATCGCGGCCAAGTCTCATTGCTTAAAATCTCATTGCTTGGCGAGACCGAGGTCGGTCATGATCACCTTGCTCTCCCGGTCGAGCTTGTCGAGGAATGGACCGTATTCGGCGGCGTTGAGATAGGAGACGCGCGTGCCCTGCTTCTTCATCGCGTCCGCGAATTCCGGCTCCTTGGCGGCTTTTCCGCAGGCCTCGTCCAGCTTGGCGCGCACCGCGGCCGGCGTGCCCTTCGGTACGATCAGGCCGCGCAAAACCGCGTAGACGATGTCCATGCCGAGCTCCTTCAGCGTCGGCACGTCAGGGGCTTCGGGATCGCGCTTCTCGGCAGCAATGGCAAGAAACTTGAGCTGCCCGGCATCGACCTTGCCCTTCTGCGTCAGGTTGGAATCCGTCAAATCGACATGGCCGCCGAGAATGGCATTCATGCGCGGCGCAAGGCCTTCGTACGATACGTACTTGAACTTGACGCCGGTTGCCTTTTCGATGAGCGCCGGGAAGATGTGGCTGGTCGATCCAAGGGTAGCCCCCACGGTGATCTGGCCCGGACGCTTCTTGGCGTCTTCGGCAAGCTCGGCCCAGGTCTTCCAGGGCGTCTTGGGGCTCGCGGTCAGGACCGATGGCGTCGCAGAGAGCAGGCAGATCGGCTCAAAGTCGCTGTATTTGACGTCTGTGACGCCGGCATAGTGCACAAGGTGGATGTAGTCGTGCACCGCATAAAGCGTATAGCCGTCCGGCGGTGAGCCTTTGGCTTCGCGCGCCCCGACGGTGCCGGAGGCGCCTGTGACGTTGGCGATCACGATCGGCTGACCGATGTGCTTCTGTAGAAGCGGCGCAAAAGGACGGAAGATGTTATCCGTATCGCCGCCTGCCGCCCACGGCACGATCATCTTGATCGGGCGCTCAGGATAGTTCTGAGCCGCGGCCGGCATGGCCATCGCGGCCAACGCTACTGTTGCCGCCAAACTGCGGAGCACGGTCCTCATGACGCTTCTCCCTATCGCTGTTGATTGATTTTTTTCGATCATAGCAAGACGCCGGAACTTCGCAAACAATGATGCGACAAGGATGGTCCGGCGGCGTGTGCGGCGCACCGCCAAATCTTCCGTTGCGATGGCAACGACCTGCGCGCGGGATGTTCGCCTTAGGTCAAAAGACGACCCAGTGGCGCACCGCCTCGCGATAGCCATATCCCTCGCGTGCTCGTTGCGCGTCCGTACTGCAGGACTGCTGGGAGATTCCGTCATTCATAGACTTGCAGTTATTCCTCGCAGCAGGGTTCGAAGCCGCTATAATGGCGCGGTTGCGACATGAATTGGCGAATGGGCCATGGTGGCAACGAACGATCAGATCGTCACCGTGTTCGGTGGAACCGGCTTTCTGGGCCGCCGCATCGTTCAACGTCTGCGCTCACGCGGCTTTCCGGTTCGGATCGCGTCAAGGCATCCGGATCACGGCTACACCTTGCCTGGTGCTGACGATCCGCAACTTCAATCCGTAGAGGCCAACATTCACGACGAGCGGTCGGTGGCGGATGCGCTTGCCGGCGCTTATGGCGTCGTGAATGCGGTCAGTCTCTACGTCGAGCGCGGATCGGAGACTTTTCATTCCGTTCATGTCGAGGCCGCCCGGCGGGTAGCATTTCAAGCGCACGGGGCCGGAGTCAAAAGACTCGTCCACCTTTCAGGAATCGGCTCCGATACCACCTCGCCATCACACTACATCCGAAAGCGGGGCGAGGGCGAGCAGGTGGTCCGGGCCGCTTTCGCCGAGGCAACTTTGATCCGTCCGGCGGTGATGTTCGGACCGGACGACGCGTTTCTCGTCGTCATCCTCAAGCTGCTCCGCCAGCTTCCCGTCTATCCGATGTTCGGCCGCGGCGTGACCAGATTGCAGCCGGCCTATGTGGATGATGTTGCGGACGCGATTGGCCGGATCATGCAGCGCGCCGAGACGCCTGATATCTTCGAGTTCGGCGGCCCTCGCGTCTACTCTTACGAGGAGTTGCTTAGAGCCGTGGCGCATCAAGCTGGACTTGCGCCTCGACTGCTTCCAATCCCGTTTGCCGCCTGGCATGCACTCGCATGGGCCTCCGAAACGCTCCGGATTCCATTCCTGACGCGCAATCAAGTGGAGCTGATGCAAATCGACACCGTGTCATCACCGGATATGCCCGGATTTGCCGAGCTTGGGATATCGCCGCACTCGGTCGAGGCAATACTCCAGAAGATGCTGTCTGATTCCGGAGGACAACAATGAGGAACCATCCTTTTAAGACCCCGTTATTGAATTCGATCAATGCGAAGGGCGACCGCGTCATAAGTGAAGGCGGATATCAATGGCTACATGTGAAACCTGCGGCAATGACTATGACAAGGCCTTTCAGGTCACAATGGACGGCAAGGCGCATACCTTCGATAGTTTCGAGTGCGCCATTCATGCGCTCGCGCCGACCTGCGATCATTGCGGCATCCGCATCGTCGGGCACGGATTGGAGAAGTCCGGCACGTTCTTCTGTTGCGAGCATTGCGCCGAAGGTGAAGGCGTCAAAGGGCTACGTGATCGAATCTAGGCCCCGGGCAGTTGGCATGGGCTGGGTCCCTCCATCCGTCCGCGAAGGATGATGCTTCATTGGCAATGAGCGCCTCGTACCGGCGCTTTGCACATCCTCGGGCAAACCAGCCGCTCGCAATGGGCTTTTTGGGACAGCATGGCTGCCGGATAACTTTGCTTGCGCCATTGGAAATTTGAGCATTGAATTCGGCGAAGATGCGCCACTACCGTAAGTAGTTTTTAAGTGTGTCTGTACCCTCACAGAATGACGTGATGAAGAGACTCGGCCTCGGCATGAGGCGGGTGCGATGGCCTCATGCGTGGCTGAATGGAGGTACCCTTCGTCCACCTGACTGATCGGAAGTGGCCAAACGCGGGAAGCTGAGGCGCGCACCGACCAGCGCCGTCGTGGCCCAACAAACAGGGAGAAGAACAATGAGCACCTGGCTTAGCGAGCGAGAGCAGCGTCTTGTCGCAGGCGCGGAGGCGGCATCGGCAGCAACGCCGATTCCCACGCAGATTGTTTCCAACGGCGAGTATCTGCCGCCCCCGCAGAGCGCTGTGCAAAAGAAAGTCGAGGCGCGGATCAACGAGCTCGCCGACGCGAACGGCAAGCACCTCGGCTTGAGCCGCCGGCAGTTCCTGCACACGAGCTGCGGCATGGCGGCGGCATTCCTCGCCATGAACGACGTCTACGGCAATGTTTTCCAGGTTGCGCCCGCGGAGGCGCGAGAGCCCGAATTGATGCGGGCGCGCGCGCAAGGCCTAGCCGACCAGTTCATTTTCGACGTTCAGACCCACTTCGTGCGCGACGACTTCGATCACAAGGAGCTGTTGGGGTTGGCGGACTTTGCGAGCCAGCACTGGAATCCGAAGATGAAGGAGGAGGGCGTCTCCTCGCTCGGCCGCTACAAGTTCCAGAATTATGTGAAAGAGATCTACTACGACAGCGACACCAACATGGCGCTGCTAAGCGGCGCGCCGTTCGACGATCCGAGCTGGTGGCTTCTTTCCAATGAGCAGATCGTCAAGGCGCGCGAAATCATCAACGACTTCGCCGGCTCGCGCCGCCTCTTGGCGCACAGCGTCATCACCCCAAAGCAGCCCGGCTGGATGGAGGAGGTCGACAAGGCGATCGAGGTCTACAAGCCGGATTCCTGGAAGTCCTACACGATCGGCGATCCGCTGGCGCCCTCCAAATATCCGTGGCGGCTCGACGACGAGCAGGTGATGTATCCGTTTTACGAGAAAGCGGTAAAGGCCGGCATCAACACGCTGTGCATCCACAAAGGGCTGCTGCCGCCCGATTACGAGAAGTCGTTCGCCGGCGTGTGGGAATATGCAACCGCGTGGGACATCGGAAAGGCTGCCAAGGATTGGCCGCAGATGAACTTCGTGATCTATCACTCGGCGCTACGGCCGTTCACCGAACTGCCGGACAAGGCGTGGGCCGAGTTCGAGCAGACCGGCCGCATCCAGTGGGCCACGGATCTCGCGGAAATCCCGCAGAAGTTCGGCGTCAGCAATGTCTATGCCGAGCTCGGTACATGCTTTGCCAACTCGGCAGTGGCGCATCCGAAATTCTGTGCCGCGCTGGTCGGCACGCTGATCAAGGGCATGGGGGTCGACCACGTGATGTGGGGCACCGACTCGGTTTGGTACGGCTCACCGCAGTGGCAGATCGAGGCGATGCGCCGGCTCGAAATCCCGGAGGACATGCAGAAGAAACATGGCTTTGCGCCGCTCGGCGATGCCAATAGCGCCACCAAGCAACTGATCTTCGCAGGCAACGCGACCAGGTTCTACAAGATCAAGCTGAGAGCGGCTGACAACACCAGGATGCCGGCCTATTCCGAGGACCGTCTCGCTTCGCTCAAGAACGAGTATACGCAGGCGGCCAAGGCGCCCTCGAACCTGCGCTACGGCTACGTTCGCGCTGCGTAATGTCGAGCGGCCGCGCCGGCGGGAGCAGCTTCGCGGGCGCGGTCGATGCGCGGCTGTGTTGACCAGGATCTATATCGACAAATTCAATTTCGGCTTCGGATGAAAACAAACACTTCGTGCGATATCTGCTTGTGGCGCCAATAGCCCACATTCTCGGGAGGTCCGTCTTCGAGCCCACAATCATAAGGTGATTGGGTCGCGACATGCGGCAACACAATTAGCCGCACTCGGGCTGCCAAACCGGGCTTGTAGGACTTTCGATCAATTGTATTGTGGAGAGAAGCATGCGGAACTCGCATGGCTGCTCCCTGAAGGGCGCAGGTCACCATAAGCAGGCGCGAACCAACGTGCCGGTTTTTGGGTGGAGACCGACGTGGCCGATGGCGGATCGTTTGATACGTTCCCCAAGTTGCTTCTGCGAAACGCGGCGCAGTTTGGCAACCGTCCGGCGTTTCGGCACAAGGATCTTGGTATCTGGCAGACGTGGACCTGGACCGAAGTCGCCGGGATCGTACGTGCTTATGCCGCGGGTTTGCAGCGGATTGGTTTGCAGCCAGCCGACACGATTGCCATCGTCGGTTCAAACCGGCCGAAGCTCTATTGGACCGTGATGGCAGCGCAGGCGCTGCGTGCGATTCCGGTCCCGGTCTATTCGGATGCGGTGGCTGACGAGCTTGCCTACGTCCTTGCCCACGCCGACGTGAAGTTTGTTGCAGCGCAAGATCAGGAGCAGGTCGACAAGATTTTGTCCGTATCCGACCGGGTGCCGCATCTCCGGAAGATTGTTTACGATGAACCGCGTGGACTCCGCGACTACGATCACAGCCAGTTGGTCGCAATCCACGATGTCATCGAAGACGGCCGGGCCGCGCTTGCGGCTAATGCTGCGCTTGGCGAGCAGATCGATGAAATCATCCGTCAGGGTGAAGGTTCTGACGTCTCGATCATCCTCTACACCTCGGGAACGACCGGCGCGTCGAAGGGCGTCATGCTGTCGGCGCGAGGATGCATCGACGCTGTAACGGATACTGTCAGGTTCGACAGGTTGACCGAGAACGACGTGGCGCTTGCCTATCTGCCGCTCGCCTGGGTGGGAGATCATTACCTCAACTATGCGCAGGGCCTTGCCGCCGGTTTCTGCATGGCGTGTCCCGAGAGCGGAGAGACGGTCGAGCAGGATTTGCGCGAAATCGGACCAACCTTCTATTTCGCTCCACCGCGCGTTTTCGAAAACATGCTGACGCGGGTAACGATCCGCATGGAGGATGCTGCGCCAATCAAGCGGCGCATGTTCGACTACTTCCTCGGCATTGCGCGACGGCATGGCGAATCGATTTTGACCGGAAAGTCGGTGCCGGTGTCAGGCCGGCTACTCTATGCGCTCGGACGCTTGATACTCTACGAGCCCCTTAAAAACGTTCTCGGCCTGTCTCGCGTGCGCGTTGCCTATACGGCAGGCGAAGCCATTGGTCCGGATCTTTTCGCGTTTTACCGCTCGATCGGATTGAATCTCAAGCAGCTCTACGGTCAGACTGAAGCGTTCCTCTACGTCACCTGTCAGCCTGACGGGGAGATCTACTCCGATACTGTGGGGCCGGCGGCGCCGAACGTCGACATTCGCATTGCGGAATCAGGCGAGGTCCAATTCCGTTCACCCGGCATGTTTGTCCGATATTTCAAGGATCAGGCGAAAACCGCGGAGGCTCTGACGCCTGACGGTTACGTCAAGACCGGTGACGCCGGCTTCTTCGACGAGAAGACGGGACATTTGAAGATCATCGATCGCGCAAAGGATGTGGGCCGGCTGGCCAACGGAACGATATTTGCGCCGAAGTATCTTGAGAACAAGTTGAAGTTCTTTCCGAGCATCAAGGAAGCGGTCGCCTTCGGCGATTCCAGGGAGTTCGTTTGCGCCATTCTCAACATCGACCTGACTGCGGTGGGGAGCTGGGCCGAACGCAACAACATCGCCTATGGCTCCTATCAGGAACTGGCGGGGCATCCACTGGTCTACGACCTGGTGACGAAAAGCGTTGAAGAAGTGAACCGCTCCCTCGCCGAGGAAAAGGTGATGGCCGGCGCGCAGATTCGGCGCTTTCTGATTCTGCATAAGGAGCTCGACGCCGACGATGGCGAATTGACACGCACGCTGAAAGTTCGCCGCGGGTTCATCGCCGAGCGCTATGGGCCATTGGTCACAGCGCTCTACGACGGTTCGCATGAAGCCGACATTTCCACCGAAGTCACTTTTGAGGATGGCCGCAAAGGCGTGATCGCGGCGCGGGTAAAGATCCGCGACGTGCCGGCAATTGGCGCGACGGAACCCTTGGGGAGGGCCGCATGAGGATGCCGGACACGAGCGAAATCCTGCTTCAGGTCGAGGGGGTATCGCTGGCGTTTGGCGGCGTGAAAGCGCTGAGGGATGTTTCGCTTGACATCAGGAAAGGTGAAATTCGCGCCATCATCGGACCGAATGGCGCCGGAAAGACTTCGATGCTCAACGTCATCAACGGCTTCTATCATCCCAATCGTGGTGCCATCACCTTCAAGGGACGAACCCGCGCCCAGATGCAGCCGTTCGAGGCGTCCCGTGGCGGCATCGCGCGCACCTTTCAAAACGTCGCGCTGTTCAAGGGAATGAGCGCGCTCGACAATATCATGGCTGGCCGCACATTGAAGATGCGGCGGGGCCTTCTGTGGCAGATGCTGCGCTACGGCCCTGCGCTGGCGGAGGAGATCGAGCATCGGCACCGGGTCGAAGAGATCATCGATTTTCTGGAGATCGAACCGATCCGCAAGGTGCCGGTCGCGCGCTTGCCATACGGCCTGCAGAAACGCGTCGAACTCGGCCGCGCCCTTGCGATGGAGCCCGATCTCCTTCTGCTTGACGAACCGATGGCAGGCATGAACCTCGAAGAGAAGAAGGACATGTCGCGGTTTATCCTCGACGTGAACGATTATTACGGCACGACGATCGCGCTGATCGAGCATGACATGGCTGTGGTGATGGATCTCTCTCATCGCGTGGTGGTGCTCGATCATGGCGTGAAGATCGCCGACGGAACGCCGGATGAGGTCAAGAAGGATCAGGGCGTCATCGACGCCTATCTCGGCATCGCGCACTAGGGAGCATGGTGTGATCGCATTGGGTCAATTTCTGGAGGTGCTGATCGGCGGATTGATGTCTGGCTTCTTGTATTCGCTGGTCGCGCTCGGCTTCGTGTTGATCTTCAAGGCATCCGGCGTGTTTAATTTTGCGCAAGGCGCAATGGTGTTGCTCGCCGGGCTGGCGCTGGTTCGTTCGCTCGATCTCCTCGTGGCCAACGGCTTCCCGCTTTGGGTTGCGATCGTCCTCGGCATCGGCTTTGCCGCCGTGATCATGGCGATAACGGCCTGGCTGATCGAGCGGTTCGTGATTGGACCTCTTGTCAATCAGAATGCTCTCACCCTGTTCATGTCCACCATTGGCGTGACATTCGTCCTCGAGGGTGCGGCGCAGATGATCTTCGGTTCCGATGTTTACCCGTTGCGGCTGTTCCCGACCGACATCTGGCTCCTGTTCGAAAGTCACTTTCCGGGTGGGATTCTGGTCAACCAGCTTGATGTCTGGGGCGGCCTTATCGCCGGCATTCTGGTCGCGGGTCTCGCGATCTTCTTCCAGCAAACCAAGACTGGTCGCGCACTCAGGGCGGTTGCCGACGATCACATGGCAGCGCAGTCGGTCGGGATTCCAATCGGCTGGATCTGGTTTGTGGTCTGGCTTGTTGCCGGTCTCGTTGCGCTCGTTGCGGCGACCGTGTGGGGTACCAAGCTGGGTGTGCAGTTCTCGATCACGTTTCTCGCGCTGAAGGCCCTGCCGGTCCTGATCATTGGGGGCCTTACCTCGGTCCCAGGAGCGATCGTCGGCGGGCTTATTGTAGGTGCGGGCGAGAAGCTCGCCGAGGTGTTCCTGGGGTCGCATATTGGCGGCGGTATCGAATATTGGTTCGCCTATGTGCTGGCTTTGGCGGTGCTGCTCGTGCGGCCGCAGGGGCTGTTCGGCGAGCGCATCATCGAGCGCATCTGAGATGAGGAGTTAGTTGTGCTTTATCGCGAGGCAGGCCAATTCAAGACGACCTACGCGGAGGATATGGCGATCTTTCCGATCCGCCAGGACCGTATGGCGCTCGCGATCTTGCTTGGTATCGCCTTCATTGGCGTGCCGCTGCTGGCTGACTTCGACATTTGGCCGTTCGGCAGCGACTATCTGCTTCGCGCCATTCTGCTGCCCTTCCTGATCCTCGCGCTTGCCGCTATCGGCGTAAACATTCTTGTCGGCTATTGCGGCCAGATCTCGCTCGGCAGCGGCGCGTTCATGGCCATCGGCGCTTACTCGGCCTACAAGTTGGGGACCGGCGTTCATATTCCGCTCGCCTGGCTTGGCTTTGCGATTTCGATCCCGCCGTTGCCCGTACTGCTATCTATTTTGCTCGGCGGGCTGGCGGCCGCGGTTGTCGGCATCCTCTTCGGTATTCCCAGTCTGCGGATCAAGGGCCTCTATCTGGCGGTCGCAACACTCGCAGCGCAGTTCTTCTTCGACTGGGTGTTCCTGCGGGTGCCGTGGTTCACCAATTATGCGCCGTCGGGGTCGGTCAGTGCACCGACGCTGGATTTCTTCGGTCTGAACGTAGGCACGCCGATCGAGCGCTATATGCTGTGCCTGATCTTTGTAACCGTGTTCGCGTTTCTGGCGAAGAATCTCGTTCGAGGCAATCTCGGCAGACAATGGATGGCAATCCGCGACATGGACATAGCCGCGGAGCTCATCGGTATCCGGCCACTCTACGCGAAGCTTACAGCTTTCGCGGTCTCTTCATTTATCATCGGCGTGGCGGGCGCACTTTGGGCGTTCGTCTATCTGGGCTCGTGGGAGCCGCTCGCCTTCTCGATCGAGCGTTCGCTGCAGCTTCTGTTCATGGTGATCATCGGCGGGTTGGGTTCGATCATGGGGTCATTTATCGGTGCGGCCTTTATCCTGATCCTGCCCATCATGCTGAACCTGCTTCCAACCCAGCTCGGTGTGCCGCTGTCGACAGAGACGATTACTCATCTGGAATTCATCATCTTTGGATCGTTGATCTGCTATCTTCTCATCAAGGAGCCACATGGGTTTGCCCGGCTCATATCGATTGGCAAGGAGAAGCTCAGACTGTGGCCGTTTCCCTACTGAAGGGACGGGCAGTGCGAAGCAAGCCGAAGATCGCAATGCGGAGCGGCGGTCGTTGGCAATAGGAGGAAGCCCGCGAAAACAAGACCCGGTACAGAAAAAACGGGCTGAACGAGGAGGAGAGTTAGATGGTACGCAACAAACTATTACTTGCTGCAGCCATACTTTCAGGCGGGGCGTTTGCCTCTCCTGCTGCAGCGCAGAGCGAGCAGTTCATCCCGATACTATCCTACCGAACGGGCGCGTACGCCGTGAATGGCGTGCCGTACGCAAACGGCGTGGCCGACTATTACAACCTTGTCAACGAGCGCGACGGCGGCATCAACGGCGTCAAGCTCCTGGTCGAGGAATGCGAAACCGGCTACGCCACCGACAAGGGCGTTGAATGTTACGAGCGTCTCAAAGGGAAGGGCCCAACCGGCGCGGCCTTCGTCAATCCGCTGTCGACTGGCATCACGTTCGCCCTGACCGAGAAAACCACGACTGACAAGATCCCGATTATCACCATGGGCTATGGCCGCGCCGATTCCAAGAACGGCGCCGTGTTCGCCTACAATTTCCCGCTGCTCGGCACGTACTGGTCCGCGGCCGATATCGCGATCCAGCACGTTGCCAAGGAGGTGGGCGGCGTCGACAAGCTGAAGGGCAAGAAGATCTCGCTGCTCTATCACGACAGCCCATACGGCAAGGAGCCGATCCCGATGCTGCAGGTGCTGGCCAAGAAGCACGGCTTTGAGTTCACGCCGATCCCGGTTACGCATCCCGGTGTCGAACAGAAGTCGCAATGGCTGGGGATTCGCCAGAACCGGCCGGACTATGTCTTGGTCTGGGGCTGGGGCGTCATGAACGGGACGGCAGTCAAGGAAGCGGCGGCCGTTGCCTATCCGCGCGACAAGATGATCGGTGTTTGGTGGTCGGGCGCAGAGCCGGATGTGCAGCCGGCAGGCGATCAAGCGGTCGGCTACAAGGCGCTGATGCTTCAGCATGGTGCGGGCAAATTCCCCGTGCATGCCGAGATCGAGAAGCACGTCTATGCAAAGGGCAAGGGCGCGTCGGAGCCCGGCAAGGTCGGCGAGGTTCTCTACAACCGCGGTATGGTGAACGCCATGCTCGGGGTGGAGGGGATCCGCAAGGCGCAGGAGAAGTTCGGCAAGAAGCCGCTGACGGGCGAGCAGGTCCGTTGGGGTCTTGAGAACCTCAATCTCTCTGAAGCTCGTCTCAAGGAACTCGGCTTCGAGGGCATGTTGAAGCCGATCAAGATTTCCTGCTCCGATCACGAGGGCGCGCGGGACGGGCGCGTACAGCAGTGGGACGGCAAGGGTTGGAAGATCATCTCCGACTGGTACACGGCCAACCAATCCGACACCGAACCGCTCGTTGACGAAATTTCCGCAAAGTATGCCGCGGACAAGAAGATTCAGCCTCGCGATTGCTCGAAAGAGAGCTGAAAACATCTCCGAGATCCGGGAGGAACGTTCGCTTCCTCCCGGATATTCCGGAAGCCACAACAGTTCGGAGGGAGCAGCGTGTCAACCCCCAAGGCCGCCACGACGACAGAAGCGGCGGCGCCGTTCCTGTCGGTCAACAATATCGAGGTCGTGTACGATCACGTCATCCTGGTATTGAAGGGCGTATCGCTGGATGTGCCGCGGGGCGGAATCGTCGCACTTCTCGGCGCCAATGGTGCGGGCAAGACAACGACTCTGAAGGCGATTTCCAATCTGCTGCATTCAGAGCGCGGCGAGGTCACCAAGGGCTCAATCCTGTTTGACGGTGTCGAAGTGCAGTCGCTGTCGCCAAACGATCTAGTGCGGCGCGGCTGCATTCAGGTGATGGAGGGGCGGCGCTGCTTCGCCCACCTCACCGTCGAAGAAAATCTCCTGACCGGCGCATTCACGCGCGTGGACGGCAAGTCCGCGATCGCAGAGGATCTCGAGCGGGTCTATGCCTATTTTCCCCGTCTCAGGGAGCGACGCGGTTCCACCGCGGGCTATACGTCGGGTGGCGAACAGCAGATGTGCGCAATCGGCCGTGCGCTGATGTCGCGCCCGAAGATGATCCTGCTCGACGAGCCATCGATGGGCCTCGCTCCGCAGATCGTCGAAGAGATCTTCGAGATCGTCAAGGATCTCAATGTCCGGGAAAATGTTACGTTCCTGCTCGCCGAGCAGAACACCAATATGGCGCTCAAATACGCCAGACACGGATACATCCTCGAAAATGGCCGCGTAGTGATGGACGGCGAGGCGCGGGCGCTCGCCGCAAATGAGGATGTCAAGGAATTCTATCTTGGCATCGCCGGGGACAAGCGCAAATCATTCCGCGATGTGAAGCACTACAAGCGACGCAAGCGCTGGCTCGCTTAGGTGATCCCTGTCGACATTGCATCGGATTTGGAGCTTTCGCCTCGCCAAGCTGCCCGTTCGTTGTTTACGATCGCGTCGGTCGCGATCCGATGAAACTGGGCATGGGAAAAATCGCCATGGGGATAAAAAGCCATACTGCTGCGCCCACGGCAGCCCTTGCTCTCGGAATCTTCTTCACTGCGCCGGGTTCCGTTGCCACCAATGCGACCGTCGCCACGGTCGCGTCGCTCGTGGCGGCCGCCATCGGCAATCTCAGCTTCATGTCGCCTGCAATGGGTGAGCCGGCCACACTAACGAAAAACCAATCGGATGCGCTCAATACATACAATAATGCACGGAGCAACTTCGAGTCGATCCTGGGCCAGCGGCGCGCGCAGATCAATTCGAACCAGCGACTACCGAACTTGCCAGGACAAGCACTCTACCTTGCACGCAACAACATGATCAGCGCGTACAAGGATCTTACCGACGCTCTTCCGTCCAAGATAGGTGGGCCCAACAAATACGGAATCCCGCCGGCGTATTTTAGCGCCGACAATGAGCCGCTGCTCGACGAGTACAGGAGACTTTTCGACCAGATGCAGGCGCCGCCCGGCAACGCGCAAAACTCAGATACTCCCTTCAAGGACGTTGTCGATCTGGGCACGGCCATTGCGCGAGCCAAGGGCCTTGATGCGGCCAATGCCGAAGCAGCAGGCCGTATCAGCCTGGGCCTGTTCTTTGCCGAGACAAATGGCAATCAGAACATCGGGAATGCGCGCTCGAACAAATATAAGGGCAGCTTGCAAACAGGCGTACCCGAAGATCAAAATGGACGGAAGAAATGGGCGGCGATAAAAAAATCGATAGCAGCCTTTGATCCTGCAATGAGCCTTCGCGACGACAAGGAAGAGGCCCGGGTTGGCAATCTGGATCATCGGTTCAACCACTGGACCGCCGTGCGGGATGGCCTCATGAACGCACACGCGGATATCTTTCCGCAGGTGCCGGCGATCGTGAAAACACTGCCAGATCCGATCGATCAGATGAAGCTCTTTGAACTCATCCAGATTGTTCCGAGCCCAACCAGGTCTGCGCTCGGCTCGCGCAACCTGGTTGACTACAGAATTTCAGACCCGAAGATCATGGCCTATCTGCGAAACAACAGCGTTTTCACCTTCGGACGGGCTGACCGGGCCAAAACATCCGCGACCTACCGCGAAATTCTCGATGCGATGTGGCTGTTCAACGAAAAATTTGAACGAGCGCTTTCCAAATTCGACGAAATCAAGAAGCAGTCAAGGGGTTGAAGCCGGCAAGCGGGGTCCAGATGCGACGCTACCGCGCCGTCAGAGCGGACCGAGCATGGCCCATCGGGGCTCGCAAAATGCCTTCACCGCCGCCGCGACACCGCTGCTGATAATGTCCCGCCGCTCAGGCGAACTCATCTTGAGTTCTTCGTCCCGGTTGATGATCGAGCCCGCTTCCAGCAGGACGGCAGCCATCCGGGTCTTTCTCAGCACGATGAGCTCATCGTAGCGATAGACGCCGGTTTCCTTGTTCAGTAACGGACGCTGATGCCGACCCATGATCGCCTGGGAATATTGCCTGGCATAATCAAGGCCCTGGGCCTTCATCTCCTTGCCGATCAGTTCGGCGAACGAGAGGCTCGTCTTGAAGTCCGGATTGTTGCGGGAGACGAAGACGGAATATCCGCTGAAGCGGTCGCTGAAATGGCTTTTCTTTCCCTCGAACTCCCAGTCCTCGAGGAATTTGGTGGGCACGGAATCATGGTGGATCGACAGAAAGAGATCCGCGCGCAGATTGTTGGCGGCGGCCACGCGTTTGAAGAGGCTGTGCCTCGCCTTGCCCTCGGTCAGGAGCAACTTGGTTTCAGGAAAGCCCTCGGCCTTCAACTTCTCCTCGATCCGCTTCGCAAGGCGCAGATTGAAGACAAACTCGGAGACGTTGCGGGCGCTGATCGCGCCTTCTGATTCGGCGGTATGTCCCACATCCAGAACGATCCGAAACGTGGAGGGATCGCACAGGGGTGTGGCCGGCTTGAAAGCGGCAGAGGGCAAGGCGACCGGCCCCAGGGCGGCAAGCTTCACGGTGCGGCGCTTTGACGAGGTGGCTCGCTTCGCCAAAGCGGCTGGCTTGCGCGAAGTGACGTGCTTTGACGGCTTGCCTTGTTTTGGCGATTTGGCCTGTTTTGACGAGCCTTTGAAGACGTCCGACAGCCAGCCCGCGTCGCTGACCTCGATCGGCAGAAGCATCATTGCTGCCATTGCGGCAATGATGATGCGGCCGCGGCGCCAAAATCGCGAAGCGACACCGCCGAGAACACAAATGAACGCGCGGCGCTTCATGCTCGCCCAGAGACCGAACCCGAAGGCGCGCTAATGCGAATGAGGCTTGCGTTGATGTTGGCGAACGAAGTCCTGGCACAGCCGATGGAAAACATATCGTACCCCACCCACCGAATTCGACACGCAAGGGTCGCAATTCAATGAGGGCGGATACAAGTCGGAGAGAGCGATTACGGCATCCATTCGCGCGATTTCGCGTCAGTGTTGTCATTGAGCCACATAGCTATGCACTGTAGCGGGCTTTCGGCCATTCTTTGCAACCGTCAAAAGCGATTGTTGGTCTCGTTCTGGCGGCGTTGCTTTTTCGGCTTTAGCGATGCCGCCGGCGCCCGCGCGTTGGCATCGAGCGATTTTGATGCCACTGGCGTCTCACCCTTGGCCCCTTCGCGTCCGATTTCGCGTCGAGGCCAGGCAAAATCGTCGGCGCGACCGGCTGGCGCCGACAAAGGCTCCCCTGTGATCAGGACCCGCGCCGCTTGCGCATCCATCGTCACAGGCCGTCCCCCCGGATCGCCGAGCAATTGATTCGTGCCGACAGAGGAGGGCGCCAAGGGAACGATCGGCCCGGCGAGCGGACGCGGCGCCGGCTGATCCGGCCGCGCACTGGCGTCGGGTGTAGCCGGCTCAGTGGGCAGCACAATCGGCGCGGAACGCGCAGCCAACAGGCGGTTGATTTCGCGCTCGGCATAATGCGCGAGCTTCAGCGCGCCGGCCTTGGTGAAGTACACACCATCGGAAGAGCGCAGCCGGCGGGTCTGCCCCTCGAAATCGGGGCCGTGCTGCAAGAAGCGGCCGGTTTCATCGACAAATCCGTCCCAGACATCGACATAGGTGATGCCGGCCTTGCCGGCCGCATCGCGATAGAGCGTATTCAGAAACGCGGTGTCGGCGGTCGACTTGGGGCCGCGTACCACCGGCAGACCCACCCAAAGCACAGGCACACCCTTGGACTTGAGTACGCCGATCATCTCCTCGATCTTTTGCATGTAGAGTTCGACCCAGCGCTTCTCGCGAAACTCGTAGATGCCGTCCGGCGAACGCGTGCTCTTCTCACTGTTTTCGGCGGCATCGTCTGGCGACAACTCGGCGTCCGGCACCTTGGCTGCGTCATCCGATTTCGCCTCGGGCTTTGCGCTCGAAGTCTTGCCATCAGGTTTCGCCTTGGCGTCCTTCTTGTTCCCAGCCTTGTTGTCGGATTTGTCGACCGCCGGCTCGCGGATTGAGGTGCGATCATGAAGCCCGAGCAAGACGACAATGGCATCCGCCTTTTCGGCGGCAAGAATGCCTTTGGCGGCGGCGGCCCAATCGGCTGGATCGCCCTTCGGCTGATATTTGATCAGGCCGGAAACTGTCTTGTGTTTGCGGATCACACCCACCTCAGGCTGGTCGTCATAGACGTTCTCAAGCCCATAGGCGAGCCAGTCTGCCATGGCGTCACCGAGCACAAGTATGTGGCGCTCCGATACAGTGTTGCGTTTCTCGGGCGGTGGCGCCTTTGAAAAATCCTCGCGCGGCGGCGGAGGGGCTTGCCGCCCATTCCAACGAGGCTGCGGCGCGTGCTCTTGGTACGGCGCGAACGTGTCGTTACCATACCAGCCGCCACCGCGTTCGTTACCAAACCAGCCGCCGCCGCGTTGCTGTTGTGGCCCCTGCTGATATCCGCCGAAATTAAAGAACTGTGCAGAGGTGGGGCCGGCCAAGCCGAGCAACATTCCCACCGCGACGGCCAGCGCAATCAGCCAACCACGCTCGGTAAAGATGCATTGCCTTTTTGGTTCCCTTGGCATGCTTCTGGACCGCACACACGCAGAACCTGCGTTCGCCAGACTAGCACAAAGGCCCTGTGGCGGGTCTCAGTTTACCGTGAAGCGCGTCATCACGGTGCGGAACACGCAAGTAACGGCCCATGTGCGTGGGGCGCACGTCCCATAACAATACACCAATCCGATAGCCTCACTGCGGAGGCCGCAGCTCGATGCCGTAACGCGCATAGATCCGCGCGATGGTGCCATCGGCCAGCAGCGCCTCGATTGCCGCATCGACACGCTGTTGCAGCTTGTCGTCGGGGCGCAGCAGCCCCGCCGCAATATTCCAGTTCAAATCAGAATCGTTGTCGAACGCTGGAATCAGGCGCAACGGTTTGTCGGCATGCTGCAGGTTGAACGACCGTCATCGGCGTGACGGCGGCCGCCTCGATCTCGCGATTGGCCAATGCTGCGACAATATCGTCCTCATACACGAATGGAGCCGTGGCGGTGCCGCCCTTGGCGAGCGTCATGGAGACCAGCGAGCCGACGCGCGCCGCGCTCGATGACGGTCCTCGATGTAGGCCAGGATCGCGATGATCATTTGAGCGAAATGGTGCCGGCTGGCGTTCGGTCAGGGTTTACAAGACCGAAACGGGTGCGGATCCCGTGAAACTGCGCTAAACTGCAGCAAAGCCCGTGTAGGCCGGGAAGGAATTGGACGTGGTGCTGCGAATGCTCCACGCGCGCGGAGGGTAGGCCGACAGCCGATGGTGCGATGCATCAATTGCGGTATCGGCAGTGTCGCTGTCAGCATCGATGTCGCCCACAAAGGGAACACGATCGTGTCGGACAGTTGTTCAAGGAAGCGGCTGCTGAGATGCGAGCCGACCGCGACCTGGAAACCGTTGGCTTGCGCTCCGGATGGAGCCTGAGCGGGATGGGGCGTCTCATGAAAACGGAAATCGGAATTGTCCGGCGCGTGGCACAAAACGATCGCCTCGGGAGACGATCAGGTGCGGCGGGCCGGACAGTGTAGTGACCAGCGCAAGAGCAAAACCAAGGGGAGGAAATACGGATGAAGAAGCATTTGGGTTATTTTTCTCTGCCCGTTGCAGTTGCGATCGGTGCGACGCTTGCCGCATCGTCAGCCTTTGCACAAACGGTTGATACCGCGCGGATCGAGGCCGCCGGCCAGAATGACTGGCTGACCTATCACGGGTCGTACAAGTCGCATCACTACAGCCCGCTCGCTCAGATCAACACCAGCAACGTCGGAAACTTGGGTGTCGCCTGGATGCATATTCCGGGAAGATCCACCCGCGGCGTGCAGTCGATGCCGCTCGTGGCTGATGGCGTGCTTTACTACACCGGCTCCTACAGCCGAACCTTCGCGCTGAACGGCGCCACCGGCGAGCTGATCTGGCACTATTTCCCGGAACTGGACGAGGCGTTGGTCAAGCGGCAGACGCACTCGCCCTACAATCGCGGTGTCGCCCTTGGAGAAGGCAAAGTCTACGTCGGCACAGTGGACGGTCGGCTCATCGCGCTGGACGCGAAGACCGGCAGGGTGGCGTGGGACACCAAGCTGATCGATTCCCAGAAGCTGACGGTCGGCTTCACCGGTGCGCCTCTCTATGCCAAGGGCTTGGTGATCATTGGCGCGCAGGGCGGTGAGTGGCCCGGCCGCGGCCCGATCTTCGCCATCGATGCCGCCACGGGGAAAAAGAAATGGGAGTTCCTGACGGTTGCTGGCACCGAGGAAGCCATGAAGACCTGGGGCGGTGACTCCTGGCGCACCGGGGGAGGCGGCGGCTGGATGCCCGGCACCTACGATTCCGAGACCAACACGATTCTATGGGGCACTGCCAACCCGGCGCCGCTCTACGATTGGTCGGGAGCGGACTATAAGACGCAAGGCGCGCGTCCCGGCGACAATCTCTACACGAGCTCAGTGATCGGTCTCGACATCGATACCGGCAAATTGAAATTCTACCATCAGGAGCTGCCGCACGACGCCTGGGACTTTGACAGCTCCGTCGGCGAGTTCGTGATGCTCGAGCGCGACGGCCAGAAGCTCATCGTCCATCCGAACAAGGGCGGTTTCATCTTTGTTTACGACCGCAATCTTGCCGTGAAGAACGTCTGGCGGCTCGTTCAGAACATCAATTTTGTCAAGGACATCGATCCCAAGACGGGCGCGCTGATCGGACGTCGCGACTTCACTGCGGGGAAGGTCACCGACCCGCCGCTCTGCCCATTCATTGGTGGCGGCATTAGCTGGAATGCCGGGTCGTACAGTCCGAAAACGGGCCTCTACTACAAGATCGGCCAGGAATGGTGCATGACGCTCGACGTCCAGAAGACGACGCCGGTGACGACTCCACAGGCACAGCTTAACATCGGCGCCGATTTCAAGATGGCGCCTCCTCCGGGCGGCGAGATCTATGGTCATCTCGACGCGCGCGACCCCGTGACCGGGGTTAAGAAATGGGAGGTTCGCTACCCCGAGCCGCCGCTTGGCAGTGTGCTAGCGACCGCAGGCAATCTCGTGTTCGTGCCTGATTCGCGCGGCGTCATTCACGCCTACGATGCCGAAACAGGGACCGAGCTGTGGAATCACAACAACGGCACCGGCCATCAGGGTGGCATCGTCAGCTACTCTGTCGGCGGCAAGCAATACATTGCCGTGACAGCGGGCTTCGGCGGCATGTTGGCAGACGAGTATGGGCCAAACTTCGGCGGCATCTACAAGAGCATGCCGCGCGACGACGGCATGCTCGTCGTCTTCAGCCTCAAATAGGCGATCGCAAACGATCTGCCGGGGGCGGGCGCAAGCCTGCTCCCCGTGCGTTGAAGCGGCTGGGTGGCTTTCAGGGAAATGGAGCCGGACGTTTTGAAATTGCACTTGAAGAACATCGCACTGCTATCGGCGGTGCTGGGCGCGTCATTGGCGTGTGCCGGGTCGGTCCGGACGCAGCCTGCGAGCCCTGCGCCCGACAACGGGACGTTCGACGTCGAGCAGTTGTTCGCAGGGACTTGCGGCTTTTGTCACTCCAGTGGCGGCCGAGCTGCCGGCAAGGGGCCGCAGTTGATGAATTCACCACGAGACGACGATTTTTTGCGTGACCGCATAAAGAACGGCAAGGAAGGCGCGATGCCTGGTTTCGCTGGGGCCTTCACCGACGCGCAGATCGAACAGATGGTCAAGTACATCCGGGCCTTGAAGCCGCGCGAGGGCTGAGCTGCCGAGACCCGCGACATCCACACGGGGACACGGAATGAAGACAATTCTCCCGTTCATGGTCGGCGCCGTCATCGGGCTGATCGGCTCGGCTCAGGCGCGACCCCTCGACGCCATCCGCTCGACCGGCGTGCTCGGATTATGTGCTCATCCCAACTCGCTTCCATTCGCGAACAAGGCCGGCGATCCGCCAGGATTTCAGGTCGAATTGGGACGGGCGCTGGCACGTGAGCTCGGCGTCTCGCTGGAGCTCGACTGGATTATCACCCGGTACCAGATGCGCAGCGCCGGTTGCGACATCCTTCTGGATGTGATTGCCGATCGCGAGGCGCAAGGCGAGACCAACTTGAGGGTTTCAAAACCCTACTATCGCACTGGCGTTATCCTGGCCGTGCCGCAGGCCAGCAAGCTCACGTCGTTCAAGAGTCTCGACGGGCAGACGAAGGTCGGAGTCCTGGTCGGATCCTTCGCAGCAATGATCATCAGTCAGCGGCGCGTACCGATATCGACCTTCGGGTTTGAGGTCGACAGCCTTGAGGCCGTGGCCAACCATGAGATCGACGCGGCGGCGGTCACGCCGGCGGCGGCGAGCTATTTCAATCTGACGCATCCGGACAAGGCGCTCCGTATCTTGGATCGTGACGAGAGCGAGGCGAACCTGAACTGGAACGTCGCAGTTGGCATGTTCCGCCCCGATGACAATCTGCGTGAAGCCATCGACGCGGCGGTCGAGCGGTTGCGGGCCGACGGCACAATCGATCGAATCTACAAGCGCTACGGGGTTGTGCTGCAAACACCGAAGTAATTGCGCGTCGTGCCGCGTTGTCGTCGCGCCCCTTGCAAGGGGATATTCTGGTGTCAGAGCCTCATAGGGTCAGGAGTTCACGTGGTCACGTGCGGCTAAGGGGGTACTTATTCGTCTGAATACCAAGCTCCGAGCAGAAATCTGCGCCTCGGCTTGGAGCCCTGATTTCGGGCGTCGGTCAGATCGACGGCATAGCGCTTCATCAAAAGCTTGATTGCCACCGCAATGATGACGAAAGGCGTTACGTAGATCGCGAATATCTCAAAGGCTTTCATGGCAACTCCTCCGCGATTTCGTGCTGGGACACTACCACAATCCTTGAGACGCGGAGGAGGGCGTCGGGCAGATCGAGTTCCGCTAGGTGACGTGGACTCCTATTTCACAATCACGACCGGCACCAAGGCGGCCGTGATGACGCGGGATATCAGGGAAGATACAAGCGGCAAGCCTATGGCGCGTAACCAACGCCGCACGTATTGCGGTTGCGGATCCGCCAGGACGATAGCGTCGCATTTGTCTTCGGCCGCGCAACGGAGAATTATCGGCAGCGGATCGCCAATTTTGACCTTCGACAGGCAAACCACGCCCACCTTGCCCAACCGTTTGCTCACAGCATTGACGATGGGCAGCCCGACATCGTTGATTAGACGGTCCTCGATTTCTTCCTTCTTGAAACTCTGATAGCCGCGCAGGCGCCCCTCATAGTGTCGATCCTGCACGTTCAGAATGATGGCCTCCACATTGTCCTTGCCTTCGGCTATGGCGGCCACGAAATCGACAATGCGATTGGTGCGTTCGCTGCCATCCACGACGGCGAGAAAGCGCATGCCTCTTGTTGCCGAACTGGCGACTTCATGCCCGATGCCGCCGGGTGCAGTTGTCGTAGCCTGGTTTGTCATGCACATCTCCGTCTGGATTCACGGGAGCAACTGAAACGCCGCAGCGGCGACGAGGGTTGGAGCGAGCGCAGCCAAGACAAGGCCGCCTGCGCTGATCGTTCCGTCTTCGAAGCTGTTCTTCAGGATTGCGAATCCCGCCGGATTCGGTGCGTTTGCAATTACGGTGAGCCCACCGCCCGTCACCGCTCCCGCGACCAGGGAGTATTTGAATTCGTCGGAAACGCCGTCGACGAGCGAACCAAGATATGTCAGGGCTGCGTTGTCAGTTACTGCAGTCAACAGGGTGGCGCCGGTGAACAGCATGGTGGGCCCCATGTCACTGAGAAGCGGTTGCAGCCACCATTTCTGCTGGCCGCCGATCACCACCAAGCCGGCCAGGAAAAACGCAACTAGCAGACCTTCCCGCAGGATGAGCGGCGACTGATAGCGCTTGTACGCCTCGGCAAAGCCGAGAAAGAACATGAAGAGCGCGAGAAAAACGATCGGATGATGATTGAAGGCGACCACCGCGCCGAGAAAGCCGAGATGAACTCCGGAACTCCAGGCTGGGACATCCAGCTTTGCCGGCGACACTGCGAGCTTCCGCAGATAGTCTCGGAACAGAAATGTGACTCCTGCAGCATTGACTGCCACGGCGAGTGCCGCCTTCCATCCGAATGTTCGCAACATGAACGGAAGGTCAAAGCCCCACTGCTCTGCAACCATGAGCACGGGAGGAGCGGCGTAGGGCGTCAGCGTACCGCCGATGGACACATTGACAAACAAGACACCGATTGTGGCGTACATGAACCTTCTCGGTGCTCCGCCAGCAAAATACTGGTCGCGGAGCAGCAGCGCCGTCAGCGTCATTGCAGCAGGTTCCGTGATGAAGGAGCCGAGCAATGGACCTACCGAGAGCAGCGAGAGGTAGTAGGCGGTGGGTTGCGACAGGGGGATCAGGTGCGAGACGAGGCGAAGCAGCGCCGCCGCCATCTGGATGACCGGTCGGCTCGCGGCAATGACCATAACCACGAAGACAAACGCCGGCTCTGTAAAATTGCGGCTTTCAAGATAGGCGAGCGCGCCGGTGCTGCCTATCTTCACGACCATGAAGGCAATCAGAACCGCCGCCCAGAACCCGAACACCACCTCGACTTCTGCGAGCAGATGCCAAAGCCCGGCATGGCGCGGTTGAATATGCGCCATGCGTTCGAACGACCGCGTCGAGAATGTATGCAGCACAGCTATCGCAAAGATTGCCGCGGCCGCCGCCGCGACTTCGAAGGGCGTTTCGTTCGGCACCGAGTCTCGCCTTTTGTGCGCATTACGCTCGGGCTAGACTGACGACGACGCTGCCTCCGAACAATTCGGTGCGAAACCGTCGGGGCTTTTGCGGTGTGGTCGTTCCCAGAGTAAAACTACCTAATCGCGGACGTCGTGCGTCCCGGAGTATTGTGATCATGCGGCAACCGAGTTTCGAAAACATGAGCTCGGGCAGGCCGCTGGTGCTTCGGATGTCGCGCTGGTATCTTGCGATCGGCTTGGGCTATCTTGTCAGTTACGTGCTGCTCGACTGGATCAGCTACGTCCATCCGTTCGCCACGTTCGGCATCACACCCTGGAATCCGCAAACCGGCCTCAGCTTCGCATTGATCCTGCTGTTCGGCGGCGCGTACATGCCTTGGCTGTTTGCGGCGCCGCTGATCGCCGATCTGATTGTTCGCGACCTGCCTCTTCCGCCCGGCGTCGAGTTGCTTGTCGTGGCGATTACCGGCCTCGGATATGGTTCGGCTGCGCTTCTGCTGCTGCACCGTCGCTTCGGCTTCGATCGTTCATTGTCGTCCCGCAGCTCCCTGCTGTGGCTCGTAACGATAGCTGTCGCCAGCATTGCGCTCGTGTCGATTGGACACGCGCTTGTTCTTGTGCTGCATGGGATCATTGCATCACATGATTTCGCACAGGTGTCGCTGCGAGGTTTCATCGGCGACTTGATCGGCGTGATCGTCTTCACGCCGTTTGCTCTTATCGTGTTCACGCGGCGGAGCTTTCCGGTGGTCTCGTGGGAAGCCGCGGCCATTCTTATCCTGGTTCTTGTCGGACTCTGGGGCGTATTCGGCGTCACCGAGGCGCTCCGCTTCCAGCTTTTCTATGTGTTTTTCGTTCCGGTCGTCTGGATCGCAGTGCGGTTCGGTCTGGAAGGCGTGACGCTTGGCCTCGCCGTCATTCAGATTGGATTGATCGCTGCGATCGAGCTGTCACATGAAAGCGCGACTGATGTCGTTGCCTATCAGGCGCTGATGACTGTTCTATCGGCGACCGGCCTTGCCATTGGAGTACTGGTTTCGGAGCAGCGGCGCACACAACATCAGCTCCGAATACACCAGGACGCCCTTCATCGAGCATGGCGGCTCGCAACCATGGGAGAGTTTGCTGCAGCAGTCGCGCACGAGATCAACCAGCCGCTCACCGCGATCGGCAACTATGCCCGGCTTGCCAAGCGGGCCGTCGAGAAAACGCCTCCTGATACTGCAGCCGCCGCAACAGCATCAGCGGAGGCGATCGTGCAAGTCGATCGAGCGGGAGCCGTAGTGAATCGCTTGCGCGATTTCATCCGGCTTGGAAGGATCGAGACGAGCCCCGTTAGTGTCACAACGCTCGTAGCGGAGGCAGTCGCGGTGTTCGGGCCCGAGCTGGAGCGGCGGGGCATCGGGTGTCAAACGTCGGTTGGACGGGATGTTCCGCCGGTGCTCGCGGATGGCTTGCAGATTGAGCAGGTCATTCTAAACCTTGTCCGCAATGCCGCCGAAGCGTTGGCCGGCGCGGGCCGGTATGATGGCAAGATCGTTATCGAGGGTCTGACAGGACCGAATGGAAAGGTCACGATCCGCGTGAGTGACAATGGTCCAGGGATTGATCCCGATCTCGGGGACGACGCAATCGCTGCATTTGCCACGACGAAGCCAGATGGGCTGGGACTAGGTCTCTCGCTTTCACGATCGGTCATCGAAGCTCATGGCGGGGAGCTTCGAATTGAAAGCACAAAGCACGGCACTACAGCATCGTTTACGCTGCCAGCCGTGCACAGTTCGGACTCGGGTGCATGACAATAGCTCTGATCGACGACGACGACGCAATTTTGCGCTCTTTGAGCATGCTCCTTGAGGGGCGGGGGATACCGGTGCGAGCGTATTCGTCAGCAGAGAGCTTTCTGAATGCCCTGGCCGCTGAAGTGCCCCAATGCGTCGTTTCGGACATTCGCATGCCGGGGATGTCAGGTATCGAGCTGCAACAGAAGCTGAAGGATGAAGGAGCGATACCGGTCATTTTCATTACAGGGCACGGCGATGTCACGATGGCTGTGCAGGCGATCAAGCAAGGCGCTTTCGATTTCATCGAGAAGCCGTTGGACGACGAGCGGCTGATTGCCAGCATCTCGCAGGCGATCGAAAGCGGAAACCGCCTTAGAAGCGAGCACAAAGAACGCGCGGCCCTTCAAGCGCGTGTGGCCGAGCTTTCGCCGCGCCAGGTCGAAGTCATGCAACTCGTGGCGGAGGGTTTGTCAAATAAGGAGATCGCGCACAAGCTGGGGATCAGCACTCGAACTGTCGAGAATTATCGTGCCTGGGTGATGGAAAAGATGGGCGCCAACAGCCTCGCCGATCTTGTTCGAAAGGTAATTGCCCTGAAATCCCGCGCCTGAATGCTGATTACACGTACGGAGGGGGAACATAGGCGCCAATAGCTCCGCTATCCGCGGATCGCCGCATTGGCCTTCTCGGCGGCGTTGGTCATCGCAATCTTTGCCGGTCTCGCTCCAGTGACCACTTCATTCACGCCGATCATGAAAGCGTCCAGGATGGGCCTCGAAAGCGGATGGAAAAGGATCGCCTTGGCGCGGTCAAAATCGGCGTTCTGCAGGTTGGTCAGCGCCGCCTCGGCGGCTTGTGCGCCGAACGCCTTCTTGAAGTCCTCGCTCGACCAGGCCGACACGCGTGTCGTTGCCAGCCCCGCTGCGGCAGTCCGCAGCGAGGTGGGCTTGCTTGTCGCCCACATCAGAAACAAGAACGCTGCCCGCTTGTTTCGTGAATGGGAATTGATGCAGGCTTGCCAGTGCGACATGAAAGGCACGGACGTGCGACCGGCGACATGTGGAAAGGCGGCGAACACAGTCCGCCCCACAACTTGGCTTTTGGCTGGATTGGAGATGTCGGTAGCGAAATTGCTGCTGTCGATCGCCATCGCCGTCTTGCGCTGCAGGAAATCGTCCAGCACGTGGTACCATTCATAGCCGCTCACACCGCTAGGTCCGGCTTGACTGAGCAATCGACCGTACATCTCGACGGCGGCGATGGCCTCCGGGCTCGCGAAAGCGGCCTTGTTGTCCTTGACCATGTCCCCGCCGTAGGAGAACACGAAGCTCATGGCCGGCACGGACGAATTGCCGCCGGCCTGCGCTCGCATGGCGATCCCAGACATCTCACTGGTCTTGGCCGCGTTGGCGGTGGCGAGCAGCTCGTCGAAAGTCTGGGGGACGCGCAGATCCCTGGCTGCCAGCGCGTCGCGGTTGATGAACAGGGTCACGGCCTCGGAAGTGATCGGGCAGGCGTAGCGTTCGCCGTCCCGCCACAACGGAAAGGCTCGGGCTGTCTTGAGAAGATCGTTCTCGTCATACCAGCCGAGATCGGTCAGCGACCTGTCGGAATAATAGGCGTTCAGCGGCTCGAGCCATCCTTTTGAGATGCCCTGGCCATAGGCCGTAAACATGAAGACGTCGGGTGTGCTGCTGCCGCGGGCGAGCTGGATCGGCAGCGCGCCCATGTACGCGGTCTCCAATCGGAAGTCGGTAACGACGCTGATGCCGGTGAGCTTGGTGAAATCCCACAAAAGCGGTGTGATCGCGTTCGACCAGGGATGGATCGCGCCTGCGAGCGTGATCGTCTGCCCGGCAAATTGCTTCCAATCTATCGCAGCGTGCGCATAGACACCGGCGACATCCTCTGCGAGGCCCCACCGTGGCAGGATGGCGAGGGCCGGCAGGACGACGCCGGCTGCGCCCAATCCCTTGACGAAGCTGCGCCGGCTGGCCGACCCCGGACGGCCCGGAAGCTTTTCACCCTGCACCATTTCATTTGGAGCCATCTGGTTGCTCCTGGCGGGGAGTGGCCTTCACAACAGCCGAGCGATACCACCCGTGACGTTCTGGCCCCTTGCGAGGGGACTGACGGGCTTCTAAGCCGGTGCAATCTGCAGGGTTGGAGCGTGCCGGTTCCTATCTAAACTACGCAGACCGCGGCTGTATTTTTACTATACTGGCAATACTCTTCGTCGGCATCAGAAAAGAGCCGCTCACGCGAGCATCGAAGACTTAAGGCTAATGTCAGTCCCTCTGACCCAGTCCTTTCGGTGGTTTGTTCGTCCGCTGACGCTGGTGGTCGCGGTGGTTCTGGCTGCCGTGGTCTCGACCGGATTTCTCGGCCTTCGATATTGGCAGGAGCGACAAGCGGCAAGTCTTGTACACGAGCGCAGTCGTCAGGTGCTCGACACGCTGGATCGGCTGCGGGCGGTCATCGCCGACGTCGAGGCCCAAAGACGCGAGTATCTGCTGACTCTCGACCCCTCATATCTCAAGGCTTACGGCGTCTCCGACGAAAGCGTACGGCGAGAGGCGCAGGCGCTCCAGGCTCTGGTCGCGAACGATCCGTTGCAGAACCATCGTGCCGGACATCTGGCGCTGACAGTTGCAGCAAAGCTGCGTGAGATCGATGACATCGTCAAGACGGCCAGCACCTCCGGGCTGGCGGCGCTGACCATGATCCGCAGCCTGGACGAGATAAGGTCGCAAATCGACCAGATGGTGGACCACGAGCGTTTGCTGCTCGTGGATCAGGAGAAGCGCGCCGAGGCACTCGAACAACGCAAAGCCAGGCTGATCGCGACCGCCATCGTCATAGTCGCAGTCCTGGCGGTGGTGGCGTTGGCGCTTGCACGGCTCGAAGCGATAAGGCGGCGTAAGGCGATCGCGGAGAACGTCGCGCTCCACGGCGATCTCCTGGCGCGCGACAAGAAGATCCGGCGCCTGGTCGACGCCAACATCGTTGGCATCATCATTTGGGATCTCGAAGGTCGCATTCTCGAGGCCAACGATGCGTTTCTCCGTATGTTGGGTTACAGTCGGGAGGACCTTGTCTCCGGTTGCCTGAGCCGGACTGACCTGACGCCGGCGGAATGGCACGACCGCGACGCACGCACGGTGGCGGACCTGAAGCGGATGAGGACCGTCCAGCCATTCGAGAAAGAGTATTTTCGGAAGGACGGCAGTCGCGTGCCCGTGCTGCTCGGCGGGGTGATGTTCGAACAAAGCTCAGATCAAGGTGTTAGTTTCGTCCTCGATCTGACCGAGCGCAAGCGGGCGGAAGAGGCGCTGCGGCAGAGCGAGGAACGCTTTCGCACCCTCGTGCAGTTCTCCTTCGACGTGTACTGGGAGACTGATGCGCAACATCGCTTCACGCACCAGGAGTTCGCAGAGACCCTTGCCGACGCGCCGGCGCCGGGCGCCGAGATCGGCAAGACCCGTTGGGAAGTGCCTTACCTGGAGCCGGATGAAGAGGCCTGGCGCAAGCACCGGGAAACGCTCGATGCCCACCTGCCGTTTCGCGATTTTGAGCTTGCGCGAGCTGGCCCCGACGGCAGCAAGCGTTACGTGTCCGTCTCCGGGCTGCCGGTGTTTGACAAGACGGGGCGCTTCGTCGGCTACCGCGGCGTCGGGCGTCACATCACCGAACGCAGGCGGGCCGAAGAATCCTTGCGCGCCATGCAGGCGGAGCTCGCGCACGCCAATCGCGTCACCACGATGGGTCAATTGACGGCCTCGATTGCCCATGAGGTCAACCAGCCGATCGCGGCGACGGTTACCAATGCCGGGGCTGCCCTGCGCTGGCTCAGCGCTCAACCGCCCAATCTCGGCGAAGTTCGGGATTCCCTTCGTCGTATCGTCGAGGACGGCAAGCGCGCCGGCAACGTCATCAACGGGATCCGGGCCCTCATCAACAAGGTGCCGCCGCGGAACGATCGGTTCGACCTCAATGAAGCCATCCTCGAAATGGTCGTGCTGACCCGGAGCGAAATGTTCAAGCACGGCATCTTGCTGCAGACCGACCTCGCGCCGGGCTTGCCGATGGTGAAAGGCGATCGCACCCAACTGCAGCAGGTGATCCTGAACCTGATCCTCAATGCCATTGAAGCCATGGAGGGCGTCGGCGAGCGGGCAGGCGCACTGCGAATCAACAGCGAGAGGGAGGCCGCGGGCGGCGTGCTCGTCACGGTTCGCGATTCCGGCCCGGGCCTGGACCCGGCGGATGTCGAGCGCGTGTTCGAGGCCTTCTATACGACGAAGGCCAAGGGCATGGGCATGGGCCTCGCCATCTGCCGGTCGATGGTCGAGGCTCACGGCGGACGGATGTGGGCGAGCGCGAACGAACCGCGGGGCGCGGTGTTTCAATTTTCCCTGCCGCTGGAACAAGACGAGAGCGTTCAAGCCCGGCAGATCCGGTCCAGCCCGGCCGCGTGAGGTTGCAGGCTGCGAGAAGCAAAGTGAGCCGTTCGCGCTGGAGCAGAGTTCCTGCGCTATGCTCGGACCGGCCACAATGAGGCAAACGCGGACATGTGCGTGCGCGAGACATTGCTCTCGATCTCGAGTAGCTGCAGAATGGCGCGTCAGAACAGGTCTACGGGAGGGACACCATGATCTCACGTCGTCTTGTCATCCGACTGCTTGGGGCCGCAGTAATAGCTTTCGTGCTCAGCCCCGTCCCGGTAGCCCAGGCGTTTTCGCCCGAGGCGCGCCACGCCAAGCTCGATGAAGCCCTTCGGGGATTGGTGGAAGGCCGCAGCACTCCGGGTATCGTGGTGCTGATCCTCCATGACGGCCGCCCGGTCTACAGCCGCAGCGTCGGCGTTCGCGAGGTTGGGAGTACCGCGCCGATCGGCGCAAACGACATGTTCCGAGTTGCCTCAATGACGAAGGCTGTCACCTCGGTGGCGGCGATGATCCTTGTCGAGCAGGGCAAGATTGGCCTGGATGATCCGGTCAGCCGCTTCCTCCCCGAGTTCACCAAGCTGCGGGTGCGAGCGCCCGACGGCGCCGAGGGGCCGGCCAACAGGCCCCCGACCATCCGCGAACTGCTCACCCATACCGCCGGGCTCTCCTATAACTTCATCAATAATGCTCGGCTTGTGGATGCATATCGCGACGCACGCGTGACCGACGGGCTGGATCAGCCCGAAGTAACCACCGCTGAAGCAATGCAGCGTCTCGCCTCCGTTCCGCTTGGCTATCAGCCTGGCACGGGCTGGGAATACTCGCTTGCGACGGACGTGCTCGGCGCCGTCATCGAGAAGGTGACGGGAAACAGCCTGGAATCCTTTGTCACCGAGCGCATTGCAAAGCCCTTGCGCATCGAGAGTTTTGTGTTCAACCCACCTGAGGCTCTTCGCTCACGCTTCGTGCAGGTGACGCGACCCGCACAGGTCACGGGCGCACTCGGCACAGGCTACGTTCCCGTGATGGGACCTGAGGCAGTGCCGTTCCCACCCACCAAGGGCACTGCCAGCCTCGACCCGAACCGCGCCTTCTCTCCGACTGCGTACAATTCCGGCGGCGCCGGCATGAGTGCCACGATCGGTGACTACGCGCGGTTCTTGCAGATGCTGCTGAACGAGGGCGAGCTTGACGGCGTGCGGGTGCTCCGCGCTGAGACGGTCCGGCAGATGACGCAGAACGCGACCGACAACATGCCGACGATTCGCGGGCCGGGTTGGGGCTTCACGCTGGGCTTTGGGATCCTGACTGATCCCGCCGCAGCCAAGAGCCGTCTTCCGGCCGGTAGCTATGGATGGGGCGGCATCTATGGCACGCAGTTTTGGATCGATCCGACAAACCGCGTCATCGGCGTAGTCATGACCCAGACGGCGATTATCGGCTCCGGTCCAATTTCGAATGCTGTCCGGGAGGCGTTCTATGCGGCCGATTGAAGGTTCGATACCAAGTTAGGAATCGGTCGGCACCCGCAAGGCTGGTGACGTCCCGTTCAAACGGTGCTCTCGGTCTGCCTCTATGAGCGGGAGTATATTTTGCCAATGGCTATCAGCTCCCCCGATCTGAAAGCGTTCCTGCTCGCCACACCTTTCTTCGGTGGCCTTTCAGATGCAGGCCTCGATCTCCTGATCTCTATGCTGGTCGAGCGCCGGTTCAACGCCGGTGCCACTGTCGTAGCGGAAGGAGAACCGGGGCGCTCCATGTTCATTGTTCATTCCGGCCAGCTCGTCGTGTGCAAGCTGGCGGATGCCGGACGCGCCATTCGCATAGCTTGTCTCGAGCCCGGTGATTTCTTCGGCGAAATGACGCTGATCGAAATGCAGAACCGATCAGCCACCGTCGTCGCGGAGAGCCCAACCGCGCTGTACGAACTCACGGCCCAAAAACTCTACACGTGCTACAAAACCGACATCCATGCGTATGTGATGGTAATGCAGAATATCAACCGCGAGCTTTGTAGGCGGCTCCGCCGCGCCGACGATCGCATTGCCAAGCTGCAGATGCTTCACGCGAGGCAATGACGCAGGTTTCGCACGCGCCGTGGACGGGACGAAAAACTGCGAACAGCGCAGTGGCGCCTCACACTGCGCAGCTCGCTACGCACTCCGGCCCGGCGGGAGGACGACGACGATCGCGCCGAGTTTCACCCGATTGACGAGATCGATGATGTCTTCGTTGGTCATGCGGATGCAGCCGGACGAGATGGCCTGACCGATATATTCCGGCTGGTTGGTGCCGTGGATGCGGTACAGGGTGTCCTTGTTGCCCTCGTAAAGATAGATCGCCCGCGCGCCCAGCGGATTGTCCGGACCTCCGGCAACGCGCTTCGGGTAGGGGCCCAATCGAGCCTGGATCTCCGGCGTCGGGATCCAATCCGGCCATTCAGCCATGCGGCCAACCGTAGCGACGCCGGCCCAGGCCAGCGCTTCCTCTCCCACCGTCACACCGTAACGGATCGCCTTGCCTCCCGGCAGCACGTAATAGAGATAACGTGCGTTGCTATCGACCAGGATCGTGCCCGGCTGTTCTTTGCGCGTATAGTCGACGATATGTCGGCGATAAGTTTCCGGAATGCTCGCCTGCGCATAACGCGCGTGGCCAAGTAACTGCCGGTCCCTTGGGGTCAAACTGGCATTTGATGACGGCGCAAGCGTCGCTTGCATGCAGCCGCCGAGTAACCCCACCAGTAACAACGCGAGCCCACGCCCCATCATCGCGTGTCCTCCAAAAGTCGTATGGACGCAATTTGTTTGCTCAAAAAGTGTAGAAATCAAGGCGTCGTGTGACGATAACCTGTCTCGCAACAAGAACACCCGGAGCAGGTGGCTGTGGCCCGATTGCAGTAGCACCTAGCGAACGTCCAGCCTGCGCTCAGGCGTGTCCATTGTCGAAGAAGACATCGCGGACCAGCGGTCCTCAAAACTCGCGGTCGGGAGCTCGCTTGCGTCAACCGTAAGGCCTTTCGTGCCGGCGGAGACGACAATACCCTCGGGCGAGTGCGACCTCATGGTAGCGGCGGTTGCGGCAACAGCGAGCAGAGCGACAGCCACGAACCCAGTAATCGTTCGATGCCTCGTCATCAGAACCTCCTGTGGTCCCGAAAGCCCCTTAGTGTGGGTCACGGGAACCTCGCCAAGGTTCAACGGCAATGAGACAAGTTGCATTGTGCGAGTCAACACACGGGCAACGAAGCTGTCCCAAATTCAAATCGCTGCTCGGACCGGGCTCAGGGCGTGAACCCATAAGTTCAGAGTCATCGGCCAACGTCCGCGCTGGTGCGTATTCCGAACTCAGGTCGGACATTGCATGAGGTTCGCAAAGTGCCGCGAGCTGACGTTCGTGCCCCGCGCGGGTGACGGCCCCGACCGACAATCTCGTTGATCCCACGGTCAGCTCAGGCCTAGACTGGCCAAGCTGAGCTATCCATGTCGTTCCGGGAGGATTCCATGAAGGTAGTTTCGCGATTCTTGCTCGCCGTGACCGTTCTCGCACTCGCACTCGCCGCCGGCGACGGCTATGCGCAGGACGGTGGCATGAAGAAGTGGACAAAAGGAAAAGGGTGGGGCTGGGTTTGGGGGCCTCAGGACGAGGTCGGAAACCTCAACGAGATGACCGATGCATCACGTTTGGCCGCCTTGAAGCTCGTGACACAGGGTAAGGTCTACGATCTCGGCCTTCCATACGACCGCTATTCATACAAATGGCCCGGTCACAGCCCGGGAGAAATCATGAGCTTCCGGTCGCCCGCGGGCGTGAGGAGCCAGAAGGATCTGTCGTTCACCACGCCGGAGGGCGGCAATACGGGGATCACCGCCTGGCATAGCAACGCGATCTTCATGAACGACAACGTGGCGACCCAGATTGATGGACTCGGTCACGTCACGCATGGACCGAAGAACGAGTTTTACAACGGTTTCACGTCCGACGAGTGGGGCGGCGACTTCGGCGTTCGCAAGGCCGACGTGACGACGATCCCGCCGATCGTCGCGCGGGGTGTCTTGGTCGACGTTGCGGGCTTCAAGAACGTGGAAGCCCTTCCGTCTTCCTATGAAATCACTGTCGCTGATATCGAGGGCGCTTTGAGGGCGCAGAACGTCGACGTCACCCCGGGCACGGTCGTTCTGCTACGCACGGGAACCGCCCGCTACTGGGGCGAGAACGGTCGCGACCACGCCAAGATCGGCCAGCACGACTCGGCAGGCATTGGCCTGACAGCCGCGAAGTGGCTCGTCGAGGAGAAGGGCGCGCTTATGCTCGGTTCCGATACGTCCGGGCTCGAATATGGGCCGCCGAAGCCAGCCGACTCTCAGGCCGTTGGCGGCAGCTTCATCCCGGTCCATGTCTACCTGCTCGTCCAGCAGGGCGTCCACATCCTGGAGTTCAATAACCTCGAGCGGCTCGCCGCCGATCGTGTCTACGAGTTCGCCTATATCCTGACCACAAACGCCATCCGCGGTACCGTGGCCGGCACGACGCTGCGGCCGCTGGCCCTCCGTTGAGATGTTGCGTCCGTTAAGCGCCACATTCGAACATCGGTGAAAGCCCCGGATTTTCATCCGGGGCTTCGCGCGCGGTTGGCACAAGAGCTCAAGGCGCCCGTTTGAGCGTGTTCTCGATCATGTAGGCCGCGACCTTTCGGCCCACGTCCTCGCTCACGCGGATCGCGAATCTATAGTGCACGCCGCCCCAGACGCGGACATTCTTCTGCTCCTCGGCCATATCGGCCAGGCTGGCGAATTGCCGCGTTCGCTTCGCATCCCGCACATCGGTTGCCGTGAAAGGAATGGCCTTCACGGGGCCGAACATCGACTCCAGAATTGCCGACGCGATCGTTGCGTTGATCGTCGCCTGCGAGGGGTATTCCGGATGCATCGGCGTGGGGTTGAAGGAGGTCCAGCCGGCATCTCGCTCAGTGGCATCATTGCCGTCCTGGTCGCCGTTGCGGATCGCGGTGACCGGGCGCCACAAATTATAGGTATACTTCGCTTCCCAATTGACGATGTAGGCGTTCGCCAGACTCATGTTGAGCAGCGCGAACAGGCGGGCACATTCGGCAAGCGGCATCTCCTGCTTCATGGCGAGCTCGCGCGCCGCCGCCTGCCATGCCGGGCCAAAATTAATGTTTTCCCAGAACTTTACCGCCTCGGTCTGCTCAGCGGTACGCGCCGTGCTTTTGGTACCGCCGAGGCTTTTAACCTCGTTGTAGTCTCGCGCCCACTCGGCGCTCGACAGTGCCGGCGGCGGGCCGGGCCGGAACTGGTCGGCATTCTTGAACACCCATGGCTTCGCGCGCGCGTATTGCTCCCGCATCGGCGGCGTGGTCGGCACCCATACCCCTGGGGCAGTGTGCGGCCGGTAAGTGTCCGGAGCGTTGGTGCCGTCGTTTGCGCGGTCGGCCTGTATTGCGTCGGCGACCGCCATACCCAGCTCGATGCCTTCGGTCTTGGCCGACCCGTCCGGGATCGCCTGGAGCGATGCCGCGTAGGTCTCTTCGATCTTGTCTTTCTTTGCGGGGTAGATCTGAACAAGGATCTGCCGCGCGGCCGTCGCGGCCGCGGCTTCCGCCGATGCGCCAGGTGCAGCCGGAACCGTCGCGATCACGCGGGTGTAGCGGTTATGCACGGTATTGATCGCATCCGACATCGCAACATGCACCATGGCCAAGGTGCGCAGTTTGGGATTGTTGCCGAGGTCATTGGCCACCAGGGTACCGGTGGTCACGTTCCAGTCAGTGACGACATCGGCGCGCGCTGGCGCGCCCAATAGCGCGGCAGCGATGATGCCCGGCAGCAGAGTAGCTGCCGACATTCCTAAATCGGATTTCATCGGAAGACTCCTTTTTGCCGCCCACGCGATGGGGTGTTGTTTCACGCCAGGTGGGCGTCGGGCACTTTATTCCTCGTTATTTTGCCCTGATGTGAACTGGCTCACCTGTGGTGCGAGATATCCGAGCGGGCCTCGGCACGTCAGCAGCCCGATGTACCATCAAGGTCCAGCGCGGCGTCTCATCGCAGCGGCGCGGCTGATCCACGCGCGCAAAGCTAGGCGATCGCGCAGAGGCGCGCTATTCTTCTTCCACCTCACGTTGTCTCGGCTGCAACACACTGGTGACCCATGGACAGCGATCCCTCACAGATCCCCGTTGAGCCAATCCCCTTCGTGCACCGCCTGACCCACTTTGCGCAGAGTCTCGCCAGAGGACGGGCCAAGATCGTCGCGATCGGCTCGTCGACGACGGCCGGCGACGGCAAGATCAAACCCTATCCGGAAAGGCTGCTGTCGCTTCTTCAGGTCCAATATCCGAAAGGCAGGATCACCATGGTCAACCAGGGAGTCGGCGGCCAGGAAGCGCCGATCGAGCTCGAGCGGTTCGATACTGACGTCATCGCCGAAAAGCCCGATCTGGTGATCTGGCAGGTCGGGACGAATGCAGTCTGGCAAAGTCCGGACCACAATCCTCCGCCTCCCTCTTTCGACGAAACATGCCGGGCGATCCGCGATGGACTCGTCAAGCTGAGTGACGAAACGCAGGCCGACGTCATCCTGATGGACCTCCAATATGTGCCGGCCGTGCTGACGCCGGCCAAGAAGGACAAGGCGATGGCGATGGTCGGGGCGATCAGCGAACTGGCGCAGGACGCGGGCGTCAATGTGTTTCGCCGCTTCGCATTCATGAAGGGCTTGCATCAGGTCGAGCAGGTCTCGTTCGACCGGATGGTCGACCCGAGTGATGAACACAGGCTGCACGACAGCGACTGGGCGACGGAGCGCGTGGCGTGGGCGGTGAAGCTCGCGATCGTCAGAGGCGTTGACGAGGCATGGTCATCGGCAGCCGCGAGCACCACTTAGAGCGTGTTGGGTCATTTACGCCGCCTATTTTGGTCCTGTTCGCCGCATGTCTGCTGGTGCCTGAACAGCGGCGGAATAGGATGTGTCCCTCGACTGCCGCTATGGGCCAGCACCGGACCTCCGCTAAAGCCCATACGCTAGTTCACCTTTGATGTCCGGCAAAGCTCAAGTGCCTGCGCAACATTCTCGGCCCCCTGATGACGATGTAACGCTTTGCGTCGATCAAGATCGCCTTATCTTCCGCGTTGACGGCCGCGCAGTTTACCGTGGAGGCGCGGCGCTCCCCGTGGTCGGCGCCGGAATCTTGTACTCGCCCCGGAGTTCATCCCACAAGGCCGTGTCGCTGACCAGCACGACGTGGTACTCACCGCGGCCCGTGATCCCTGCATATTTTCCCGTGCCGCCAGTGAACTCGAAGATGCCGCGGAACTCTTTCGGCTTCGCGTCTTTCAGGACGTACTTGGCAAAGACCTTGGATCCGTCGGCCTCTGTGAAGGTCTTGTGGCCGCCGCTGGAAGTGCCAGCATCCGTCAGATCAACCACCTGATAGCGGGCCTTGTCGAGGAAGGGCTTGCCGTCGGCGTTGAAGACGGCGCCGTCGTATTCGGTGACCGACACCGTATGGTCAGCCCGGTCTTCCACCTTCACGCTCTTGCTGGACAGGGTGACCAGGACGGCTCGACCGAACCATTGGCCCGCTTCTTCCGCCGCGGCCGGGATAGCGGCCGCCGGGGCTGCCAAAGCAAGCACAACACAACCACACATCCATGATGAATTGAGATCATACCTCATGGTTTCCTCCCAGATGGGTTGCAGGTTACAATTTTGTCGGAGCAAATGCCTCCATGATTGCCCTTCTAGAATTCTTACCTCGTCCCTTTGGTTGCCCTTCTGCTTAAACAAACGCCTCCATTTGTTGAGCAGCATTCACATACGTAACCGCTGCGGACCTCTTCAATGACTCGACCAGCGACCATCAAGCCTCGCAAGCCGCCTTTGGCAACTGGCTCCGAAAGCGTGACTTACCAGCATACCAGCAATCCGGACGAGGAGCGGTGGACCGCTTGCACAGGAAGCGGAAAGCAGCAGCGAACACGACCAGTCGTCTGATTCTTGGTTGACGCGTAACAACAGTCTGTCCCCTTTCTTCAATCCCGATTTGACAATTTCCGGTTTGGGTCATCCTCAGACGTCGGCGTACGCAGTCACCAAGCCCGCTCATCTCTCAATGGCGGACATCGCCGCGCTGGTTCGGCAGGGGCGCGAACTCATAATTCCGATCGTCGGCCGATGTCCGACTGGAAGTGCATTACGGACTCGAACCGGGACATGTCTGACAAATGCCAAAAACAGAAGTTGGGTCGGCCGCGGCCGCCCGGAAGCGCTTGATCGCCCGGCCGAGCTCCCGGAAAACGGCATCAACGACCTTGAACGAGATGCAACAGTTCAGTGCTTTGCAATGAATGCAAGCACCGTCTCATTGAAGGCTTGGGGGTTCTCAACCTCCATCTGATGAGATGCCGCCGGAATCGTTGCACGTTCTACGCTCGGTAAGCAGTGCTCTAGTCTATCGTTGATGAGACGGAACATCCTAGGACTGCGCTCCCCGTCAAGGAGCAATATTGGCGCTTTCACCTTCTGCACATCCTCACATCCGATGGATGGGTGGAGGTTTCGCGATAAGGTCGCGCCTTTTAGTTCTTGGGCATTGTCCATGACGCGCTTCAGAACGGGAGGTGGGAGTTTCTCGTACGAACCATCGCCCAACACGCCGTTCACAAATCGACGCACTCCTTCTTCGTCATTCCCCTGCTTGAATGCTTCGCTCATAGCGATTGATCTCGTGATGGCGGCGGTAAGAACAGCATCTCCTTCAGATGTGGTTTTTAGTAACGGCATTATGGGCGGTTCGCCCAGCGTCAGACTGCGAATGACCTCCGGGTGATCTCGCGCGACCAGGAACGCAATAAACGCCCCATACGAATGACCAATGAGATGAACCGGGGGTAGATCGAGTGCCTTGATGAAGGCAGCCAGGTCTCTTGCATGTATGGTGACAGAAAAATCTGTTGAATCTTTGGGCCATTCATTTGGATAGTGATACCGGCGACTGTACGAGATTAGTCGATATCCCTTCGCGAACGCCTCAAGCTGTCCATCCCACGTGCGGTAATCCTCCAGTGTGCCGTGCACCAGCACCACTGGAGTTCCTTGCCCGCGTTCAATGTAATGCAATGTAAGGCCATTAACTCGCACCTCTCTTGTTTGTAGCTCAGAAGAGGATGCGCCGTTCTGCTGCGCGAATGACGGACTCGCGACGAGGAACATGGCCGCTACCGATACGAGGACGACGTATTTCAAGACGAGCGTTCTCGATTGCATATGACTCTCCTGGTGTTGTGAGACGTGTCGCGCGCTGGCGCACACGAACCGGCGATAGGTGAGTCACGCTAAGAAGTAGACGTCGATTAATTGAAGTGCGATGCCCGCTGACGGTACGCTAGCTACCCGCTGTCCCATGCAAAGAATTCGGCACGTCCGCTTCCGAAGCTAGGGCCAAATCTAGCCGATTTCACCAGCCTGAGGAATGGTTCTCTCGGCTCGACCATGTCTCAAACGTGCCAAAAACGGAAGTGAACCTGCTCTTTTGGCTGCACCGAAAGTGGTGTATCCTTCGACGAGTTGCCAATGGGCCGTGCCGGAGTTCTGTAGTTAAGTGCAGCACCAGCCTTCGGCCGGCAAGCATTACTCATTCATTGATATTGAATTTGGGGGGTGCGATTTCGCGCCCTCTGTACTTCGCCATTTTGGAGTCATCCAGCCAAGGATAACGCCTGGCCCTGATAACGCTGGCTCCATTGTAGGAGGGATCGATGATCGAGCAGTTCAAACGCCGCGATTTTCTGAGGGGTTGTGTGGCTATTGGAGGAGCCTTCGCCGCCGGCAGCTTCACCTGCATCGAAATCGCCAAAGCAGCCGTGATCGACATTCCCGTGGTGGACAAACTCTCGATCCGGGTGCTGGTCGATGGAAGCCAGAATATTTTCGAGCGCCCGGGCAAGGTGGGGAACGTCTCGATTGAGCCGGCACCACGGCAGCAGGACTATCGTCGTGCACTACACAATCAATGGGGTTTGTCTCTGTACCTGCAGTCGCAGCGCGGCAATGAGCAGCGCACCATCATGCTCGACTTCGGCTATACGCCGGAAGCTCTGCTCAACAATATCGAACTGACCGGCGCTGATCCCAGTAAGATCAATGCAATGGTCGTGAGCCATGGCCACTTCGATCACTATGGCGGCCTCATCGGCTTCCTGCAGAAATACCGCAGCGCGTTGCCCGCCGATGTGAAACTCTATGCCGGCGGGGAGGACAACTTCTGCCAGCGCTATAGCGGCGCGCCCGGCACACTTACCGAATTTGGCGCGCTCGATCGCCGCGAGCTGGTTGCGAACAAGGTCTCAGTCGTTCTGGCGGAAAATCCGACGGTTATCGCCGACCACGCTTTCACGACGGGTAAGATCAAGAGGTCGGGCATCGAAAGAATGTTGCCGAACACGCACGTCGGCTTCGCTGTGAAGGATGGTCTCGGCTGTAACGCGAGCCACTACCTGCCGGAGGAGATGCTGGGCAAGATCGTTCCGGACGAGCACATCCACGAGCACGCGACCTGTTTCAATGTAAAAGACCGCGGGCTCGTGGTGATCAGCTCCTGCGGTCACGTCGGCATCGTCAATTCGGTCCGGCAGGCACAGGAAGTCTCCGGCGTGCAGAAGATTCATGCTATCGTCGGTGGCTTCCATCTCGGGCCGGCACCCGAGGACTATCTCAATCAAGTCGTCGCCGAGATCAAGAAGCTCGAACCGGACGTGATCATCCCGATGCATTGTAGCGGCGACAACTTCGCTCGCGCCGTGCGCGCGCAGATGCCGGACAAGCTTCTGGTTTCGACCACCGGCGTCCGTATGACTATGGGCACATGAGGAAGCGTCGGATGCTTGTCAGCTCGGTGCTGGCCGCGGGGCTGCTTGGTGCGGTGCCCGTGGCGCATGCGCAGAGCGAACGCAGCGCCGGCGAGCTGATGGACGCAGTGATGTGGGGCAAGGAGCCGATCGGCGGCCCATTTGCTCTCATCGATCACACCGGGAAGCCTCGTACGGACGCCGATTTCCGTGGCAAGTGATGCTGGTCTATTTCGGGTTCAGCTTCTGTCCGGACGTCTGCCCGACCGATCTGATGGCGATCGGGCAGGCCGTCGATAAGCTTGGCCCTGGCGGCGACGCGGTGCAGCCGTTGTTCGTCACAGTCGACCCCGACCGCGATACGCCTGCGCATCTCGCCGACTACGTGCCCTTCTTTCACTCGCGCCTGCTCGGCCTAACAGGCGATGCTACGCAGATTCGCGACGCCGCGCGCTTGTATCGGGTCTATTACGCGAAGGTCGCGATCGAAGGCGCCGCAGAATACACTATCGATCATTCAGGTTTCATCTATCTGATGGATCGCAACGGCAAGTATCTCGGGTTCTTCCCGCCGGGCACCCCCTCGGATCGGATGGTCGCGGTCATCAAGGCCCATCTCTCAGCCAAACGCTGAAGGTTATCCGCCGTTGTCTCGACCCTGAAGTCCGCTCAGGGTCCTCAGACGTCGGCGTACGCGGCCATCAAGTCCACTCATCTCTCGATAGCTGATATTGTCGCGCTGGTTCGGCAGTTCGCTTAACTCGAGGCAGATGACGATGGAGACCGTTTACCGTCGGGCGACGCGCACGGACGCAAGCGATCTCCACGACATTCGACGGCGATCCATCCTTGAACTCGCGCCTCCAACGATGCCCGTTGCCGAAGCGCAGGCGTGGGCTGTGCAGCTCACGCGCGCCGGAATGGAGCAAAAGCTGCGTGAGCTGGAAGTCTGGGTGGCCGAACTGGACGGCATCGTAGCCGGGTGGGGGGCCATTCGCGGCGACTGGCTGGAGGGCCTGTATGCCGACCCGGAATTTGCCGGCCGGGGTGTCGGCGCGGGGTTACTGGAGATGTTCGAGCGGCTGATGTGCGAGCGAGGCATCCGGGCGGTGCGGGCCGAAGCCAGTTCGAATGCGATGGCATTCTACCTTCGTCGAGGTTACCGGGCGAATGGTCCTCAGTCGCCGAATGGGGCTTGGCCCATTGCGAAGCAGCTTCTATAGCCGCCTTTCGGCGAAGCTGAGGCCGGAGGTTCGAACGGCGCTTTAAACCGTTCGCGGCGCTTGATTTTCACCGCGCGAGGGGCGACTTTGGCGCCCGCTTGGCCGGGCCTGTCGGAGCCCGCGCGGCGGGTTGTCAGGAGGATATTGCGTGGCGGACCATCAGGTGCACGATTTGACGCCGGAAGACGTTTCCAAGGGGATGGCGGAGGGACGCTATCTTCTGGTCGATGTCCGCGAGCCCAATGAGGTGGCGGTGGAGGCCTATCCGGATGGGGTGGTGGTTCCGCTCCAAAGCTTCGACCCGGCGGCCATTCCGGAACCGCAGGGAAAGCAGGTGGTTTTCGCCTGCCGCTCGGGCAAGCGCTCGGTGACGGCCTCACTCGCGGCGCAGGCGGCGGGGCTGCCTTACGACAAGCATCTGGCAGGGGGCATCATCGGCTGGAAGGCCGCGGGATTGCCGACCAAAACCGGCGGCTGATCTGCCAATGACCTCCATGAACAAGGTCTTTGCCGACCTTCCCGTCACCGTGTTCGAGGCGATGTCGCAGGCCGCCCGCGACAACAACGCCATCAATCTCGGCCAGGGCTTTCCCGACGATCCCGGACCGGAGGACATCCGCCGCGCGGCGGCCGACGCGACCTTGAACGGATATAACCAGTACCCGTCGATGATGGGCATTCCGGAACTCCGGCAGGCGATCGCCGCTCATTACGGCCGCTGGCACAAGCTCTCGCTTGATCCGATGACGGAAGTGATGGTGACCTCGGGCGGCACCGAGGCGCTGACCGCGTCCATTCTTGCCGTGGTCGAACCCGGCGATGAGGTCGTCGTGTTCCAGCCGGTCTATGACAGCTATTTGCCGATTATCCGCCAGGCCGGCGGCATTCCGCGCCTGTTGCGGCTGGAGCCGCCGGGCTGGCGACTGACGGAGGAGATGCTGGCCAGCGTCTTCAATCCCAAGACCAAGGCGGTGCTGTTCAACAATCCGCTCAATCCGGCAGCCGTCGTCTATCCCCGCGAAGACCTCGAACTGCTGGCGCGCTTCTGCCAGAAGTTCGACACCATTGCGATTTGCGACGAGGTCTGGGAGCACGTCATCTTCGACGGCCGCGAGCATATTCCGCTGATCACGATCCCGGGCATGCGCGACCGCACCATCAAGGTCGGCAGCGCCGGCAAGATTTTTTCGCTGACGGGATGGAAGGTCGGCTTCGTCTGCGCTGCGCCGCCGCTGTTGCGGGTGGCGGCCAAGGTGCACCAGTTCCTGACCTTCACCACTGCGCCGAACCTGCAGGCGGCGGTGGCCTATGGCCTCGGCAAATCAGACGAATATTTTTACGACATGCGCAAGGAACTGGCGCGGAGCCGGGACCGGTTAACGAAGGGACTAGAGAGCATCGGCTTTCCCGTGCTGAAGTCGCAGGGCACGTATTTTCTCACCGTCGACCTGTCGCCGCTTGGGCTGAATGAGACCGACGTCGAGTTCTGCAAGCGCATTGTGAGCGACTACAAGGTCGCCGCGATCCCGGTGTCGGCTTTCTATGAACAGGACGCGGTGACGTCGGTGGTGCGGTTCTGTTTTTCCAAGAAGGACGAAACACTGGATACCGCGCTGGAACGCCTGTCGGACGCAGTTCACGGCCGCCGCAGGAGGTAGAGCATGCGCGATCAGATTAGAAGTTCGCTGCGCCTGATCGGCGCGATGGCTGTGGCGCTGTCGCTCTCGCCCGCCTGGGCGCAGGAGCGCACGGTGAACTTCTACAATTGGTCGAACTATATGGCGCCGGGGGTGCTGGAGGATTTCACCAAGGAAACCGGCATCAAGGTGGTCTACGACACGTTCGACGCCAACGAGACGCTGGAGACGCGCCTCCTGGCCGGAAAGTCCGGCTACGACGTCGTGGTGCCGACCGGCTATTTCCTGCAGCGCCAGATCACCGCAAAAGTCTTCCTCAAGCTCGACAAGTCGAAGCTGCCCAATCTCGCCAACGCCTGGCCTGTCGTGACCAGCCAGCTTGCGACCTATGATCCCGACAACAATTACGCCGCTAACTACATGTGGGGCACCACGGGGATCGGCTACAACGTCAAGACGGCGGCGAGGATTCTCGGGCCCGACGCCAAGATCGACAGTTGGGATATCGTCTTCAAGCCGGAGAACCTCGCAAAATTCAAAGACTGCGGCATCCATATGCTTGATTCCGCCGACGACATTCTGCCGGCGGCACTGAGTTATCTCGGCATCGATCCGAACTCCACCAAGCAGGCCGATCTGGAAAAGGCCGCCGATCTCGTCAGCAAGATCAGGCCCAACGTTCGCAAGTTTCACTCTTCCGAATATCTGGGCGCGCTCGCCTCGGGCGGAGATCTGCTTCGTGGTGGGCTGGTCGGGCGACATCATGCAGGCGCGCAGCCGCGCGGCGGAAGCAAAAAACGGCGTCGAGATCGGCTACACCATCCCGAAAGAGGGTGCGCAGATGTTCTTCGACAATCTCGCGATTCCCGCGGATGCGAAGAACGTCGCGGAAGCCTACGAGCTGATCAACTATCTCTACCGCCCCGAGGTCGCGGCGAAGAATTCCGATTTCCTGTCCTACGCCAACGGCAATCTCGCGAGCCAGAAGCTGATCGATCCGAAGATTTTGAACGACCGCAACATCTATCCGGACGAAGCGACGCAGAAAAAGCTGTTCGTCATCAAGGCGCGCGATCCCGCGACGCAACGCGTGATCAACCGGCTGTGGACACGGGTGAAGACGGGGAGATGATGGGTAGGGGCGCGGACGTTGCCGCACCCGTCATTGCGAGCGAAGCGAAGCAATCCATAGCGCCGCAAGCGCAGAGATGGATTGCTTCGTCGCTTCGCTTCTCGCAATGACGAACCAGTATGCAGGTGTCGTAATATTCCGGATGCTATGGCCTTGTCCGCACTCCGTCGCCAACAAACACCTATTGCCGAAACCCGAGGCAGAATCTATAGCTCGCTTCCGGGAGCATCACATGACCAACATTCTCACCTTCTTCTCAACGCGCACGCTGCTGCAGATCATCGTCGTCCTGGCATCGACGGTTGCGATGAAGGCGTGGAGCCTCGGCCTGTTCGGCGGGTAGGCCACGCCGTGCCCCGGATGAGCGAAGCGATATCCGGGGGCGGTGTTGCAAAAGTCCCGGATGTCGCTGCGCTCATCCGGGCTACGCCAACTACATAAACGATTCTACCGCCACCGCCGGTGCAGCCACAGCCACTGGTCCGGATATTCCCGCACCCAGCCTTCGACCACGGATGTCACCGCCTGCATCGTGCCCTGGATGTCGATTTGCCCGGAGGCGTCGCGCACCGGCTTGACCTCTTCGGACAGCTCGGCGCGGAAGCGGTGGTTGGGCAGGCGGATGATGCGCACGCCGTGCACGGGGCATTCGACCTGCCGCAGCAGCCGCGCCAGCGTTGGGTTGGCCTTGGTCTTGCGGCCGAAGAACGTCACCTCGACGCCGTTGCCCAGGTACTGATCGACCAGCATCGCGACGTGCTGGCCCCGCTGCAGGGCCTCCGCCAATTTGAGCGGCGCCTCTCGGCCGGCCGGCACCAGCGTGCCCATCTTGACGGCGCGGATTTTTTCGATGGCGCGGTCGGCGGCCTCGATGTTCGGCCGGCGGAACAGGATCGCGCAATCGAGCCCGTGCGCGACGGCGCCGAGCGCGGGGATCTCCCAATTGCCGAGATGGCTCGCGAAGATGATCGCAGGCCTCCCGTCGTCGCGCAAAGAATCGAAGATTTCCTTGGTCCGCGGCGGGAACTCGATGCGGCTCGGCTTGTCCGGATGATCGAGGTCGTAATCCCAGATGTGATCGAGATGGGCGAACTCGGCGCCGATGCGGCCGAGATTGTCCCACACGCCGGCCAAAATGGTTTCGATCTCTTCGGCCGATTTCTCGGGGAAGGCGGCCTTGAGATTCTCGCGGCCGATGCGGTCCTCGCGCAGCCTGCGGCCGATGAAGCGAGTGACCCGGCCGAAGAAATCGGCGGTCTTGTCCGGATCGAAATAGCGCGTGGTGCGCAACAGCGCGATCGTCAGCGCGCCGACAGCGGCTTCAGCCACCGGCTTGGCGGCGTCGCGCAGGCGCGCCTTGGTGCGTAGGAGCAGACGGTTCATTTTTGCGAAGCTGGCTTATACCGGTTCGCGCGTCAGGATCAGCGAGGCGTTCTGCCCGCCGAAACCGAACGAGTTCGACATCACGGCGGTGACCTTGGCGTCGCGCGCCTTGTTGCCGACCACGTCGAACAGGATGGCCGGATCCGGAATCTCGTAATTGATGGTCGGCGGAATTCGCTGATGCTCCAGCGTCAGCAGCGAGAACACGGCTTCCACCGCGCCGGCGGCGGAAATCGTATGCCCGACCATCGACTTGTTCGAGGACACCGGAATCTTCGGCAAATGCTCGCCGAACACGACCGCGGTCGTGTTGTACTCCATCTTGTCGTTTTCCGGCGTCGCGGTGCCGTGCGCGTTGATGTGATCGATCTGCTCCGGCTCGAGGCCGGCATCGGCCAGTGTCTTGCGCATGCAGCCGATGATCGGCTTGCCGTCCGGGCTGGAGCGGGTGCGATGGAACGAGTCGGTCAATTCACCGCAGCCGGCCACCACGCCGAGAATTTTCGCGCCGCGCGCGATTGCGGATTCGTAGCTCTCCAGCACCATCGCGCCGGCGCCTTCGGCCATGACAAAGCCGTCGCGGTTCTTGGAAAACGGCCTTGAGGCGGCCTGCGGCGGATCGTTCTGCGTCGATAGCGCCGACAACAGCGAGAATCGCACCATCGCTTCCGGGTTCACCGAGCCGTCGGTGCCGACGCACAGCGCGGCATCGGCTTCGCCGCGGCGGATCGCCTCGACGCCGAGCTGGATCGCGGTGGCACCGGAGGCGCAGGCGGTGGAGAGCGAGATCGGCGATCCCTTGGTGCCGAACGTTTCGGCCAGGTGGCTCGCTATCGAACCGAACATGAAGCGGCGATGGTAGGCCGTGAACCGGCCGCCGCCGCTGACGCGCAGCATATCCTCGTAGCCGAATTCGGTCCTGCCGACGGCGCGTCCGAGCTCGAGCCGCTGCGGCCATTCGACCTCGACCGGCGCAACTGCCAGAAACAGCGGTCCGGGAAAGTCGGCCTTGGCGCCGATCGCCGCCTGTTCGAGCGCTTCCCCGGTCGCCATCTCGGCGAGACGTTCGCTGAGGCCGGTCGACGAGAACGGATCGACGGTGACGAAATCGACGGTGCCGGCCATGGTCGTTTTCAGGCCGTCGATCGGAAAGCGCGTCACGGTACGGATGCCGGATTCACCCGCGGTCAGCTTTGCCCAATTGTCCTGCTTGCCGGCGCCGAGCGACGTCACCACGCCCATGCCGGTGACGACGACGATCGGCCTGCCGAGTTTATCGCGTGGTGCTGACATGGTTCCCCCGATGTTGCGCCGTAACTGAAAGCGCGCTCGCGCTCATTGTTTGCTCTGGCGGTGCCGAAAGCGGTCTTTCGGCCACGCTCTACTTGATGGCCTCGACCAGGGCCATGCCTTCGCCCTGCCAGTGACCGGCCCCCACCACGACAATCTGGTCCGGGCTGCCTGGCTTTTCAACCTCGAGGCCGGTCGGGTCGTTGGGCGGGAACAGCGCGCCACGGGAGATCGAGAGTGCGGCAAGCGCCAGCCCCAGCGGAAACTGCGTCTCCAGCGTGTGACCGAAGATCGTGCCGGTGGCGCGCACCGCAAAGCCGGGATGCTGGCGCAAAAAGGCCTTCTCGTCCGACGTCACCGGCTCGACGCCGGTTGCGCCCGTGATCAGGGTGCCGCTGTCGCCGACGCCGAGCTTCGGCCACAGCGCCTCCAGCGATTTGGTCACCGCGCCCGGCTGCTTGCGCTGCGCAAGGTCGGCAACGACCTTGGTCAGTTTGGCGTAAGGCTTGGCGCCGCGGGCTTCGGCGTGCTCGCGGGCTTCCAGCACCAGGAAACAGCCGGCGGAGCCGAGCGCGAAGCCGCCTCTCTCCTCGCGTTGCCACACCGGCGAAAACTTTTCGGTCAGGTTGAAATCGCCGAATTCATAGAGCACCAGGAGGTCGGACCGTTCGCCATTATGGGCCGCGCCGACCAGCGCGATGTCGCTTTGGCCGGCTTCGATCCGCGCCAGCGCAATCCGCGCCGCGTCGATGCTGGCGGCTTCCTCGCCCATGAAGGTGCGCGACGTGCCGCAGACGCCATGCACGATGGCGATGTTGCCGGCAAGCAGGTTGGAGAGCTGGGCCAGGAACAGCGTCGGCCGCAGATCGTTCATCAGCCGTTCGTTGAGAAAGCCGGGGCTGGAATTGCCCTTGGCGTCGGCGCACAGGATTGCCGCATCGACTGCGATGTCGCGCTCGCCGCCGCCGGCGGCGACGATCATGTCCATGCGGCCGAGGATTTCCTTGTTGCCTTTGACGCCGGCCGAATCCAGCGCCAGCCCCGCGGCATAGGTGCCGATGCGCTGCCACGCCTCCATCTGGCGTTGGTCGCCCTTTTTCGGGATCTGCGCGTCGAAGCTAACAGGCGCCAGCGGATGCACGATGTAGGGCGCGAACCGCTTGTCGTCGATGTTGATCTTGCCGGCGTTCAGCGCATCCCAATGCGCGTCGAGCCCCTCGCCAAGCGAGGAGACGATGCCGATGCCGGTGATCCAGACTTCCTTGGCGCCCGCGGATTTTGGCTCAGTCATGCGTTATCGCCTGCAGTGGGAAGCCGATCTTGTTGGCCATCGCGTCCATATGCACGCGTAAGGCCGGGTCGGGGAAGGGGGCAAGGCCGAAGGTTAGTTCGGCGCTGCACTTCAACTCCTTGCCGATGCGTATTTTTGCCTTCGTGACGGCAAAGCCGGAGCCTTCGTGCTCGAGCTTCGCATCGATCGTCAGCAACTGACCGGGACTGACGTAACCCCGCATCTTGGCTTCTTTCACGATGGCCAGGAACGGCATGCGCTGGAACTTCAGGACGCCGAGTATCAGCCAGCCGGAGCTCTGCGCCATCGCTTCGGTCAGCAAAACTCCGGGCATGATCGGGAAACCAGGGAAATGCCCTTCGAAGATGGTGTGCGCGGCCGGCACCTGCGCCTCGACCGTGATCCTCTTCTCGTCGAGGTTCAGGTCGACGACGCGGTCGATCAGCTTAAAGTAATCAAGGTCCATGGCGGGCGATTAGGCGCCCGGCGCTGCATTCTTGGCAGCGACCAGTTCGTCGATGCGATCGGCGAGATTTTGCAGCACGAAATACTGCTCGGTCGTGGCCTTGCCGTCGTTGACCTCCTGGGTCCATTTTTCGAGCGGCATCTTGATCCCGAACGCCTTGTCGATGGCAAAGGCGATGTCGAGGAAGTCCAGGCTGTCGATGCCCAGATCGTCGATGGCGTGGCTCTCCGGCTTGATCGTGTCGCGCGGAATGTCGCAGGTCTCCGCGATAATGTTGGCGATCTGATCGAATGTGGAAGACATCATTAAGCCTTTGATATACTGGAGAAAATCCGGAACGGCTTGGAGGAGGCGGGTGCACGGCCCCGGAAGGCCCATTCCCTCGGCCGGAGTCGAGTGCCCGTATATCGGAGCAGGGCGCTGAGTTCAATGGAGGGAGGCGGTCCGGGCGCAGAGGGATTTGGGGGCAAAGATGGGCGGATTTTGGTTCCGGGGAGTCGCCTAAGAAATCACCGTCTCTCACTCAGCAAGCGTTGCCCGGGCGAGCGAAGCGACCCCAGGAGAGTGTCCCCGCATATCGCCGCCGCTCATGCGGGCTACGTTTACTCCGCCCGCAGCATGAATCCGTCGAAATATGCCGCAAGCTCGGCATGGCCGTCGAGCGGGAGGATATCCGCGACATACTGGTCCGGGCGCACCACGACCATGCAGCCGCTGTCCCGATCGATGCCGCGCATCGAAAAGATGTCGTGGCCGCTCCTGAGATCAGGGCAGAACATTTTTTCGTAGTCGATGAGCCCGTAGCGTCCTTTGCGTGGGAGAAGGAGCGGGGGCATCGTCTCGATGGCGAGCTCGGTGTGGGCCTGCTGGAATATGGCGCGGACGTCGATTACGGAATCGATATCTGCGCCCGCAGGCGTGTGCCTCCTGACGGGAGATCTGGGGTTTTCGTTCAGGAAAACGCACAGCGAGCGGAGAGCGGCGTTGGCGGCGGCGGGATCGCCCGCGCCGGCAAAGATGAAGAGCCGGAAGCGGCCGTCTGCCTTGGCGACGTGGCCCAGATGAACCGGCCTGGCGTCCGCGAGGCCCACGACCGGCGCGGAGTGAAAGCGCGTGCCGATCACGAAGCCTTTTGCAAGATGCTGATGGTTTGGTTCGGCGGTGATGATGGACGGGCCGTAGTGGGTCGCCGTTCCCGCGGTATAGCGGCCGTGCCGGACGAAATAGTCCTGGGTTTTCGCAGCATCCGCGCCCTTGTTGTCGCCCTTGGCGGAAGCGAGGATCGTGGCCCATTCGCGGTCAAAGTCGATCAACTCCTTCGCGACCGCCTGCCGTTCCGCCGAATAGCTGTGCAAGAGATGCGGCGCGCTGCGCTGGCGCAGAACGGAGGCGAGCTTCCATCCGAGATTGAAGGCGTCCTGCATCGAGACGTTCATGCCCTGGCCGGCTTTCGGGCTGTGGGTGTGGCAGGCGTCGCCGGCAATGAACACGCGGGGCAGGCGGGTTGCAACTTCTTCTTCCGGCACGTCGTCGAACTTGTCGGTCAGCCGCTGGCCGATCTCATAAACCGACCACCAGGCGATCTCCTTCACGTCGAGCGCATAGGGATTGAGAATCCGCCGCGCCTTCGCGATCAGATCATCCGACGTGATGTTGCGGCTGGCGACCCGTTCGCCGGCGTCAAGATTGGCGAGTTCGACATAGAGCCGGACGAGATAACCGCCTTCGCGCGGGATGACGATGATGCTGCCGTCGCGGGCTGATTGGATCAGCACCTTGAAGCGGATGTCGGGGAAGTCGGTGACGGCAAGGACGTCCATCACGCCCCAGGCGTGGTTGGCGGAATCGCCGCGCAGCTCGCGCCCGATCGACTGGCGCACCGTGCTGCGCGCGCCGTCACATCCCACGACATAGCGCGCCTTGACGGTCTCGATCTCGCCCGCGTGCCCGGCATCGAGCCGCTCCAGGGTCACGGTCACCGCGTGGTCTTCGAAGCGCGCTGAAGGAGCGATCTGGAGGTCGCGCAGGCGCCGCGCATAATATGGCTCGAGTTTTGCTGGCGATTTGCGCATGACGTCGAGATAGCAATCATGCACGCGCGCCTGGTTGAGAATGACATGCGGCATTTCCGATAGCCCATCCTCGACGTCCTGAACCCGGCCGCTGCGGACGATATTTTCGGGCTTGCGATCGTCCGGCTTCCAGAACGTCGTTTCGGTGATCCAGCAGGCTTCTTTCAGCACGCGCTCGCTGAAACCAAAGGCGTGGAACATCTCCATGGTGCGGCAGGCGACGCCGTCGGCCTGGCCGCGCAAGAGGCGACTCGGCTTCTGCTCGACGATGCAGGTCTTGATGTCGGCAAACGCCGCAAGCTGCGCCGCCAGCGTCAAGCCCGCCGGTCCGCAGCCGACGATCAGGACGTCGACTTCCGCCGGAACCGGTCCGGATGTGCCGGAGGGTAGCACCCGCTCGACGGGATCGGCGATTTCCGGGTCGCCCGGCTCGAAGCCATTGAGATGAAACTGCATCCTGCTCCTCCCGTCCGTAGCCCCAACGTGACTTTGACCGATTGGTTGCCGTTCATCGGTGGCGTGGGGCGCCGGACTACCGGGCAGCCGGGTCAATACGGCGACCAGCACGCTTCGATATTGCTCAGCATGCTGATTATCAGTATGCTTGTCAATTCCAGACCTGCTTGCAACCCGGCTGTGAGGGATCGGTGAGAGACAACAGTGAGATGCCCGGCCATCTGGCGCGCCGCTTCCAGCAGATTGCGGTGGCCGTGTTCCTCGCTGAGGTCGAGGAGGCGGGCTTCGACCTCACGCCCGTTCAATACGCAGCGCTCGCGGCCATCAAGATGAATCCCGGGATCGATCAGGTGACGCTGGCCGGCCTGATCGCCTATGACCGAACCACGATCACCGGCGTGGTCGATCGTCTCGTGCAGAAGGGCTTGCTGGTGCGTCACCCAAGCCCCCGCGACCGCCGCGCCCGCGAGCTGCAGATCACGGAAGGCGGAAAGCGAACGCTGCGCGGAATTACGCCGGCCGTCGAGGCCGCCCAGCGCCTCATGCTGCGCGGCCTCTCCGACAAGGAGGGCGCGGAGCTGATGCGGCTGTTGCGCAAGGCGATCGCCGCCGGCAACGAACTGAGCCGCGCGCCGCTACGGGAGGCGGAGCTGCGGTGAGAAAGTGCGGGCCGATGAAGGACGATGAGGCGCGTTGATCGTCGGGTTGACAATGACCGCGGCCCAGCCAACTATAATGACCGGTTGATACACCAGCCGCCTGCGCCCCTCTGGGATGGTGAACGTATCTGATATCTCGGCCCTCGCTATTGGCGAACGGGTCGGCAAGGCAGGCACCGATCTCCTCCGTTCGTCGATACGGGTGCTCTCATGCGCGATTTCCGCGATGCGAAAGCCATGGCGCGTTCCCTGCGCGATGCCTTAACTGCCAAAGCTGTGCAAACCACGCACAGCGAGTCTTTGGAGCTGATCGCGAAAGCGTTCGGCTACGACAACTGGAATATTCTGTCCGCGAAGATCGATGCAGCCCGGCCACAATCCGGCTCGGCGAACGGCTCGCAGAATCCGGCTTCACAAGACAAACCCCTCTATTGCTCGTTCTGCGGCAAGAGCCAGCACGAGGTGCAAAAGCTGGTCGCCGGGCCCTTCGTGTTCATCTGCGACGAATGCATCGACCTCTGTACTGACATCGTTGACGAGAGCCTGCTTCGGTTGATCGAAGGGGACGAGGAGGGCGCCCGCGCCATGTCCACCGACAGGCTACTATACTACGTGGGCCACGCCGAAAGGGGAGCGCAGCGTAATCGGCTCGCACTGCAGCGTATCGAGAGCGTTCTCGCAGTTCGAGAGAACCCGTCGGCGGAGGATGGTGACATGTCGCTGTCGCCCAGCTTCGCCCAGTTGAAGAACAAGACGACGGACGAGTTGCGGTCCATGCAGGAGAATTCGCAAGCTCAACTGAAGCGCTACGAGCAGGCGCTGCGAACAGCGACGGTCATCGTGAAAGAGCGCACCCAGTAGCGTGCTCGCAATGGCGGAAGCAAGCGTAGCCCGGATGAGCGAAGCGACATCCGGGTCTTCGGTTATCCCGCATGTCGCTTTCGCTCATGCGGGCTACCAGGGCTCACGACTTCTTCGCCTCATCGAGAAACGCCTGCACCGCCTCGAACAGCTTCAGCCGATTGCGCTCCATGATGATGGTGTGCGTGCCCTCCGCCAGCGCCACGTAGCGTTTGCCCGGGGAGTTCACCAGCAGCGGAAACAGCGTCTGCGCCATGTAAGGCGGCGTGTCGCGGTCCCATTCGGCGCCGACCAATAGCGTTGGCACCGTGATCTTGGCGGGATCGTAGTACGGTTTGCCGGCACCGAAGAATTCGCCGCCGTCCTGCACGACGCCGTTGGGGGCGCGAACGACCGGCGGATTCATCTGCGCGCCGACTGGATCGGTTGCGAATGTCGCGTCGGCCCAGGCATCGAACCAGCCGGCGGGAATGAGGCTGGCCTTCTTGTCCTCGGGCACGCCGGTGTACCAGCGCTCCTTCGCCTGATCGCGGTTGACCATTCGGTACGCGCCGAGCTTGCCGGAGCCGGCCTGAACGAGCGAGGGCGTTTGTCGGATCCAGGACGGCGCGTAGAGCACGAGACGTTCGACCTTCGAAGCGTTCTGCGTGGTGTAGGTCGCCATCAGCGTCGTGCCCCACGACCAGCCGAGCAGGTTGAGGCGCGGAATGTTGCGGCGCTGCAGGATGAAGTCGACAGCGGTGCCGATATCCCTGACAGCGGTCTGGCCGGTCACGATGGGCGGATTGGCTTCGGGCTTGTCGGCCATCTCGGGAGGACGTGTCGACTTGCCGTAGCCTCGCAGATCCAGAAGCCACACGTCGTAGCCGCGCGCGGCGATGTATTCCATCCAGGACAGGCCATCCAGCCTGAGGTCGAACGCCGTCTCCGAAGGATAGGTCGCGCCGTGAACGTAAAGCACGGTCTGCTCCGGGTGGAAGGTAGTCATATCCGCCGGCCGCTTGTTGCGGACGTAAATCTCGATGCCGGGATCTGAAGTCTTGACCATCATCTCTTCGGTCACCAGAGCCCTCGTCTGTGCCAGCGCCGGAATCGAAAGGAGCATCGCGAGAACAAGGCTTGTGACAGCGATTGAAAGTCTCAATGGTGCCTCCCTCGTATTCTTCGTCTTGTTTGTGATTTTGACGTAGCAGGATGTTGTGCACCCTACACTTTATTCCCGTTCGGTGCGACGGCGAACGGGTGCGCCGCAAACTGATTTGCTCTTTTGCGCAAGCGCAATCTTAGGAAGTACCCTGTGACATATCAACCCGTGGCAAATCACTTCTGATTTTCAGAAATCATGTCAAGGTCGGGAATCAAAAATATTCCGCTTCTCCGCAGACCCAAATCAGCCGTACAAGTTTCGCCGTCCCGTCCCGACAAGAGGGGCGTTGGCCATCGTCACGAACGTGGGGCGGGATGCGGTGGACGCGGCAGCGTCAGGCGCGAGAGGTTGTTCGCTGGGCGGCATCGAGCCGTGAGCGAACACGGCGCGCAGGACGTACGGCGCTGAAGCGTACGGCAAAACCGTGTGGTCCTGACACCCGTGGCTGGTGCCAAGCTGCCGGTGGCGCATTCGAACCGACCGGATCGAATGAGCCATCAAGCCGGCAGCGATGGAGGCAAGAGGAATTCGTCTCCAGGGAGAGCACGGCATAAGCCGTCAATCCATTGCGCAGGGAATGCCGGCGTGCCCCGGCTGTACCTGTATGCTCGTGTGCGCTTTGCTTTGCGCATACTGCACACGAGACCGCGGGTGCAGCAAGCACCCGGCATTCCCTGCTCCCTCTCGTTGGGAGAAGAGTCGTGCAAGCCTCGGGCGCAATGCGTCGCGAGAACGCGAAATCGCATCCACCGTCATTGCGAGCGAAGCGAAGCAATCCATCTATCCCCGAGCCGAAATGTGGATTGCTTCGCTGCGCTCGCAATGACGTGGGTAGGCCGCGGCGTAATGGATATCCTGGATGCCGGACGCATGACGGCTGTGAACATCGAACAGGAGGCTACCCCTGCGGCGCCACCGAAATCCTTGCGCAGTCGCGGCGGCCCATCAGGACGCAATCCTGGGTCTTGCGGAGATCGGCGATGCTTACCGCAAGCCAGATGCCGATCGCGGTCAGGGCGACGGTGAAGGCGAGCGCTGCGATGTTGGCGAGCATGCGGTGACGGAAGTCGTCGCCCTCGTCGCGCGACCGTTCGTAGCGGGACAGATCGTTCGCGGTTTGCGGCCCCTTGACCTGGCTAGGTTCTTCCCGCCCGCCCGGTGGGTGGGCCGAGGTACGCGGCCGGAACTTGAGCACCACGTGCTCATCGTCCGTGGTAATGGGCCGCTGGGTTTTCACTGCGCTCGTCCGACGAAAAATCCTGCTGTCTTTTTAGCACGGCGGCAGCGCTTCCAACATGAAATCTTGCAAACCGCAGGACAGCCATCCATCTCCGCAACGTCTGATGGAACCGTAACGACGCCGGGCTCAGCCCTGCTTCGGCAGCCGCCCCATCATATAGAACTCGTCGTTCGGGCGCATCGCGGTGACGTTGGCCAGCCGGTTCGACAGCGCGAAGAAGGCCGAAATGGCCGCGATGTCCCAGATGTCGTCCTCGGAAAAACCGTGGCTGGCGACCTCGGCAAAATCGGCCTCGGAGACCTCGTTCGCCGCCCGGCTCACCTTCATGGCGAAGTCGAGCATGGCGCGCTGCCGCAGCGTGATGTCGGCCTTCCGATAGTTGACCGCGATCTGGTCAGCGATCACGGGGTTTTTCGCCCGGACGCGCAGGATCGCGCCGTGGGCAATCACGCAGTAATGGCATTGGTTGGCGGCCGACGTCGCCACCACGATCATCTCGCGCTCGGCCTTGGTCAGCCCGCCGTCTTTCTCCATCAACGCGTCGTGATAGGCAAAGAAGGCGCGAAATTCGTCGGGCCGGTAGGCCAGCGTCAGGAACACGTTCGGCACGAAGCCGGACTTCTCCTGCACTGCGAGAATTCGCGTGCGGATGTCCTCCGGAAGCTTGTCGATGGCGGGCGGCTGAAATCGTTTGGCGGCAGGCTTGGACATAAAAGGGTTCCGGCTAAGGCCGCGGGATGCGGCGTTGCCGGAACCATATCGCGTTTTCGGGGGCAGTGGACACCGCCCCGCGCGGAGCAATCGCGCGAAACTGTTATGTCTCAGCGCAGCGGCTTTTTCAGCAGCGAGAAGCGGTCGGGATCGAGCCCCATCGAGGGCTGCAGCATCGGCGCTTCGACCGGCGTCATGACGCGGGCGGCAGGGCGATCGTTGATCGAGGGATCGTTCGGCACGTCCCGGTGCGAGGTGGCGCCGCGCCAGCGATCCAGCACGGCCGAGACGAAATGCATGTCATGGCCGGCGGAAACCGACGGCACGGTCGCGATGGTCGCCTCGCTGCGCGGCAATTGATGCACCGGAACCTCCTTGAAGCGCAGCCGCGTCGGCAGCGCCACGCCTTCGCCGAAGGCCAGCACCTCGCGGGTGCCGAGCGAGGGCACGAACGACAGCAAGTTGGCTGCGGCGTCCGAGACCGCCGAGCGCAGCAGCGCCTGGTCGCGGTCGTTGGCAAGGCGCATCGCAAACAGCGTGTTGCACTGGGAAATGATGGTGGCGTCGAGTTCGGCCGGACGCTGGGTGACGAGGCCGAGATAGACGCCGTATTTGCGCCCCTCCTTGGCGATGCGCGACACCGCCTTGCGCGTCGGCCCGAAGCCGATGTTGCGGTCGGCCGAGGCGTAACGGTGCGCCTCTTCGCAGACGAACAGCAGCGGCGACACGCCGTCGCTCCACAGGCCGAAATCGAAAGCCATGCGGCACAGCACCGACACCACGGAATCGACAACTTCGGCGGGGAAGCCGGCGAGCTGCATGATGGTCATCGGCCGGCCGTTGGCAGGCAGCCGGAACAGATGGCTGATGACTTCCGCCATGGTGTCGCCGCCGACATTGGCGTTGTCAAACATGAAGGCGTAGCGCGGATCGTTGCGCACGGTCTCGATGCGCGAAATCAGCTTGTGATAGATGATGCGCGAGGAGCGGTTCTCCAGCTTGCCCATCCGCTCGTCGATCAGCGAGATCAGGTCGACGAGGCGATACGGCACCGGCGTATCGACGGTGTAGACGCCCGACTTGGGATCCATGCGCTTGAGCCCGAGCCGATCGGAGTTCTGATACTGGGTATAGATGCCCTTCGCCATCGGAATGACTTCGGCGAGGACGTCGAGCTCTTCCGGCACGCCCGGGCGGCCGCCGAACAGCACGTCGACGATCTCTTCGAAATTGAACAGCCAGAACGGCAGTTTCAAATTGCGCGGGTTCATTACGACCGCGCGATCGCCGAAGCAGCGGCCATATTCGTTGTGCACGTCGAGCAGGAAAACCCGCAGGTTCGGCCGCGCCTTCAGAATCTCGTTGAGCAGCAGCGACACGCTGGTCGATTTGCCGACGCCGGTGGAGCCGAGGACCGCGAAGTGCTTGGAGAGCATTTCCTCGACGTCGACATAGGCGATCACCGAGCGGTCCTGCTGCAGGGTGCCGACATTGATCTGGTCCGACCCGCTCGGTGCATAGACGGTGCGAAGGTCCTGGGCGGTGACGATGTCGACGGCGTCGCCGATCGTCGGATAATTGGTGACGCCGCGTTGGAATTTCGGGCGGTCGCCGCCGAAAATTTCGCCGAGCAGGTCGACCGATGCGGTCGCGATGTATTCATCAGAACTTGGCTGATTCTCGCACGACACCTCGGTAAGCATGGCGATGATGGTGGTGGATGTCGCACAGCGAATACTGATGAAGCGGCCGACGGTGGCGCGCACTTCGGAAAGGGGCATCTGGCCTGTCGCCAGAAGTCCGACCCGGGCGAGGGAGCCGCGCACGGAAATCACACGTCCGAAGGATGTCACGGTGTTGAACCTGGATCTCATGAATTGGGGTCTGGCCTGCATTATGGGCGGCCCCGACTAGCGAAACGGTTAAACCGGCGTGGTTCCGTATCAGCTAAATCAGCGGCATCCCGGTCAGGATCCGTATTTGCAGCGGAGTCCGATCTCACGCTCCGATTGCGAGTTAGGCTTGGAAAATCAGGGTTTTCTCGCATTTGTTGGGTCGCGCGAGCTCTGCTGCGAATTAATCTTTCGTTTACCATTTCGAAGGAGAGGACCAGCCAAGGGTCACCTCTCGATAACCTGTTAGTGGCGATGGTGATTGGAGCCAGCCCGTGTATCGACGTAACCGATTGCTAACCGCAAGTTGTAACGCGCCTTCCATTGTCCTTCGTACCAATATCGCTGGGCGGGAAAACGGGATTCCGGCTTGCGTCTGCATGACCGATCGCCAACCGCCCGCGGATTGGCGATTTCGCGCGGAGAAGCATCTCGGGTGAGCATCGAAAGCGACCAGAAATTGCCTGGCGGGGCTGGAACATTCGCTTGCAGCGATCCGGCCGGGCGAGCAATTGGCGGTGCTCTATATCGACATCGACGAGTTCAAGAGCGTCAACGACGCGCTCGGCCATCCGATCGGCGATGAATTGCTCAAAGGCGTCGCCGATCGCCTGCGCGGTTGCTTGAGGGAAACCGACGTGGCGGCCCGGCTTGGCGGCGATGAGTTTGCCGTCAGCCCCGCGATATCGGCCGCGGAGGTGAGACGGCTGTTGCTAACGCATACCGGCAGAGCGATGTCTGCTGCTTGAAACGCTGGGCACAGCTTGCTATCGACGGAGAACGAAAAACAAGAAGCAGGGCAGGGTGGACCGCGATGACTCGCGACAACGCATCTTGAGCGAGCCCGCGCGATCTTCCGCGCTCGCACCATTCCGCGTCAGGAACTACCGTTTTCAGTGGCCGGCCGATCTGCTCACCTCCTGGGCGTTCGAGATGGAGTTGATTATTCTCGGCTGGTACGTGCTGGTCGAGACCGGCTCGGTCCTGCTGCTCACCGTGTTCGCCTCGCTCGGCTATGTCGGTACGCTGGTTGCGCCGATATTCGGCGTCGTCGGCGACCGGATCGGTCACCGCGATCTCTTAGGCATGATGCGCGCGACCTACGCGGTGCTGGCCGCGGTGCTGATGGCGTTGGCGCTGTCCGGCCACCTCGCGCCGCTTTATGTCTTCATCGTCGCCGCCGTCATGGGCATCGTCCGCCCATCGGACCTTGGCGTGCGTGGCGCGTTGGTTGCGACCATCATGCCGCATGGCCAATTGATCGGGGCGATCAGTATCTCGCGCACCACGATGGATACCGCGCGCATCGCCGGCGCGCTGAGCGGTGCCGGCTTGTTTGCCGCGCTCGGCATGGGCCCGGCCTATGTGGCGATCGTTTGTCTCTATCTCACCGCAACCGCGCTGACACTGTGCATCGTGGCGCCGGCAAAGCCGCAACTCGCGGGCGAGGCTGCCAGCGAGGCGTTGCAGCGCTCGCCGCTGCGCGATCTCAAGGAGGGGGTCGCCTATGTCTGGACCACGCCGCGGATGCAGGCCGCGCTCTGGGTGGCATTTCTGGCCAATTTGACGGCCTATCCGCTCTCCAACGGCCTGCTGCCCTATATCGCCAAGGCGATCTACGGCACCAACCAGACCGGGCTTGGCTATCTGTCGGCGAGCTTTGCGATCGGCTCGCTGGCCGGTTCGATCGTGTTGAGCCTGATCCGCGATATCCGGGTGGCGCGGCTGATGATCGGCGCGACCGTCGTCTGGTACGCGACCCTGCTGGTGTTTGTGCAGATGCAGACGGTGCCGACCGCGATCGTGTGCCTGGTGGTGGCGGGCTTTTCGCAAAGCCTCGCCATGATCTCGATCGCCGTCATCCTGATGCGGACCGCGAGCGAGAATTTCCGCGGCCGGGTGATGGGCGTACGCATGATGGTGATCTACGGCCTGCCGATCGGCCTGTTGGCCGCCGGCAGCCTGATCGACGAGATCGGATTTGCCGCGACCGGCACAGTCTATGCGGCGGCCGGTCTCGCGCTGATGCTGGCGATCGTGCTGCACTGGCGCGCCGATCTCTGGCACGTGCATGCACCGGCGAATGCGCGATGATCTGACCGCGCAACGCCGGCTCGACGATCTCACTGCACCTTCGGTCTATCGCGGTGGTTTGCTCGCCCACCTAGGCGTTTGTTGACTAGACCTGATATTTTGTACAAATGTACAAAACTCGAGAGCAGAAAGCAAATGCCATGACGCGAAACCCCAACATGCGGGAAGCCATCCTGAGCGCGGCGGAGCTGTTGTTCTCGACGCGCGGTTTCAATGCCGTGTCGATCCGCGACATTGCGCTGGAGGCGGGCGCCAATCCCGGCAGCATCACCTATCACTTCAAGAGCAAGGACGGGCTGCTGCTCGAAATCTACAAGCGCCATTGCGGCCCCATGAACAAGCGCCGCATCGAACTGCTGGTGGCGGCAAGGCGCGTGCGCGACATTCAGGACCGGCTGGAAGCGATCGTGCGCGCCTATGTGCAGCCGGCGTTTTCGTCGAGCAGCGATCTTGCCGGTGGCGGGGCACGATTCACGCGGCTGCGCGCGGTGATGTCGGCCGAAGGCAACGCGGTGGTAGGGCGCATCATCGCGGAGATCTTCGACGACACCACCAACGCATTCATCGATGCCATCGCGGAAAGCCTGCCGCATCTGCCGCGCACGACGATCGTCTGGCGGTCGCAGTTCCTGCTCGGCGCGCTCTATTACACCCTCGTCAATCCGGAGCGGGTGACGCGGCTGTCCCGCGGCGAAGCCGACGGCGCCGATATGGCGGAAGCGATCGAGCAAATCGTCTCGGCGACCGTCGCCTCACTGCAGGCATCCGACATCAATTACATCGACGGCGCGTCACGCCGGACCAAGTCAATACAACCGTACGCGGTGGGTACCGCTCGAAAGCGGAAGGAAAATTCACCCGACTAAGTACCTGCCCGAACCGAGCACTGCAGAAGGCATCATGAACAAGCCCACAATTCCCGGACCCGATCCCAACACGCGAACGCCAAAATTCAAGCTTCCGGCGCTGGCGTGTGACGCGCACACCCATATCTTCGGCCCCGGCGACAAATACCCTTACGCGCCCGGACGGCCCTATACGCCGCCGGACGCGCCGCTCGAGGATTTCCGGGCGCTGCACAGGAAGCTCGGGATCGGCCGCGCCGTCATCGTCAATGCCAGCGTGCACGGCACAGACAATCGCGTGGCGCTCGACGCCATTGCCGTCAGCAACGGGACCTTTCGCGCTGTCGCCAATATCGACGATACCATCACCGAGCGCGGCCTTCGCGAGCTGCACGAGGGAGGTTTCCGCGGCTGCCGCTTCAACTTCGTGCGCCATCTCGGCGGGGTGCCCGACATGGCGGCGTTCCACCGTATCGTCGCGATGGTCGCGCCGCTCGGCTGGCACATCGACCTGCATTTCGACGCGATCGACTTGCCCGAATATGCCGAGATGCTGGCAAAATTGCCGGTGCGTTACACCATCGATCACATGGGGCGCGTCAAGGCATCCGACGGTCTCGACCAGCTTCCGTTCCGGACGCTAATCGACCTGATGAAGCGTGACGAGAAATGCTGGGTGAAGGTGTGCGGTTGCGAGCGGGTGTCCTCCGGCGGGCCGCCATTTCACGACGCGGTGCCGTTCGCGCGCCGCATCGTCGAGACGGCGCCGGACCGCGTGATCTGGGGAACCGACTGGCCGCATCCCAATGTGAAGGTGATGCCCAACGATGGCGATCTGGTCGATCTCATTCCGCTGTTTGCACCGGAACCGGAACTGCAGCAGAAGATTCTGGTCGATAATCCGGCGCGGCTGTTCGAGTTTTGAAGGAGCGCGTGCGATGGCGAACAAACGAAAGCAGCATAGCCTGAGTCGACGCCGCGCGTTGATCGCCGGCATGGCCGCACTGGCGGCAGCGCTGTTGCTGCCGCAAATCGCCCACGCGCAAAGCTATCCGAACCGACCGGTCCGGCTGATCCTGCCGTTCGGCGCGGGCGGCGTCGCCGACGTCACGGCGCGGCTCGTTACCGAAAAACTCGGCGAGAAGCTCGGCCAGCGCTTCGTCATCGAGAACATGCCGGGCGCCGGAGGCATCAATGCGGCACGCGCTGTGCTGTCCGCGCCCGCGGACGGCCATACGCTGGCGCTGTTCAGCAACGGCACCGCGATTTCCGTATCGCTGTTCAAGAACCTGACGTTCAACCCGGTGACCGATTTCGTGCCGGTTTCGAGCATGGGCTATTTCGACTTCATCTTCGTCACCCAGGCTGGCTCGCCGTATCCGACGCTGGCTGACTTCATCAAGGCAGTGAAGCAAAAGCCCGGCGCGCTCAATGTCGGCACCATCAATGTCGGATCGACCCAGAACCTCGCCGCGCAATTGTTCAAATCGACCGCCGGCGTCGATGTTACGATCGTGCCGTTCCGCAGTTCGCCCGAGGTGCTGATCGCGCTGTTGCGTGGCGATATCCAGATGGCGATCGAAAACTACAGCGCGGTGCGATCGCATATTGCCGACAAGGCGGCGATTGCCGTGTCGTCTTCAGGGCCCTTGCGCACCACGTTCCTGCCTGACGTGCCGACGGTGAAGGAAGCCGGCGGCGGGGATTTCGAGGCGCGGTCCTGGAACGCGATCTTTGCGCCGAAGGGCACGCCGCCGGAGGTGATCAGGACGCTCAACGCCGCGCTGCGCGAAGTGCTCGAAATGCCCGACTTGAAGAAGCGCGCGCTCGATCTCGGCATCGAGGCCAAGGCCAGCTCGCCCGAGGAAATCCAGGAACGGCTCAAGGCCGATATCGACAAGTGGGCTGATGTGATCGAGCGGGCAGGAATTGCCAAACAGTAGTCATGCTGCCGGTGCGGCCGGCAACGTGCAACAATCGAAGGAGGAAATCCCGATCATGAGCAATGCTGGAAAAACGGGCCTTGTCGTTACGGCGCATCCCGGCGATTTCGTCTGGCGCGCGGGCGGCGCGATCGCGCTGCACGCCAAGAAGGGCTATCGCATCAAGATTGCCTGCCTCTCGTTCGGCGAGCGCGGCGAAAGCCAGTTCGCCTGGAAAGAATCCGGCGCGACGATGGAGAAGGTGAAGGCCGGAAGGCGCGACGAGGCGCAGCGCGCAGCGGAGATGCTGGGCGCGGAAATCGAGTTCTTCGACGCGGGAGATTATCCGCTGCGGCTGACGGAGGCGCATTTCGACCGCATGGTCGATATCTACCGCGAGCTCAATCCGTCCTTCGTGCTCACCCATGCGCTGGAGGATCCCTACAACTTTGATCATCCGAACGCGGCGCACTTCGCGCAGGAAACCCGCGTGGTCGCGCAGGCGATGGGCCACAAACCCGGCGCGAAATACACCTATGCGGCGCCGCCGGTGTTCCTGTTCGAGCCGCATCAGCCGGAGATGTGCAATTTCAAGCCGCAGGTGATCCTCAACATCGACGAGGTCTGGGATATCAAGCGCAAGACATTCGAAATTCTCGCGGCCCAGAAGCATCTTTGGGCCTATTACGAGCGGGTCGCGCTGCAGCGGGGCGTGCAGGGTGGCCGCAACACCGGCAAGCCAATGACGTATGGCGAGGCCTATCAGCGGTTGTTCCCGATGGCGATGGAGGAACTGGCATGAAGACGGTCGTCGTCCGCAATATCAAGCGCACAGAGCCCGAGCTCGTGAAACGGCTCGGCGCGCTCGGCGTTGCCACCGCGCATGAGGCCTATGGCCGTTTCGGCCTGATGAAGCCCTATCTGCGCCCGGTCTGGAGCGGGGCTGAGACATCAGGCACCGCCGTGCTGGCGCAGCCCGGCGACAACTGGATGATCCATGTTGCGGTCGAGCAGTGCCGGCCCGGCGATATTCTGGTGGTCGGCTGCACGACGGATAATACCGACGGCATGTTCGGCGATCTGCTGGCGACCTCATTGATGGCGCGCGGCGTAAGAGGCCTCGTCATCGATGCCGGCGTTCGCGACGCCAAATCGCTTCGCGAAATGGGTTTCCCGGTGTGGTCGAAGGCGATCTCGGCCAAGGGGACCGTGAAGGCGACGCTCGGCGCCGTCAACGTTCCCGTGGTTTGCGCCGGTATCAATGTGAAGCCGGGCGATGTGGTTGTTGCCGATGACGATGGCGTCGTGGTGATCGGACGCAAGGACGCCGCCGATGTCGTCGCCAAGGGCGAGAAGCGCGTCGCCGACGAAGACGGCAAGCGCAAGCAACTCGCCGCGGGCGTGCTCGGGCTTGATATGTACAAGATGCGCGAGCCGCTGGCGAAGGCGGGGCTGATCTATGTCGACGAGCTGGAGGAGGACTGAGGTGTCGATGCACCTGCGCACCTTGCTTGGCGACCATCCCGGCACGACCGCGCTCAAGAATGGATCGATCAGATCGGATCTGGTCGAGTTCGATTTCGCGCCGTATTCGCCGACCAACAAGGGTTTTAAGCCGATGGTCCGCGAGGGGGCGTTCGACGTCTCGGAGATGGCGATCGTCACTTATCTAATGGCAAAATCGTTCGGCAAGCCGATGGTGCTGCTGCCCGATGTCGTATTGGCCCGCTTTCAGCATGGGCATGCGCTTTACAATGCAAAGGCGCGGGCAAGATTACGCCACGCGACCTCAAGGGCAAGCGCGTTGGTATTCGTTCCTTCACCACGACGACCGGCGCATGGCTACGCGGCATCCTTGCCAATGACTATGGCGTCGATCTCGATTCGATCGAGTGGGTGACGTTCGAGGAGGCCCATGTCGCCGAATTCGTCGATACGACCAGACGGGCGCCTGCGGGCAAGCAGATTGTCCAGATGCTGATCGACGGCGAACTCGATGCGGTGCTCGGCGAAAAATCGGATCATCCGGATTTGAAGCCGCTGTTTGCCGATGCCGCTGCTGAAGAGAAGGCTTGGTTTGGGAAGCACGGGGTGGTGCCGATCAATCATATGGTGGTGGTGAGCCGGAGATTGTCGGAGGAACATCCGGATGCTGTGCGGGAGGTGCATCGGCTGCTTGCCGAGTCCGCGACCGCTTCGCCAGCAGCGCCGCGCTTCAGCCGGGACGAGATGCAGCGTTCGCTGCAACTGATTATCGATTACTCCGCGCAGCAAAAACTCATTCCGGGTGCGCTAGCGGTGGAGGAGTTGTTCGACGATGTAACGCGGGCGCTCTGGTAGCCACCCGCACAGCTGTCATCATCCGCGAAGGCGGATGATCCAGTACGCCGCGTCGCTTCGGATTTGTTCGCGACAGCACGGCGTACTGGATACCGCGCTGGAGCCTGTCATCGGGCTCGCCGAAGGCGAGACCCGGTGGCGGGGTATAACGAACTCGATCAGGAGAACCGACATGACCCCCGAGCCGATCTTCGATCTCGCCCATCTCGGCCACATGGAATTGCTGACGCCGAAGCCGGACGAGAGCCTGAAATTCTTCGTCGACGTCATGGGCATGACGATCAGCGGCCGGAAGGGCGAGTCGGTCTACCTGCGCGGCTGGGACGATTACGAGCGGTATTCGCTGAAGCTGACGGCCTCGAAAACTGCCGGAATGGAGCACATGGCGTTGCGCGCGCGCAGCCCGCAGGCGCTGGAGCGTCGCGTCGCCGCGCTGAAAGGCTCTGGCTTCGACATCGGCTGGATCAATGGCGATATGGGACAGGGGCCGACGTTCCGCTGTCGCGATCCCGACGGCCATATCGTCGAGCTCTACTACGAAACCGAATGGTATCAGGCGCCGCCCGAACTCAAGCCGGCGTTGAAGAACCAGGCGCAACGCTTTCCGGCGCGCGGCGTCAATGTTCGCCGGCTCGATCACCTCAATTGCCTCGCCGTCGACATCAAGGCGAACCGGCTCTTCTTCGAAAACTATCTGGGCTTGCGCACCACCGAACAGATCGTGCTGAACGACGGAACGGAAGCCGCGATGTGGATGACGATGTCGAACAAGAGCTACGACTTCGCCTATACCCGCGACCACTACGGCAAGGCCGGCCGCTTCCACCACGTCACTTACGCGCTCGACAGCCGCGAGGAGATTTTGCGCGCCGCCGATATCTTTCTCGAGAACGGCGTGCACATCGAGACCGGTCCGCACAAGCACGCGATCCAGCAGACCTTCTTTCTCTACGTCTACGAGCCCGGCGGCAACCGCGTCGAAGTCGCCAATGCCGGGGCCCGGCTCATTCTCGCGCCCGACTGGAAGCCGATCGTCTGGACCGAGGAGGAACGCAAGAAGGGGCAGGCCTGGGGGCTGAAGACGATCGAGTCGTTTCACACCCACGGCACGCCGCCGGTGTGAGGCGACGTTTGCCCGCCCTCGGTCAGCGGACGTCTAAAGAATGGGGAAGATGACCGGCCTTGCGCCCGCGATGCTGCGCACCATCTTGATGCGAACGTGCGAATGACGTCGTGGGTGGTCGATGGCAGAGCTTGTGGATTTCACCAGCGAGGCTTTTTTGCGTGACCCACAGGCGGGCGTCGCGCAACTGCGCGCCGTCGGCCCTGTGGTAGCAACAAAGTTTCCCATTCTTGGCCGGCTCTGGGTCACCACGACCTATGAGGCGGCGGCGCGCGTGCTGAAGGACAGCAGGACCTTCACGCTGCGCAAGGAGGGTGGCTCGCTCGTCGGCTTGCCCTGGTGGATGCCGAAGTTAATCGGGGCACTCGCCAACAACATGCTCACAATGGACGAGCCGGATCACACGCGGCTGCGCGACATTGTCGACGAAGCGTTCCGTCGCCGAGCCGTGATGGACATGGAACCACACATCCGCGCCATCGCCGATCGCCTCGCCGATGAATTGTTTGCGGCGGGAAGTCCCGCCGATCTGGTGCAGCGTTATGCGCGGATGTTGCCGCTTGCGGTGATCTGCGAACTACTCGGCCTGCCGTCGGCCGACCGGCCGAAATTCATCGCCTGGGCCAATTCAATCGCGAATCTCACCAACGCGTTCGGCCTTCTGCGGTTGATCGGCGGAATGATGAAGATGCGGCGCTATCTGAAAGTGCGTCTGCAGGTCGCCCGGGAACAGGGCGGCGAAGGATTGATTGCCGAGCTTGTGCGGGTCGAGAAGGAAGGCGGGCGGATCACGCCGGACGAAATGGTCTCGATGGTGTTTCTCTTGCTGGGGGCGGGCTCCGAGACCACCACCCATCTGATCAGCGGATCGGTGTTCGAATTGCTGAAAGATCCTGCGCGGCGTGATTGGCTGGCGGCGGATTGGAGCCGCGCTGGCCTTGCGGTGGAAGAATTTTTGCGCTTCGTCTCGCCGGTGCAATTTTCAAAGCCGCGCTATGTGCGCCATGACGTCGATGTGGACGGCGTGAAATTGAAGAAGGGTGATCGGGTGATGGCGATGGTCGTCGCGGCCAATCTCGACCCGCAGGCGAACGATGGCCCCGAACGCCTCGATCTCGAGCGGCGGCCAAACCGGCATCTCGCGTTCGGGACGGGAATACATTTCTGCCTCGGCCACCAGCTTGCGCGGATCGAAGGAATGTGCGCGCTGCAGGCGCTGTTCACGCGCTGGCCGAGGCTGAAGCTGGCGGTTGAACCCGCGCAGATTCATTGGCGGAAACGGCCGGGCATTCGCATGATTGCGGAGTTGCCGGTGGTGGCTGCCGGGTGAGAGCGCGGTTGGCTGGGGAACTAGGATTCGAACCTAGACAAACAGAGTCAGAGTCTGTTGTGCTACCGTTACACCATTCCCCATAAACCATTGATATTACATCGTTTCTTGTTGAAACTTTTGCAAATGCTTCGCAAATGGTCCCGATCATATAACTGCACCGGTGGTTTCGGTCCAGCCCTTGTTGAATCGCCCTCGAAACAGCCTGCATCTAGCGGTTTTCGTAGGCTTTGCTGCGTTATCCTCGGACATAGCATTGTTCTTTCCATTAGCTGACTCTGATTAAGCGTCAGCGCGGCTTGGCTAAGAGAACGAAAATTGCTCCGGTCGGTGGTTCGAGTCGCTCCCCCCGCTACCACGGCCTCGATCTTCTACGCCAAACTACGATTTCCCACGATTTCCATCGATTGGTGGTCGCGCTCTCCGACAGTTCATGGGCGGCGCTTCTCGAACTCGAAGCGTCCTTCAAGTTCTGACAGCGGCGGGTGGGCAGAAGCGATCCAACTCGATGTCGCCCAGGTCCAAAGGTCCACACCTTTGTCGCCGATTTCACGGCTCCTTACAAATCGGTGCCGGCGTCGGCGGCACCGGATGATCCTTCTTGTACTGAGCAAGGATCGGCTCGAGAGCCGATCTTGACCAAAATTTCGGTGACCTGATTTCTTTCAAGCAGGATCGGTTCCAGTATAGCCCTCGGCGCGATGGCAACTCGTCAGCCGCAACCGCCTGCGCGATGGCGTCGATGTCGTGTGATTCAGGATAAATGTAGACCGTGCTGGGATTGTCTTTCATCAACGCGATGACTTGCTCGGCGTCTGATGGCGACCAACTGGTGCAACCATTGCTGCGGCCTGCAGAGTAATCGACCAGTGTTCCAAATGGAACGTAACCGTCATGACTTGCGTAGGGGCTGCGCGGATTCCTTCGAAGACATACTCCCTTTAGTGATACGGCCGCGTGTCCACCGATCGCGCGCTCTCTGGCATTCGCGGTCTCACCTTCACCGTCAAACTGAACGAACGAGCGTATGAGGATCGCGTCTTGCTTTGCTGAAGCGCGGTAATAGCCTTTGACGGAAGTCTTCGTCTCGGCTGTCACATAGGCGCCACCGGCTGTCAGGTTGGAATCGATCGCATTGCCGAAGTTCTTCGCGCACCGCTTCCCATTTGCAGTATCCGCGATGCCTTTCAGATCGCGACCGCTGCCATGACCTGCTGAAACTGCGCGAAACGACCCGTCGGCCTCGCAGATAATGTAGAACCGGCGCCCCAAATTGCCTTCACTTGCATAGTTGGGCCGCGTAGCGTCCATGGCGAAGTAACAGGGATTTCTGACTGTGCCTGCACGCACCTTTTTCAGGTAGAGCGCGCGAGCTCTCTCCAAGACCACGGGTGCGATTTGACCTTCGCTGTCGCCGACATGGGGTTGCAACCAGGCCGGCACGGCCGATGACTGGCTCACCGCAAAAGCTGGGTCCGAACTGGACAAGACAGTCATGCTGACGAGGCCGACAATGTTCAGAAGGTGCACTCTTGACTGCAACGCAACAGCTCTCTTGTCCACGTATCTTGCACTCGGCTCGGATGTCGCCACGCTCTGCAAAGGCCGCGTTGGTTCAGATCAGCTGCTAATCGTCATGAGTCTGACCTGACCCGCCGACCGCAACAATGTTGAAGGGTGTCCCGCCGAGGCGGATTTCACCGGCCTTGGTGAGGCTCATTGCGTCGACGAGCGAAACGACGCCTCTTGCCGGATCAGTCACAGCGATCTTGTCACCAGCGACTGCCAGCCGCGGTCGCGGATCATTCCAATGACCATCCATGGAATAGGGCTCGGTCACTCGTAGCGATCCGTCGAGCTTTCCGGCGATAACGTCCAATCGGTGCAAGCGTCCATCCTCGGTAAAGATGTACGCGAATTTTGCTCGGACTGGATCCACGGAAAAATCCACCCGCCGCATTGGCAATGTCACGAGGCGAAACGGCTCCGCTTCAGTCGGCTCCATCAGAACGACCTTGTCCGCCCCGTAATTGCCAAGGAAGTATTGCAAGCCTCGTCCGCCAAGCATGGTGGTCGTCTTGCCGCTTGGCAGCGCGGCGGCGTAGGGAAGGTGCTTAACCTGCGGCGCGGACCCATCCATGCTGGCAACGAGAAGTCCGGTAGCGCAGCTGAAAACAAGGACGTTTCCTGATGTTGCTTCGCCGTGCAGGTCCGGGCACGAATGAACGCCGCCGATTTGCGCACCGGACTTGTCGACGATCTTAATGCCAATGGGCAATGCATCTGAGTTCTTGACGTTAGGCTCGGAAAGGAGCGTGTAGCGATCACTCGCAACCGCTACCCCATGGTGAGGCATCCCCGGTGCGGTTTCGCGCAGAACAGACTTCGATTCCAGGATCATCCTTTCGGATGCGATTCGAGCGCGGCCCTCGCCGTCGAAGAAGATCGCGATCTCACCACCATACTCGACCACGTGCGATGGCTGCTTGCCCGCGATCTCAAGGCCAAGCAATCGCGGCGCCTTGACTTTGATGTCGCCGTGATCGCCATGATCGTCAAATGATATGCCACTATCAATCGCTGTGACCACGTCCGCACCTCTCTGCACGGCAAGGACCGTCCGTCCGGTCTTGCTGCGGTAGAGACGAGCTGGCGCTTTGGTTGCATAGGTTTCGATCTTCTCCTGCTTGAGGAGATCGATGACATTCACAATTGGCTCGGAATGGTCGGAGACGAACAGGCGCCACGCCGTCTTCTCGCCAGCCAAAGCAGCGCAGTTGAGGGCGATTGTGGCCAGAAGGACAACGATGGTACCGGATTGAACTCTGGTCATCGGATCTTTCCTCTCAAAGCAGCGTTCGCATTCCGAATAAGACGCGTTCGATCAGGGGACATCAGGCGCGATGGCCTTCCGGATTGTCGAGGCGTTGTGCTTCATCATGTCAACGTAGGTGGCCGCCGGCCCGTCGGGGCGGGACAGAGCATCGGAGTAGAGCTCTCCGCCGACCTTCGACCCCGTTTCCGCGGCAATTCGCTGCACGAGACGGGGATCGGTGATGTTCTCCACGAAGATCGCGGCGATCTTGTCCCGTTTGATTTGCCGGATGAGACTGGCGATGTCGGACGCTGGGGCCTCGGCGTCTGTTGAAACGCCTTCTGGCGCGAGAAATGTCAAACCGTATTCGTGAGCGAAGTAGCCGAATGCGTCATGCGCGGTGATGACAACGCGCTTGTGGGGCGGGATGCGTGCGATCGTCGCTCTGATCTCTTCATCGAGCACGCTGAGAGTTGCATCATAGGCTTTGGCATTTGTCTCATACGTCGTGCAGCCGGGTGGATCGATCGAACAGAACGCGTCTACGATATTTTTGACGTAGATCCGGGCATTCGGAACCGCTTGCCACGCATGGGGATCATAGTCGCCGTGGTGATGGTGATGGCCAGATCGCTCGCGGTTGTGCGCCTGCTCAGTGCTCTTGAGCGGCTGGACTCCTTTCGTAAGCTCGACAACCGGCGCCTTTGTTCCACTCGCTTCGATAAGACGTCTCAAGAAGCCTTCGAACTGAAGGCCATTGACGAGTACGATGTCGGCGGCAGCAATCGTTCGGACGTCCGCGGGCCTGGGTTCGTAAACGTGGGGATCGCCGTTTGCTCCGACGAGTGACCTGACATCGATACGGTCCCCGCCCACATGACGTGCAAAGTCACCAATAATCGAAAAGCTGGCGACCACATTGAGCTTCTTGGTCGACACGGCACCAGCAGCAAGCGGTGATAGTGAGACGAGTCCCGCAAGCACGACCGTTCTTAACGTCTTGATAATCGCGTCCATCCGATGCTCGCCTCAGCCTGAACTGTTACAGCCGAATATGTAATGTTATAACATAACAACCACATCGGAGAGCAGGGCGTGCTCCTCCGTTTGGGACTTGGTCATGAACGATCCTGGGTGTAATGTTGTAACAGCACAATACCTGTTATACTGTTACACCGTCAAGGTGAACGGAATGCGTCGCAAGCCAGATCCGCGCGGAACTCGCGCGCACGAAGAGACGCATGGTCACCCCGTCGATGGCGATGCAGTTGAGTCTCGCGCCCGCTCGTACGCAGTATCGAAAGGGGTGCCGTTCACGCCGATGCGCCAAAGCGTGCTTGCCTTGCTTGCGGCGTCCGGAAAGCCGATGAGCGCCTACGAGATCGCAGAGAAAGTGAGTGACGCGCGAAAGCTCAAAGCCGTGCAGGTCTACCGTGCGCTCGAATTTCTGCAGGAGGCAGGGTGCGTCCATCGGCTGGCGTCCCGCTCGGCCTATTTCGCCTGCGATCATCTGCACGGAGAAGGCGAAACGGTTGTCTTCATGGTTTGCGCGCAATGTGGCGCGGTTCAGGAGGCGGCCTCCGAACTGGTGGCGCGCGGCTTGCGGGGCGCAGCGAAAACAACCGGCTTCAGGCCCCGCCATCCGATGATCGAGGTGGAGGGCGAGTGTGCGGAATGCGCGGGTACGCCCGAACGCTAACCATGGCTTGTGGCAGGATCGGTCAATCTCGCGGCTAGGTGTAAGGAGTACTTGCCGGCGAGCAGCGGCAAGCGTCATACCCTGTCTCGGCTTCACTGCAGTTGTAGATAGCTTTGGCGACTCTCTGTACCAGAGGTGTCCTGATCGGAAACGCTTTGGACCGTTATTCGATCGATCCGCGGGACGAGCGCGCAAGCGCGAGGCCGCCAAGCACGGACGCGAGCGCCAGCATCAACATGGCCCGCCACCAGATGCTCCAGTTGATTTCGCTTGCCGGTATCTCAATCCAATGCCACCGGGGCAATGATGACAGGTCACGCATGGTCATGGCGCGGCTCTCCTGGATCCTGGGAGAGAAATACTGCCGCCATTCGTTGTGAAAAGCCTCTGTCTGATCCTTGAAGGCGAGGAAACGGTGTGAATCGGTGCCGGCGATAGAGGTCAGTGCTTCATTGACGAGCATCGCAGGCGATAGCAAGCTTAGCCTGTCGACAAGTTTTTGCTGTTGCAGCAGTTGCTGATCAAAACGTTTCAAAAGCGGCTCGATTCGTTCGTCGACTTTTTGCTTGGCCAGAAAAAATGCACGCATGCGCGAAGGCACTTCGATACGTTCATTTTTTACCAGCAGCGCTTCCGGATCGGAGGCATAGCGATAATCCGCGCTATAGAGGTCCTCGTATTCGCGCAATGATTCGGCGGTTGCGACGCGCGTGCGGTTGGCCAACTCGGTGCGGGAGGGGGCCGGGCTAACCAATCCCACGGCAAGGTTCATTGTCACCGGCAAGATGAGCACAAGAATCGTCCAGAGTGCCACCATGATCAACGCATTGGTCGAAGATGAGAGGCCAACGGTGTTGACCAAGGCCGCGACCGCGAACCAGAACAAGGTATACGCCGCCACCAGCGCCGACCACGACAGCATCAAGACCAGTTGCTCCGCACCGCGGGCTTCGGGACGGATCAAAAGCAGGACCACGAGCGGCAAGGGAATAACGATCGCCAGCAGCGCAAGCATGCGCACGACGACTTTCCCGGTCATCAAGGTTGCGATGGAAACCGGTTGCGAACAGAGCATGCGCAAGGTGCCATGTTCGCGCTCTGCCGACAGCAGGTTATACCCGAGCGTCGTAACCAGCAGAGGCAGCACGAATATGATAACGAAAGCGAGATCGAAGTGTCCGCTGAGCAGATTCCAGGGATTTTCGATTTCCGTGTCGTACATGAACTGAACTTTGCTCAAATAGGTGATGCGGTAATAATTGGGCATCATGTCCGACTGACCGATCGCCAGCGCCGCGAGTGGTGCGTTGGGCATTGTGGCGTAGCGCCCGGACAAGGTGCCGGCCATGGCAGCGGGGTTCGCGGGATTGGAGAACGGTATCAGCGCGGTCTGGCCAGCGAGAACGGATTGGAGCGTCCCGCTATTTGCCGTGTGGACCTCTTGTTCGTGTTTGAGGACCTGACTGACCATGCGGTCGCGGAGCGTTGCTTGCGCCAGTCCCACAAATAGTCCGTAACCCACCATGAGAGCCAGAACACAACACACCAACAGCAGCGTGCGATCGCGGACAAGGATGCGGGCCTCGTGCAGTACGATCAGCGACAAGGTGGAGAGCGGGCGAGGGTGCATTGTCTTCATTCAACTGCCTAGCGCATCAGCGGACGGGAGAGCGCAAACTGCGCGAGCGCGACGGAGAGGCAGAACATGACGGCGAGCAGTGCAAGGCTCGCCCAATGGTGCGCCAAGGCAAACGACACAGACGGAAGTTCATACTTGAATTGCGGCACGGTTGCCCACAGCTCGGGGCCAGCCTTGTAGGTGAAATGCGCATTGCCCAAGCGATCGGCGTGTTCGATCAAGTCCTCACTGACAATGTTCTGAATCTTTCGCCGTTGGGCTTCGGCTGCGGTTGAGAAGTCGCGGTGTTGGGAAAAGTCTGTTCCCGCCAGGCCCATGGAGAAGCCGCGCAGTGCAACGACCGGGGCAACAAGGCCGACCCACTCTTGCGCGCGTTGTTGACGCTCGAATGTGTCCCAAAGCCTGCCGAAGTTTTCATCAAGTGCGCCGTAACCCGCCTCGTCATCGACTTTCAGCGCCGCGCCCCACTTGCTGAGCGGAACCGATGGATCCCACGGCGTTCGCGCACCGAAATGGGTCGACCAGGCCTTGCGGCCAGCGTCTGCCACGTCGTGCGCGAGTTGATTGTCAAAGTCGAGCCGGGACGGCGTGGGATGGAGCAAATTCGTCGCTTCGGAGGCGGTGCGCGGAGCAATCAGCGTTGCGGCGACCCAGAAGCCCAGGAGTAAGACCAGGGCGGTCCGCGACGAACGCGCGAGGGCTGATACCGCCAGGGTCAGAAACACGAAAAAGCCGAGATAGAGGCCGTATCCCGCCGCGAGCCACGCAATCCGATAGACCACGTCCACGCGCTCTCCAGCGGGAAGGCGAGCAACGATGAGTACTGCAAACGCAAGGCCGACTGGAGCAATCAGAATGCCAACGCAGCTCGCGAGCGCCGCCGCTTTGCCGTAAAGAAGGCTCCGCGTGGGCGCGCCCAGGCTGAGAAGCTGGCGCAACGTTCCGCGTTCGCGCTCGTCGCTCACAGAGTTGAAGCCGATGACGATAATGAGCAGGGGAAGCAAAACCTGAAGAAGCCAAGCTGGCGATAACTCGCCGAATCGCTGCAAGCCGGTTGCATCCTGGGCCGGCCGGAACTTGACTTCGCTCTGGCGATGCGCCTGTAGCCAGACGGTCGAGCCAACAAATGGCCCAATGCCGGGATCGAAGACGGCAAGCGATGGTTCAGGCTTGAACACGTGCATGCCCTGTTCCGCCGCATCGTGCGGGTGCCGATAGCCTTGGTGAAGCCAGGCGTCATAGTCGAGGGCTTGGCCTGCCGACCGTTCGCTATTCAGCTGAACCTGCCGATTCCATCCGGCCGCCAGAGCCACCAGCATGAGGATGACGACCAGCCCTCCGGCCCAGAGCAGACGCCCGTCGCGGGTCAGCACGCGAAGATCTTTGGCGGCGATGATTGCGAACACGTCAACTCTTCATGTGCTTGAGGTACAGCGCTTCAAGATCGGCATGGCTGACCTCCTCGCTCCTGAGTTCTTCCACCAGCCGCCCTTGCTTCATGATGCCGATGCGGGTCCCGGTCTGCTTCGCGTGGAAGAGATCGTGTGTTGTCGTCAGGACGGTCACGCCGTCATTGCTGGCCTTGACGAGAAGCTCCGAGAACTCGTTGGCCGCGGACGGGTCAAGTCCTGAGGTGGGCTCGTCGAGCAAGAGGGCTTTGGCATTCTTGGCCAGTGCGATGGCAATTCCCACCTTCTGACGCATGCCTTTCGAGTAGGTCGCGACCCTGTCATCGGCTGCTTGGCGAGGCAGACCTGCCGCCTCGAGCAGTTCAAGCAACCGCTGCCGCGGCAAATGCTGTCCGATTGCGAGTGAGGAGAAGAATGCCAGGTTTTCCAGACCTGAGAGCACGCCATAGAGCGTGACCTGTTCGGGGATATATGCAAGGAGCCGCTTCGTCTCCAATGGGTGACGCACGACGTCGAGCTTGCCGATTTGCAGGCTGCCGGATGTCGGCTGTAGAAAATTCAGGAACAGATTGACCAGCGTCGTCTTGCCCGCGCCGTTCGCCCCCAAGAGGCAATAGATCTCGCCAGGCAGGACGCTGAGCGAGACATTATCCAGGGCACTCTTGGCGCCAAACTGCTTCGTCACTTCAATCGCATCGAGCATGGTTTCTCGTACACCTCCACTGGCCACGTCGGCCGCTCATCGAAGGTGGCCTCGTTCGGCACGCCAGCAAAAGAGAGTGGTGAATTCGGCTTTTCACGCTCTGCGGTCGCATGGCGAGGCTCGTTGGGCTGCCTTGACGAATGTAACGTTATAACATTACATGTCTCTTGTGAAGCCTTGATGTGGTTGAGGCGGTTCGCGGGGTGGGGGCAAGCGTGCGTTACCTGTCGTGTTCGGTTTCTCTATCAGCTCTTTTGGCAGGCGTGCTGCCTTTTGGCTTGGCAGAGGCGCAAGCTCAGACGCCTTCGTCATCATCCAACCAGCCGGCGAGTTCGCTGCCGCCTATAACCGTTGACGCGCCGCAGCGGCGACCAACGGCGAGAGTGGCCACGCGGTCGAATTCGCAAAGAGGCCGTATCTCTCGGACAAACAGAAATCCGCGACCCTCAACCATCGCCGAGGCGTCACCGCATTCGCAAGGGCAACAGCAGGTGCCGGCGACGCCGCTGAACACAAATGTAGTTACGCCCAGCGCGAGCCGGCTAGGGCTGCCCCCTCGGGAGATTCCCGCAACCGTCGAGGTCGTCGGAGCGGAAACGATCCGGGAGCAGGGCTACCACACCACGATCGACACGGTGAAAGGCGCAACTGGCGTGACCGCCAGCGACGCGCCGAACGACGTGTCGTTCTCCATGCGCGGTTTCCAGGGCGAACAGGTCAACGTGACCTACAATGGCGTCAATATCGGCCCGACGGGCTTCACGGCGCTGACCATGGAGACGTTCAACCTCGATCGGGTTGAATTTCTCAAGGGGCCATCGTCCTTGATGTCGGGGCAGGGCGCGGTCGGCGGTGCCATCAACTATGTCACCAAGGCGCCTCACACCGGACCGATCAGGAATGAAGCGTTTGTCGGTTTCGACTCGTTCGGCAGTGTTCGCACCGGCGTTGGCTCAGGAGGCAGCACCAACATCCAGGGCCTCGACTACCGGTTCGACATCAGCCGATCTGTGCAGAACGGCTTCATTGATGACACCGACACAAAGAATCTGCACGTATCTGGGCAACTGGATTATCGCCTCACGAATGCGTTCAAGGTTTTCGTCGCGACCGAATACAAGGACTACAATGCGCGGGTCTATGAAGGCACGCCGCTGGTCCCGGTCGCTTTTAGCGGTCCTTTCGCGACCACGGGCATCGTGTCCGGAACGAAAGTGTCCGATTATAACGGCACCAATCTCGGGCCTGTCACCATCGACAGCCGTACGCTGAAAACGAACTATAACGTGCTCGACAACCACAAGACCATCAAGGAGTCGTGGGCGCGCGGAGGATTCGAGTGGGATCTAACGAGCAACGTCACCCTGAGAAGTCAGGTCTATAACTACAATGCCAGCCGCGACTGGTACAACAACGAGGTGAGCGCTTTCAACGCCGCCACCAACCTGGTCGATCGCGAGCGGTTCTATGTCCATCACAACCAGAACCTGGTCGGCAACAATACGGATCTCACGTGGAATTCGCATCTATTCGGCATGGAAAACCGCCTCGTCACGGCGCTCGAATTCTATCACCTGGATTTTTCAAGACCCGGTGCGGCAAACTTTCCTTCTGATCAAGTGACGCTGGTCGATCCCTTTCGTGGCTATTATGGTTTGCTGACGACGCAGCGACAGACCGCAACCATCGACAGCTTTGCGATCAATCTCGAAGACCGGCTGAAGGTTACGCACAACTTCGCGCTGATCGGCGGTCTCCGCTACAATCCCTTCCAGCTCGATCGGACGTCAACCGACGTCAACGGTGTCAGCACGGCCGGTTTCCCTTACACCACAAGCTGGCAACCTGTGACCGGCCGCATCGGATACACGTGGGAAGCGATTCCGGGGACGACGTTCTACAGCCAATATGCGACGGCGAGCGACTTGTCGGTAGGCAGCATCTTCCTCTTGAGCCCGACGCAGCCGCTGACCTTGACGTCGGCCCGCAGCTACGAGACCGGTGTCAAGAATCTGCTGTGGAACGGTCGCGCCGAATGGACCTTCTCGGCTTTCGACATCGAGCGCAGCAATGTATATTCGGCGCAGGCTGGCCAACGCCTCAACATCGCTGGAAAAGTCAAATCGCAGGGCGTGGAGTTCGCTGCGGCAGTGCGTCCGACCCCTGAGCTCAAGTTCTGGGGCAACGTCGCGTATGTCCACGCACGCTATGCCGACTACGAATTCACGGGCGGATCGTTCTCGGGAAATACCCCGCCGAATATTCCTGCCGTTGTCGTGAACGGCGGGGCCTCGTATCGTTTCCTTAATCCGGGTTGGCTGCCGGTCGAGCTCGGCGTTTCGGTTCGTCATGTCGGCGACCGGTATAGCACCGATGCCAATACGGTTAAGCTACTCGCCTATACGACCGCGGATGCCTTCGCCTTTATCGACATTCCGAAGTCACCGACATTCCCGAATTTTGACAGCACGCGCGTCACCTTCCGGGTACGTAACTTCACCGATGCGAAGTACGCGGCATGGAGCTCTCCATTCTATCCAGATCAGATCTTACTGGGGGCACCGCGGACCTACGAAGTCGGGGCGTCCTTCAAATTCTGATGGTGGTTCGCCCGTTGCGGGTCCTGGTCCTTATCCATCGCTGGCTGAGCATCCCGCTGTGCTTGCTGTTCGTGATGTGGTTTGCATCTGGGATCGTGATGCACTTTGTGCCATTTCCAGCGCTCACCGAAGCTGAGCGCTTCGGAGGATTGTCCGTCTTCGACGTTTCCAAGGTGAGGCAAAGTCCCGCCGAGGCTGTCGCGGCGAGCACGCTCAAAGGCGTCACGCGGGTGCGTCTGTGGCAGCGCAGCGACGGTCCCGTGTACCTGGTGTCGACTGCCTCCGGCATGAAAGCCCTGCATGCTGACGATCTGCGCGCGGCCGATATCGGCTCCGAGAAAGTGGCACTCGCAATCGGGTCCGAGCATGCGCGCTTGCGCGGCTTGAATCCTGCTGCGGCCACTTTCGTGGAACTGGCGGAATATGATCAATGGACGGTCCCGAACAGTCTCGACGGACACCGACCTCTCTATCGCATTGCTCTGAACGATGTTGCGGGAACCGAGCTGTACGTCTCGTCACGCACCGGCGAGATCGTGAGAGATACGACGCGCAGTGAACGCGCATGGAACTACGTTGGAAGCGTCGTCCATTGGATCTATCCGAGTGTGCTGCGCAAGAACTCGATGGCCTGGAACGTCACGGTCTGGTGGTTGTCCCTTGCTGCCGTCATCGCGGCATTGTCGGGCCTCATGGTAGGCCTGTTTCGTCTCAGGCGCGTGCGAGACCGTATCGTATCTCCCTTCCGAAAATGGCATGCTTGGCATCACTGGCTCGGATTGGCGTGCGCTGCGTTCGTGATGACGTGGATTGTTAGCGGATGGCTATCGATGGACCATGGCCGTCTCTTTTCCACCGGCGTGCTTACCAGATCGGAAGCCGACCGGATCGCCGGGACGCCGGCATGGCTCGAACTGACCGCGACAGTGCCCGCATCGCTTTCACCGGCTACCCGTGAAATCGAGTGGTTCACTTTCGGCGGCCGCATCCATCAACGTAATCGAACGGGAGTTGCCGCGCAGCAGCTTTCCGTCGTCGTTCCAGCGTCTGCTTCACCGGCTTCCCCGTTCCTGCAAGCCGATCAGATCAATGTCGTGATCTCGCACGCTGTCGGTAGCTGCTCGGGCACTTCGGCTGTCGCGCCAGATGACCATTACTTCCGTGCATCCGAAGTTGCATCGGCTCCCGTATATCGGTCCATATGCGGGGAGGTTTGGTACCAAATCGATGGTGCTAGCGGCGCCAACCTGGAAAAGCTTGATGCGCAGCGTCGAACCTATCGCTGGCTATATCGCGCGCTGCATACTTTCGATTTTCCTGCCTTGATGGCGCGCCCCAGCCTGCGGAGCGCGATTATTGTTGTTCTATGCGCGTTTGGAGCAGCGTTCAGCATCACCGGAATGGTAATCGCCTGGCGGCGACTGAGACTTGAATTTCGCTGGCCGCTTCGAATGGCCCGCCTGCCCATGCGCTGCAAAGGCAGAGACCACAATCAATCGTGATGGGCCCCCGAGGGTTGTTGCGCGACTTAATGTAATGTTATAACATTACGCATCGGGACGATTTGATTGCGGGCAATGAAGATAGACCAGCCGATTCCGGTGACGATCCTCACGGGCTTCCTGGGCTCGGGGAAATCCACGCTCCTCAATGCGCTCTTGGCGAGCGAGGCCTTTGCAGACACCGCCGTCATCATCAACGAGTTTGGCGATATATCCATCGATCATGACCTTGTTCGCGTGAACAAGCGCGAGCTGATGGTGACAACGACAGGCTGCCTCTGCTGCACAGCTGCCAGCGACATCAGGTCTTCCCTGTTCGAACTTTACGACGCTGTGGAGAGCAAGGCTGCCCCGCCGTTCAAGCGCGTGATCGTCGAGACGACCGGGCTTGCCGATCCCGCTCCGATCATCAATCAGATCACACCGGGCGGTCTTCCGGCGGTCGGGTATCGGGACCATGTCGTCGCAAGATGCTTTCGACTGTCCGGCGTCGTCTGCGCAATCGACGTTACCATGATCGAAGAGACGATGGAGCGGCACTTCGAATGCATGAAGCAGGTGGCGTTTGCGGATAGTGTCGTGCTGACCAAGACGGATCTTGGCGCAGAAGCCGCCGCGGCTCCCGATCTCTCCGGCCTGCTGCCGAAGATCCGGCAGATCAACGCTGCCGCGGCCATCGTGGACCGTCACGGGAACGACTTCAATCTCGCAGCGGTCTTTGCTCCGCGTCGCTACGTTCCCTCCGAACAGGGGGCCGATGTCGAGGGGTGGTTGGCCTTGGAGGTGGCGTTGGCCCAGCAAGGGCAAACTCACAACGATGCCACAGGCGCGAGCCGCCATGCGGCGGCTGGCATCCAGAGCCTGGCATTGCTCGAAAGCCGGCCCGTATCGCCGCGAAATCTCGCCACATTCATTGAACTGCTCAAGGCCGTAGGCGGTCCGCAATTGCTCCGTCTGAAGGGGCTTGTCCGGCTGGAGGACGATCCGGAGCGGCCTGTCGTCGTGCACGGCGTTCAGCATGCGATTCAACAATACCGGCTTCCGGCCTGGCCCTCGGACGATCGTCGCACGCGAATGGTCGTCATCGCTCATGGCCTTGATGAAGCGGTCGTCAAGAATCTGTTCACGGCGATAACAGGCATTTCAGCGCGCGCAAAGGCGCAATTGGTGCTGACGGTCGCGGGTCTGAGCGTTCTCGGCTTTGCGCTTGTCGCAGGGCTATTGCTGTTGCTTCACGAGCGCGCCACCGCCCGGTTTGAACCCCCGCCTGTGATTCAGAACGCAACGAGACCTCAACGCTGAAAGGGCCAAGCATGAACAATGTGATTTCACAAACACCGGTCACCGTCCTCACCGGGTACCTGGGGGCAGGGAAGACGACTCTGCTGAATCGTATCCTGACCGAGACCCACGGCAAGCGTTATGCGGTGATTGTGAACGAGTTTGGCGAGGTCGGAATTGACAATGATCTGATCGTCAATGCGGACGAAGAAATATTCGAAATGAACAACGGGTGCATCTGCTGCACGGTGAGAGGTGATCTCATCAGGATTCTCGAAGGACTCATGAAGCGGCGCGGCAAGTTTGACGGGATCATCGTGGAGACCACCGGGCTTGCTGATCCGGCGCCCGTGGCGCAAACCTTTCTTGTAGATGACGACGTTCGTCGCAACACGAAACTTGATGCCATCGTCACGGTCATCGACGCAAAGCACCTCCTTGGAGAGATCGACCAGGCGCACGAAGCGCAAGAGCAGATCGCATTCGCCGACGTTGTCTTGCTCAACAAGACCGATCTGGTCTCGGAGGCGGACCTTAAGCTCGTCGAGGCAAGGATTCGTTCAATTAATCCCTATGCGATGATCCATCGCACCGAACGTTGCGCCCTTGACCTCGAGAAAGTCCTGGATCGGAATGCGTTCGATCTCAACAGGGTTCTTGAATTCGAGCCTGGCTTTCTCAGTGAAGCTCACGACCATGAGCACGACAGTCACGTAAAGAGTCTGTCATTGATGACGCAGACACCTCTCATTCCTGAGAAGTTTTTCCCCTGGATGCAGGAGACCGTTCGTCAGTTCGGGACCGATATTCTGCGGCTGAAGGGCATCATCCAATTCCAGGACGATCCCGATCGATTTGTTATTCAGGGAGTGCACATGTTGCTCGAAGGAGACCATCAACGCCCCTGGAAACCCGATGAGCCGAGAACAAGCCGCCTGGTCTTCATCGGGCGCGATTTGCCGGAGGACGTCTTGAAGGCAGGCTTTGAGCAGTGTCGGGGCTCAAGTCACTGATTGAAGGCACGGGTGATGCACCAAGCTTGCAGCATGGCAGCGGAGTTTGTCCGTTGTCACGCTGAGGCTGACAGCCTCGCAAATCCATTCGGACGCCAGAAGCATGCCAAAGATTGCCTTACCTATGGGGCGGCGGGTCCAAAGAATCGGCTATCCTCAGGCAGTTCAGGAATTAAAGCTGCAGACGCAGAAGCTGTTGGGCTTGTCGAATGACGTGACTATCTCGGTTAGCGAGTTGACCTGTCGAGAGCCAGGATGTCCCGATGTGGAAACCGTCGTCGCGATCTTGAGAGACGGGGAAAAGCCAATAATTGCAAGAATCCACAAATCGATTCCCGACGTCACTCTCGATGAACTGAAAGAAGCGCTTGATCTGAGACTTCGTACCTAGAGCGCGCTTTCACGGACATTTCACCGGGATATTGTTGGCGAAAAGTTTCCCCGAAGCTGCTCGATGCATCGAGCGGAGCGTTGTCGAGTTGGCCGAGCCGCAACTGTTCGGCCGGAGTCGGCTGAGCGGCAGATCGAAGGTCAGCAGAACTCCTTCAAGGACTCTACGTTCAGTTGGACGAGCGAGGCCAGTTCCTCGCGCGTAAACTGGCCTTTCTTCGCATGCGCGGCTCGACACCGAAGCTCTTGGACGCCTCGACGCAGTTCGCTCCCAGATTTCGCCGCGCCTGATCCTCCGTGGAGGGCTGTTTTTCATTTGGAAACGGCTGCCAACCTATCGGAATTACTTGAGCGACTTTTCAGCTTTTTTAAATGCGCCCTGAAATCGTTGGATAATCAAACTGATTTTGATTCCGCCATTCGGGCGTCCGACCCGTCCGGCTGCAGCCAGCACTTAAAGCGGTGAGTTCGTTATTAGATCAGCTCTTTCGGGGCTAAATTTTAAGGTGCGTTTGGAAAGCACTGCAGCGTCGGTTCTTTCCCTCTGCGGGCGAGAATGTTGTCAGCCGTGATGGTCCCGTTGCGAGGATAACGTGGGATGGCGCGCGTCGCGCGGGGCTGGCCGTTGGGACGGGTCGCGACTAAGCTTGGGCTTCAAATCCACCAGATCGATGAAAGCGTCGGCCTGACGCCGAAGTTCATCGCCGATCATCGGAGGATGGGTGGCAATGGTTGAGACGACAGTGACGCGAACGCCTCGACGTTGGATCGCCTCCACCAATGGGCGGAAGTCGCCGTCACCTGAGAACAGAATCATCTGATCGATATGCTCGGCAAGCTCCATGGCATCAACAGCGAGTTTGATGTCCATGCTGCCCTTCATCTTGCGATGGCCGCTGGTGTCGGTGAACTCCCTGGTTGTTTTGGTTACCACCGTATAGCCGTTGTAGTCGAGCCAATCGATCAGGGGCCGGATCGATGAATATTCCTGATCCTCGATGATCGCGTTGTAGTAGAACGCCCGAAGTATCGTGCCGCGAATTTGGAACTCCTTGAGCAGTCGCTTGTAATCCACATCGAAACCAAGCGTCTTGCTGGCCGCATAAAGATTGGGGCCGTCGATAAGTAGCACGATCTTGGTACAGCAAGATGACATTCAAACAATGGCTCCCAGGTCGGACAGCAAGGCATTAGAGACATCAGTTCACGTTGTGTGTTTCGCGCGGCCGGCCGACGCGGCGTAAGGGCCGCGCAACCCCGTCACCGTGCCCAGAGTTCTTTGACCGCTGTAAGACTGCCGGCCGCGCGCCGAACCTTTCCGGCGAGCCGCGGATAGCGTCGCAGTCTCTCCACGGCGTGGTCGCGCAACACATAGGGCACGCCGCGCCAGGAAAGGGCGATACCGACATCCGTCAACGGAAGAGGTTGCGCGCCAAAACGCCGCTTGTAATCGTAATTGCCGATGCTGAAATCAAAGTGCCGCACACCTTGCCCGTGCAAGGCGGCCATCGTCCGCTCGATGCAAAGCCGGCTCGGTGAGAAATTGGACCACTGCTCTCCGGCGTTGGTGTTCCGCAGCATAGAATAGTGCGGGCCGTGCCTGAATCCCAGGGTGGTGGCCACGACGCCGTCGTCGCAGATCAACGCCGAAACCACGGCGTAGCCTTCCGCAAGACCGCGACTGACGACGTCGCGATAGAACTTCGCGCGACGGGGTTCGTCGAGAACGAATTTCTTTCCCAACTGCTTCATGCGCTTGTGCTGTTGGCGATCCATCACATCGAGAATCCGCAGCGCTTCGTCGACGGTGGTGGCGATTTCAAATCGGGCTCCGGGGTGGCGGGTGAAGACGCGCCAGCACCGCGGCATCTGTATTCTGCGGATCGAGGCGCGATAGACTTCGAAATCATCGCCGAGTTCGACGAGATTGCCGTTCACCGAGCAGGGTCGGGCGCCCTCGATCTCCGCCAACGGATTGGGACGCCCGCGGATTTCAAGCGGCATCTTTTTCAGCCGGATCAGGTCGGGACGATCAGGCAATTGGCGCAATGCCGCCAGCAGCGCGGAACCGATCGTGTGCAGGCTTGCGGCAACATGCGGCGCGTTGGATGCCAGTATCGGCGCGTTGTAGTCGCTCAGGCCCAGATCCGCGAACTCGATCGAGCGAACGCCGTGTTGATTGCGGCACACCAGCGGAACGAGTGCGACATCGCGCTGCGTACTCGTGTCGCTGATGATGGCAATCACGGGATCGACGGTGTCGAAGGCGCGATACCACGCATCGAGCCAGTGCCTGTGTTGAAAGACCGTAGCGTCGCCGCCGTTGCCCCAGCGCGCCGAGGCTTTGGTCCAGTCGCGGACAAACTCTACGCGGAACGACGCGGCCTGCTTCCCAGGCTCTGGAACAGCCAACTTGGCCATGCTTCTTACTCACCGCTAAATCGATTGCGCTTGTCTCCGACGGGCGATCGTGATGATGCCGTCTGCCTCCGTGTCGTAGGAAAATCGCCGTCGCGTGGCGCAGCAGTGAGATATCCGTGCCGGCGCGCTCCGGAGGGAGGAATCTAACCGACCGCGCCTGCGGGGTCGGCGGCGCAAAGGTGGATGTTGATGAGCAATGCGCTTCCGGGCGAGGTACCTCCGAAGTAGAACTCTTGACCTAGTTTGCAGTCAGGTATCTTCGCATCGATGACGATCGTGTCACGTCGCCCGGCTTCGTCGACACCGAACTGACCGGATCTTGGACGACGACGGCCGCCAACGTGTCGCCGGCCAAAGCGCTTCGCGCCGCTTGTCCAAGGCCGACGATGTTGCTTCTGCTTCCCTCGGTGTAGTCCTTAAGAGCAGCCGCAGAACGGAATAAAACGTAATAAGGGAGAAGGGGCGAACGCCCGTGCATTGGCCCATGAGCGAAGCATCGCTCGTGATGAATAGTGAATCGACCGTGTCGACAAGATGAAGACGGCCCGTAACGCGGCCGACGCGGTAGCGGAGAATGGTGACGGCGACGTCGGTTAACGAGCCATGCCGCCGATCTCCGGCTACCCCGCAAATGCTCTTCGCTGGCGTTCAGCGTCTTCTACCGCTCGCGCAAAGACTCCTGCTTGTATCGTGCCAGCGGCGAGAGAAGGTAGCTGATGATGGTTCGCGAGCCTGTCTTGATCTCGACCGTCACCGCCATTCCCGGCCCTAGCTTGACGAGTTTCTCATCTATCTGCATGGCCGCACGGTCGAGCGAGACACGAGCGGCATACTCCAGTTCCTGACCTTTCGGTTCACTGCTGCTCGTCGTCGCGCCCATTGCCCGATCATTCGAAGGGCCCTGCTGCCTGTCGCGGGTGATGGCGTCAGACGAAACGCTGAGCACTTCGCCATGAAGAAGCCCATAGCGCGTGAAGTTGAATGTATCGACCTTGATCTCCGCTTTCTGGCCCGGTTGCACGAACCCGATATCGCGGTTGGAAAGCATGGCCTCGATCTCGAGTTGGCTCTCGCTCGGAACCACCACGGCGAGCGCCTGAGCAGGAGTCACCACGCCTCCGACGGTATGAACAGCGAGTTGCTGCACGACGCCATCGACGGGCGCGCTCAAACGCTGGAGTTTGGTGCGCCGTTCTGCCTTGATCACCTCCTGCGCCGCGCTCGCAGTTTTCTGCTCGGCTTTCGCGAGTGCGTCATAGGTCGTGCGCCGATACTCCGCGGCGGTTCTTTCCCTGGTTTCCTTCAGCAATGACAGGGCGGCATCGGCTTCGCGCAGCCGGCTCTGCTGTAGAACGAGGTCCTGCTGAAGCCCGACCAGTTCCTGGTATTCGGAGAGGTAGACGACCTTCGAAGCCAGCGCCTTGTCGACCAGATTCTTGCGGATGTCCACGCGCTCCTGCAGCACCGGTATTGTCGCCTGGAGCTTGGCGACGCTCGCCGAAGTGGTCGCCCGTTCAGCTTCCTTCTGCCCCTGTTGCCGTTCGATCTCCGCGAGCTTGGCGTTCTGTTCGGCGCGCTGGCTGATCAGGAACTGGCGATGCATCTCGACCTCAGCGGCGCTCGCGCTCTGCGGCGGCCGGAAGGCGGCAAGCGGATCCTCTACGAGCGCGGCGCGCAGTCGCGCCACATCGAGTTCGGCCGCAAGGAGATCGCTCTTCTGGCGGTCGTTGTCGGCTTCCGTTATCGTCGGATCGAGTTCGATCAGAACGTCGCCGGCTTTTACGGTCTGCCCGTCGCGGACGTGGATAGCGCGGACGACACCCGTCTCGAACGGCTGGATCAGCTTGGTGCGCCCGCCCGGTACGATCTTGCCGGTTGCGGAGGCGACGATATCGACGCTGCCGAGCGACGCCCACAGTAGTGCGATGCAGAAGATCGCAATGATGCTCGCGCCGATCGCCCGTCCAATCGGCGAAGGCGGGGTTTCAGTGATCTCGAGCGCCGCCGGCAGGAACGCGATTTCGTGCTCGCGGCGGCGAGCTGGCGGAGCCGGATTTCTCGGAAACGGGACGATATTGCGGCTAGCGGACGTCATGGATACCGGCCTGTAGATAGTGGAGGTTTGCGTAACGGCCGTTCGACCGGATCAGCTCATCATGGCTGCCGTCCTCGACGATGCGGCCATGCTCGAGCGTGATGATCCGGTTCGCATTGCGCACCGTCGAGAGCCGGTGAGCGATGACGAAAACGGTCCGGCCGGCGGCAATTCGCTTCATGTTCTGCTGGATGGCCCGCTCGCTTTCGTAGTCGAGTGCGCTGGTCGCCTCGTCGAGGATGAGGATACGCGGATCAGTAATGAGCGCGCGCGCGATCGCGACACGCTGGCGTTGCCCGCCCGACAGGCTGCTGCCGCGTTCGCCGACGATGGTGTCGTAACCCTCGGGCAGTTCCAGGATGAAGTCGTGGGCGCCGGCGAGCGATGCCGCCTCGATAACGCGCTCCATCGGCATGGCGGGGTCAGCCAGCGCGATGTTCTCGCGGATCGAACGGTTGAACAGCACATTCTCCTGCAGAACGACGCCGATCTGGCGCCGCAGCCAGGTCAGGTCCACCATCGCGAGATCGACGCCGTCGATCAGCACCCGTCCGCTCTCAGGCACATAGAGACGCTGGACCAACTTGGTGATGGTGCTCTTGCCCGAGCCGGACGAGCCGACGATGCCGATGACCTGCCCGGGTTGGACATTGAATGACACGTTGTGCAGCACCTCGGGACCGCCAATGCGGTAGCGGAACGTCGCATGCTCGAACGTGACCTGGCCACGGATCGGCGGCAGTGCGGCGCGGCCGGGATTGAAGCTCGGCTCCGGGATAGTGTTGAGGATGTCACCGAGACGATCGATCGACAGGCGGGCCTGATGGAAATCCTGCCACATCTGGGCGAGACGCAGCACCGGCGTGCTCACACGTCCGGCCAGCATGTTGAATGCGACGAGTTCACCGACGGTGAGATCGCCGCCGATCACAAGTCTGGCGCCGAAGTAAAGCGTTGCCGCTATGACCAGCTTGTTGATCATCTGGACCGCCTGGCTCGCCGTATTGTTCAGGCTAAGCACGCGGAAGCTCGCGCCTACATAGCCGGCGAGCTGCTCCTCCCACCGGCGCTGCATCTGCGGTTCGACCGCCATGGCCTTCAGTGTCTCGACGCCGGTTACGCTCTCGACCAGGAAGGCCTGATTCTCGGAGCCCCGATTGAACTTTTCATCGAGGCGCCGGCGAAACAGCGGCGCAGCGCCAACGGAAATGCCGATGTAGAACGGGAATGACGCTAGAACGATCAGCGTCAACGTCGTCGAGTAGTAGAACATCACTGCAAGGAAGACGACGGTGAACAACAGATCGATAACGAGCGTAAGCGCTGAGCTCGTCAGGAATTGACGGATATTCTCCAGCTCGCGGACGCGTGCGACGGAATCGCCGACCCGGCGGGCCTGGAAGTATGCGATCGGCAACGCCATCAGGTGACGAAATAGCCGGGCGCCGAGCTCGACGTCGATACGGTTCGTGGTGTGCGCGAACAGATAGACCCGGAGCGTTTCGAGAACGGCCTCAAACACCGTCAGCGCCACAAGACCTATGATCAGGACGTCGAGCGTACTCATGCTTCGATGCACGAGCACCTTGTCGATGACCACCTGGAAGAACAACGGTGAGATGAGGGCGAAGAACTGAAGGAAGAACGAGGCGACCAGCACCTCGCCGAGAAGACGGCGATATTTGTGGACCGCGCCGACAAACCAGCCGATATCGAAGCGGCGGGAGAGATCGGTCAGGGACGCGCGTCGCGCCATCAGGATGATGTCGCCGTCCCAAATCGCCTCGAGCTCTGCCTGCGTCATTGCTTCGGGCTGGGGAGACAATGGGCGCTGAACAAGAAGCTTGTCATCGACGACTTTGCCGAGGATCAGGAAGCCGCCGTCGCGCAGCAGGGCGATCCCGGGCAGCGGAGTGACGGCAAGTCTGTTCCAACTCGTCTTCTGTGCTCGCGCCTTGAGCCCGAATTCCTTCGCGCAGCGCAGGATCTCGGTAACACCTAGCGGCGCCGCACCCATGCGATGCCGGATCTGTTCAGGGTCGGCCGCAATGCCGTGGCAGCGTAACAGGATTGCCACAGCCACGAGCCCAGATTCGTCCTCGCTCTGAGGTACGATGCTCACGGCCTCGGCGTCGGATCTGGCCGCCTGGAAGGCCATATCGCTTCGTTCGCCGAAGCACGCGCGCATCAATGTATCGCGGGCATGCGTCACGATATCGCGGGCGCGCGTTACGGGGGCGACGGCGCGCCGCGCCAGACCACGTACGGTGACACCCATGTCAGCGAGGGCTTGAAGCATCTGATTGGTGACGTTCTGCGATCCCGTCAGGATCAAACGACCGTCCCAGATTTCCTCGAATTCCGTGCGCGTCATCAGCTCCGGACGCGACGCGGTCGGACGCAGCACGAGCGCCCCGTTGTCGTCGACTTTGCCAAGAAGCAGAAACCCGCCGTCACGCAGCGATGCGATTCCAGGAAGCTGAAAGCTCGCAAGTCGCGTCCAACGTGTTGTTTGCGAACGAGCCTCGACTCCAAACTGGCGCGCGCAGCGAAGCAGGGCGCGGATACCTACTGTGCTGCTTCCACAGCTATCGCGGAGCTGATCGGGTTCGGTGTGGACGCCATGAAGGCGCAGGAACAGAGCCAAGGCTCGAAGCCCATGGTCTGCGGCGTGGGCATTCCCATTCTGCATCGCCATAATGTTTTAACTCAACTCCTCGCGGCTACCGGCCGCGATTGATGTTCCTTCTCTGCATTCCCAAACTTTGGTGGTGCCGCACCCAGGCGCTGCTGCGCCTGGGTGCGAACGCGGATCAACGTTGCGGTCTGGCCAGGATAGCTTCCTGCCCAAAACCCGTCGGTTGCGACACAGCCGATACGATCTGCCCTTGATCGACCCGGCCGACGTTGCCGGCCAGATATTGGTTCAGCAGCGCGTAGCTCTGGCTTGCCAGAGACGCCGTGGCCGTGCCTGCCGCGGCCTGAGTATCCCCCACGACCGCTTGCGGCTGCGTGGTCGCCAGAGTGCTGGTGCCCGACTGCATGTGGTCCCGCAGCATTGCAAAGCCCTGGTTTGCCAGGAACCCTGCGCTTGCGGCGGTCGCATCCGTCGCGGCGATCGGCTGCGGTGCGGTGGACGCGGCGGTGCTCGTGACGGGTTCCACGCGCGGCTGCTGTACAGAGCTTTGGCTCAGCACGCCCGAGCTCGTTGAGGTCGAAGACGGAGGATTCGTCACGGTGTTGGTCTGCTGCGCCGTGGTGGTCGTCGTAGCCGCACTTCGCGGATCCGTCACGGTGATGGTCTGCGGAGCGGCTGAAGTCACAGCGCCGGTGACCGGGTCCTGCGCCGTTGCGGTCAGCGTGAGCGTAGCGGCAGGAGCGATCCCGCTACGGTTGTAGTACGAGCTTAGCTCAAGGCCGCCGTTAACCTGCTCAGCCGTCAAGGTGATGTTATTTCCCCTGAACGTCTGACCATCGGACGGGGTGATCCTCTCGTACCTCGGCAGGCCCGTGACGTTCACGGTCACCCGATCGTTGGGATCGGTCGTTGTCACGTCGGCCCCCAGGTCGACCCTACCGCCCCTGCCGGTCACCGAGAGCGTGTTATCCGCGACGGTGAGGACCGGCTTCGTGACAGAAGGGGTTGTGGGGTTGGTAGGGGTTGTTGGCGATGTCGGCGTCGTTGGCGATGTCGGCGTTGTCGGTGAGGTCGGCGTGGCATCGATCTGCAGACCGGTGAACGTCTTCACCGCACCTGAGAGGTTCGCCGCAAGACCGGAAGCATCCTTGATGCTGGCGCCGCTCGGAAGATTGACCCCGGTGATCGCGAGCGCCGGCGTGTCCTTGTCGGTCGGTGCGACGGTCGTTTTGAAGGTGAGCGAGCTCGTGCCCGAGCCACCGACATAGGTGGCCGTGCCGCCATCGTTGAGTGACAGCGTAGGCGTGCCGGTGACGGCCACGGCCTCGCTGAAGCCGAGCGTCATTGTGATGGTATCGCCGTTATCTGCGACTCCCGTCCCCGGTGAAGCGGATGCCTGCGTCACCGTCGGCGCGAGGTTTTCCGGGGTGGTTGGCGACGTGGGCGAGGTTGGGGTCGTCGGCTGTGTCGGTGCCGATGCCGCCCCAGTCCAGATGTCCAAGTTGCTGTAAGTCGCCGTAAGCGTTTCCGGGGCCGGCGCACGGTAGACGCCTTCCTTCCAATAATACTGTTCGCCACTCCCATATCCTATCGGACCCTGGTAATTGGCGATCTGCACCCCATCCCGCCAAACTTTGGCATATCCGTTTCCCGAGCTGTCAAAATTGACTTGAATATTCATGGAATATTCATGCCCCCGCTGAATGGGGTTCGGGTCTCTATAAATGACATTCTCCTTACCGGAGCTGTCACGAACGATGATACTCATATGTTCGCCGAACATTGCGACGGCGAATGGAGGCGAGCCGCTTATGCTGCTTTGATGAAACTGGCCGAGGACCATCCATGAAGCAGTATTTGCCGCCCCGGGCTCTAGGGTAAGACCGTAGGATACATTTATGGGAGTGCCGCTTGAATAACGTTGGGATAGCTCTATCTCGGAACGCTCCGCTGTAGAATCGCTGTAGCCGGGGCTGCTCCAATGATCGCCGGAGTGGACCGAAAATCGGAGCGTTTGGGAATCGGGCGACGTCAGGCTCCACGCCTCGTTCGCGTTCTGGACGCGCGCGCCATATCCATCGATTGTTATGCTAGAGCCATTTGCACCCGAGAAAGAGGTGATTGGTTCGGAAGCCATTCCGTGATCCTTTTGAACGTTGAAGACGGGGAATTCCACTGCCGCGCGTGCGATGACGCGCGACATACCACATGTTCGCAGCGCGTAGCTCAGCGAACAGAGTTCATGTGCCGCGCATCGCGATGGCGAGTGACACAGCGCATGGTCGCAACGCGCTTGGCGCCGCGAACGGATTTCAATGGGCAGTGGGTTTTGAAGTTGCCCCCCGACTGCTCAGCCGGATGGCTAATTAGGAAGTGTGGCGAAAAAAATTTCAGAATGTGACTTTATACACACGTATACGGCGGCAATACGTACCCGGAAGTATGGCGCTGAAAACATGCACTATCCGCCTGCCACTCGGACAAAACTGAATCGGTCGACGTGGCGGAGAAGTCGCGAGCGCGACGGGTGCGTGATCGGTGTCCAAGTGATGGAACAGACGATTCAGCAGCGCGATCGTCATCTTGGCGCCTGTGAAGACACTTGCCATTCTGCGAAGGCAAGCCTGCCGGCTGACGCGCAATGAGTTGCGCCGGTGCAGCCGACCATGAGAACAAGGAGCGGCGCGAATGGCAGATAATCGAGCAGAACTTATCGAGGAAAGCTCGAGGTCCTTGCGAGCCGAATAGCCGCAACCGGTACGCCCACGAAGCACAGATCAACCGGGCGCCGTCCAAGTGAGTCCAGTAATCCAGGAAGGTGCGTGACCTTGAGAGATGCGTGGCGCCACGAGCGCACCGCAGCCGCGGACCGAGGCCGAAACATCGAACAGCGAAGACGTAAACCCATCATAGCGAGCGACTTCGCGACGGCATGATCTCCGTCGTCGATGTCGGCTTGATCGAAGCATTTTGGCGGTCGGTCCGGCGGGTCTAGTACCCAGAATTGGGTAGCCACTATGCCCCAAGTGAACTCTTCTCCGTCCCCGGTGAACGTCTCGACCCTTTTGCTTAAACTTGCAGTGAAGTGACACGCGCCATGCAGGAGGAGGTGATGGTGCGTTCGATCTCTGTTGTACCCGCGTACATTCCTCACTGAGCTAGCGAAACTGCATCACGTCTTCGCGAACTCTCTCGGTCAGAGAATGGCGGCGATTACAAGGAGCTCAAGGAATTTTGCCATCGAATTGTTCTCCACTTCTCATACGCCGTATTTGAGTACGCCTTGCCATCGCAAGCGCCGCGACGGACTGCAAACTGAGCGCAGGGTGACCTCGAGAATGAACCTCGGCGCGAGGAGGAGGCTCGTGCGCAATTTCGTATCAGACAGAGCTGAGTCATTGAGCCTTATGCACGGCTCACCTGACTCATGGATGATCGATGAATGTCGAGATTCGGGTGTGCCGGAAATCCGGGAGGAAGTTTCCGCAACGTGGTTAGGCTGCTGCCGGAATGGATTCCAGCTGCGCCCTCCAGTGAAGCAGTTGTTAAAAAATGGCCTGTTTCATGGAATCGGCGGCATTGGACTTTTTCCAGTTTTTCGCAGAATCTTCGCTGGCAGGGCAGCGATCGTGATGTTCCACGAAATTCAACGGGATTGTCGGTCGGAATTGATGACCGGTACTTCGGTTGAGCTTTTTGAATACTCGATCAGTTGGCTGCAGCGAGAGGGATGGGCAATTGTTAGCCTTGAGGAATGTCTTGAGAAGTTGGCCAGGAATGACCGATCGCGTCGCTATGCGGTTCTTACTTTTGATGACGGATACCGAGACAATGTCTCGGTGGCCCTTCCAATCCTCGAGCGCAACAACGCTCCATTCATGGTGTACATACCCACCGCCGCCTTGACGCGGACCCTGCAATCGTGGTGGTTGGGATTGCGCGAGCAAATTCGCTCAAGTGATGACATTACGATCGATGCAATGGGCATTCGGATTCACTGTCCTGACTTCCGACGCAAGCGACTTGCTCTAACAAAAGTGGTCCAGTGGGTTCACCAAGACTACAAGCGTGTCGCAGCGCTTGCGACGACGTTCAACAAGGCTGGTATTTCGATGTCAGCGTTGAACGAGCGATACTTCCTGGACACGTGCGCGCTTCAAAATTTGGCACGTCATCCTCTCGCATCAATTGGCGGGCACACAACTTCACACGCAGCGCTCGCAACCTTGGACGTGTCCTCAGCGCGAGCCGAGTTGGTCGATAACCGCAACTATCTCGAGAATCTACTTCAGTTGTCCGTTCGGCACCTCGCTTATCCGTATGGCACCCCCGGGGCATGTGGTCCGCGTGAAGAGCGTCTCGCCAGTGAAGCGGGCTATTCTAGCGCCGTAACAACACGACACGATCAGCTAAGCAACCATAAATTAAATCAATTCGCGCTTCCTCGCATTGGCGTTAGTAGTTCGTTTGACTCGGAAACATCTTTCGCTGCACGAATGAGCGGGGTCCAGTTGGCTGCACATCGATTGTTGGAGAACAGTCGCCGGATGATTGGCGCCAGGCTCGGCCGGCAGTAGATAGGGCGGCGGGCCCGGATTTTGGCTGGGTAGGTGACGTGCTTGCGTTCGGAAGGATCGTGATCTTATCCTGAAGGGTGGGAAGCCGATCGAGAATGACGCGCGCGCCATAGTTGCCATGCACGATAATGGCCGCACTATCCTCGAACAATCGGTTGATGCTCCGCGCAAATATGTCCCGCACGCTGACCAGAACTGATCGAACTCGCCGGCGCGAAGATGAACGATATAAGGCATTCCAGAATAGCGTGCTACAGCCGCGATAAGCAGCTTGCGATACGCGCTCCCGCGCCATGCGAACTGAATGTGGATTAGGTCAACCTCACCACGACGGCTTGCGGCGACAGCGAATTGGACCAGTGCCTGTGCAAAGACCACCAGCGCACAATAGATGCTCTCCTATCCCCTGGTCCTATTACCTTTAGTCGCTTGGTTACAAGAGTGGCGTGAATCGCAATAGGTCCAGTCGGCGAAGCCGGCTTTTTCGATCAAAGCGATTGCGCGTGGTTGAGCTCGGCGTTCTCGTTGCGGATTAACACATACGACGGCGGTCGAAGAATTAGTTCGTCACCGGAGTACTCCCAACTGGGTAGCCACTCAGCCCCCGACGACAACCCTTTTGCTCACACGTGCTCGGCACACCCCAAGACTATTGTGGTAGGATGAAAATTGCAGTGTTCGGACTTGGTTACGTCGGCATGACCGCGGCCGCTTGCCTTGCCAGGAACGGTCACGAGGTCATCGGTGTCGACGTCAGCGATGAAAAAGTGGCGATAGTCAATGCGGGCAAGTCGCCGATCGTGGAGCCCGGGCTCGACGAGTTCGTAGCACGTGCCGTCAGAAAAGGTTTACTGAGTGCGACCAAGGATGCGAGCGGGCATCTCGACAGTTGCGCCATGGCAATAGTGTGTGTGGGAACGCCCAGTGCGCCGGACGGATCTCACAACATGAGCTTTATCGTCGAGGTTTCCCATCAGATCGCGGAGTCGGTCGGCTCCGCTCGAGCAACGATGTTGACTGTCGTATTTCGCTCCACGGTGCGGCCCGGCACGATCGAGGAACTGGTACTCCCGATTTTTGAGGACGCATTGAAGGGTAGGATGGATCTTGTCGAACTCGTCTACAATCCAGAATTCTTGCGCGAATCCGTGGCGATCGAAGACTTCTTCAATCCACCGAAGGTCGTGATTGGGACGAAGAACGGAGAAAGGTGCCCGGCTCTCGACGAGTTGAACGCAACAATCAACGCACCGGTCTTCTACACGACCTACCGTGCGGCGGAGATGACAAAATTCGTCGATAACACATTTCATGCAGTAAAGATTGCTTTTGCCAACGAAGTTGGTCGCGTTTGCGACAAGCTCGGTATCAGCGCGGCCACTGTCCATAGGATATTCATCTCTGACACGAAGCTCAACATTTCGCCCTATTACTTGAGGCCAGGTGGCGCATTTGGCGGCTCATGCCTACCGAAAGACGTTCGCGCGCTGCAATACATCGCAAGCGACGTCGGGGCACATGCTCACCTTGTGGATGCGCTTCTGAGGTCGAATGATGCGCATAAGAATTTCCTGTTTGAGAATTGTGTGAAAGCAGTGCCGGCAGGCGGGCACGTGCTTATGCTTGGACTAGCCTTCAAGGAGGACAGCGACGATCTTCGCGAGAGTCCCAATATCGACTTGGCTCGCAAATTCCTTCAATCGCACATCGACTTGTCGATCTACGATCCCCAAGTCGAGCCATCAAAATTGTTGGGGCAGAATCTTGGCTATGCGTTCTCGAGTCTGCCCGCACTCCGCAAACTACTAGTCCCGAAATCGGTCGCCGAGTCGGAGCCATTCGACCTTGTCGTCGATACCAGAGGGTGGGCAAAAGCAATGGCATTACGCGCCGGGCGGGTCATCGATGTTAACACGCTTTCGTGACGATTGCGACGCAAGCCACCCAGCCCAAGCGGGTTTAGCGAAGCCCAAGTCGGTCGGCGTCGAGAGCGAACTCCGCGAATTGGCCGGCCCGGATGCTACTCCCACGGGACTGGCTGTCGACGCGCCCGCTTTACAACCCGGCATTAGCGGTTCGGTTCGCCGCCGGGTGCTCATCATCGTCGAGAATCTTCCAGTCCCATTCGATCGCCGCGTGTGGTCGGAAGCCACTACCTTGTCGCGGCATGGCTATGAAGTGTCTGTAATTTGTCCCAAGGGGCCGGGTGCAACGGCTTCATTTGAGATCATTGAGGGAATCGCCGTTTATCGCCACTGGTTGCCGAAAGAGGGGCGCGGGGTACTAAGCTATTTCGCCGAATATGGCGCGGCATTGTTTTGCGAGTTCGTGCTGAGTATGAAAGTGCTCACAACGCGCGGGTTTGATGTCGTCCACGCTTGTAATCCGCCGGATCTCATTTTCGTAGTTGGTGCATTTCATAAGTTCCTGTTTGGAAAGTCATTCATTTACGATCAACACGACATCAACCCGGAGTTCTACGAGGCAAAATTCGGACGCCGTGGCCTGCTCTGGCGGGTCTTGGTTCTGCTTGAGCGCATGACATTCGCATTATCTGACCTATCGATAGCGGCAAACCAGTCATACCGTACCATCGCCATTGAACGAGGGAGAATGAACTCGGACCGGGTGTTCGTTGTGCGCTCCGGTCCGAACCTTTCGCGCGTGCGATCACTTCCACCAGACCCGGCCTGGAAAAAGGGAAGCAAATTCCTGGTCGCATATGTGGGCGTTATTGGAGAACCGGAAGGGATCGATCTGTTACTGGAATCGATCAAGCACATCCGCAAGAGAGGCCGCGATGATGTCCAGTTCGTCATTGTCGGGAGTGGGCCGGCATTAGAGGAGGCCAAGAAACTTGCAATGACCTTTGAGTTGGACGAGTTGGTCACGTTTACTGGCCGTGTTGATGATGAGACACTGTTCACAATACTTTCGACGGCAGACGTCTGCGTGGATCCGGACCGCCCCAACGCGATGAACGACAAATCAACGATGAATAAGACCATGGAGTACATGGCCATTGGTAAGCCTATCGTCCAATTTGATCTCACCGAAGGGCGCGTTTCGGCTGGAGAGGCGTCCCTATATGTACAGAATACGGATACAGCGGAGTTCGGCGACAAGATACTGGAACTTCTAGATGATCCAGCGCGGCGTGACCGTATGGGCGCATTCGGCCAGAAGAGAATCCATGACGAGCTCGCCTGGGACCACGAGACGGCAAACCTTCTAAGTGCTTATGAAAGGGTATTCAGTCTAAGATCTTCATCAAGCCGCCAGCGGCGCGCCGCCGTACCTGAATTGAGCCGACGCGATAGCCCGCGCTGATGCCGTAACGCGAAGCAGCGTGTGGCGGTCAGGAGTTCCGAGGCGGCCAATAGTATCACTGTTGGGGGAGTGCCGGTCGCGCGGCGGCTACCTGCAGATCTTGGTAGTACGCCGCGATCGATGCGGTACTCCCGCGCGCGCGGTAGATCCCTTCCTTCCAATAGTACGTCTCACTGCGCCCGTATCCTATCGACCCTTGGTAGCTGATAAGCGGGACGTCATCCCGCCAAACACTGAGGGCTCCGTCTTTTTTGTCGCCAAACTTCACTTGAATGCGCATGGAATAGTATCGACCCCGTTGAATGGGATTCGGGTCTCGATAAGCTACGAACGCGGTTGAGGGCACATTTCGGATAATGATTTGCATATGTTCCCCAGCCATTGCTATGGCGAATGGAGGCGGACCGTTTGCATTGGTTTGACGAAATTGACCGACGACCAGCCATGGTGAAGTATTTTTTGCTCCGGTTTCGATCATAAAGCTGTAAGACACACTTACGATGGTGCCGGATTCAAACCGTGGTTCGAGCTCGATTTCAGAACGCTCAGCCCCGTCGTTATTCAAAAGATCGCTCCAGCCGGAATTGCTCCAATGATCGCCGGGGTGGACCTCAAAACGGAGCGTGTGGCTATCCGGCGAGGTCAGGCTCCAACTTTGGTTTGCGTTCTGGACTCGGCCGCTGATTCCACCGATCACTATGGTTGAGTCATTGGCGCCGGAGAACGAGGTGATCTCCGTTTTCGTTGCCACCCTACTGGTCGGGGCCGGCGGCACTTGGTCTGTGCCAGCCGCGATATCCATCGCAGTCGAGCTGTGAGCACCGCCCGAAGTAGTGCCGCTCGGAAAGATCCTGCTGCCCCGGCTGTCTGCTGCCACCAAGCCTGGGAGCGCGAAGAATTGCAACAAGATTAGCACTATCAGCGATGGCAGCCTATGCTGTCGTACCCACGTTGATCGATCTGATTGGTGTAACCACATTCCGTCGTCCCGCGTAGCAACCACCGTCGATGTGTTGTAACAAAATTTTCGGTCAGCATCTCAAAGCTCGCGCGCAGAAACGTCCGGAAACAAATCTCCCTAGTCCACGTTTCAAACGGCTGCGACCAGTTGGGTTACCCAGTTCGGCCACGCCCATGCTTTCTGTTTGCTGGATGCGCCGTCGGCAACGCCGGTCATGAACCAGGCTCGGGACATAGTGCCAGCAGATCTTCGGGCGAGGCTCATGATGACGAGATCCCGTCTACATAATCGAAGCGATAAAAGTACCGCGGCAGGTCTATTCAATTCGTGTGCGGGCCATCACTGGTGGCGCAAGAGCGTCTGGACAACGTCCGTGTGGCCGTCGACCATGCGTTCTACCGTGAAATGCCATCGCGAAGGGACGGTCGCATACTTCAACATCTCGCCGCCCTTCGCCAGGTTGAAACCAGGCGTGTGATATAGGCGCTGATCTCATATCGCTCGGCATAGTCGCGACGAGCAGCGTCGCCCAGTCTTCGCCGCAACTCCCCATTCTCGATCAGCCGATCAAGCGCAGCAGCGAGCGCCCCGATATCGCCGACTGGCACGAGCAGGCCGTTGCGTTCGTGATCAATGACTTCGGGTACTGCGCCAACTGGCGTTGCAATCACGGCTATGCCATGGGCAAAGCCCTCTATCACTACCATCGGGAGATTTTCCACGAACGACGGGAGCACCAGGATATCGGTGCTGCGGAGCAGCGTCGCGGTTTCGTGGGGGCCAAGCCAGCCCGGTAGATTCACTCGATCGACAATTGCCAACCGTTGAGCATGGGCACGACTCTGATCCAATTCGCCATGTCCGGCTATCGTCGCCGACCAGTCGGCGCGGGTTGATAATCTTCCGAGTGCGTCAATGAGTTGCGGAACTCCCTTCTCGGGTCGAACTTGACCCAGAAAGGTAATTCGGATCGGCTCACCCTGCGCCCGGTCGCGATTTGGCCCGCTCGGCGGGGGGGACGCGTTCGGAAGAATTGTGATCTTGTCCCTCACGTCTGGCAGCCGATCCACAATGAGGCGCGCCCAACACTGCCCCAGAACAATGATCGCCGCACTATCGATCAAGAGCCGGTCGATCCTCCCGGCCAAATATACTCCGGAGTTAGCCCAGAAACGCCCGAACCGGCCGCTGTGAAGATGCACGACGTAGGGAACTCCCGAATACCGCGCAATCGCCGCGATCATGAGTTTGCGGTAGACGCTGCCGCGCCATGCAAGTTGAATGTGTAGCAGGTCAACCTCACGCCGTCTGGTCGCGGCTACTAACTGAATCAGTGCGCGCGCAAAAACGAGCGGCCACCATCTCTTCTCTCCCCTGGTCACCAGTCGCTCTGCCTCAACCCCGAGTTCCTTGCGCTGGCCGATGGAATCAATGATGAGATCCGTCAGCCGATCAATTCCTCCTCGGCCATACTGGCCAAAGGGAGTGACCACCATCACGCGAAGTGCGTCCTGATCGGCGGACATTTCGAGCGTGCCGTTATCCACTTGAATGCGGGTTCCCTTGGGGTGAGCATTCGGTCTCATTGGAGCACGTGCGGAGACCGGTACGTGGGGGCCGCTGACATCGCGACTTAAGCTTCCTTCCGTCCCTTTGGTCCCGGCGCAACGTTTTTCGCTTTCCGTTTGGGACGACCGCGTCAGTGTGTTCATGACGGAATCCTAAGAAATCGAACCGGACGGATTGCGAGCGTCCGCCGCAAAATGCAGAGCGAGCTCGATGCGGCGTGCAGCTCACTTTCAATGCAGCGCCGCGTGGGTATCATACCAACCAGGTATCGCCACTCGGAGATGTTTCTGCAGACGCGACGAGGTCTTGTAGAGCTGCCGGCCAATGATGTTCCGCCGCAAGGGCGAGTCGTCGCCGAACAATCGGTACATTCTAAAAATACGTTCATAATCCCTGATCGCTTCAGCCGGCGACAAATACGGCTCCGCGATCTCGTTACCGAAGGGCCCCGATGCGCCCCGCGGAAAGACATGTTGTACCGTATTGCCGGTAAGCGATTGTCCTTTATACGACCTGCCATCGATCGTCTGCTGCTGTACTACCGCAAAGCGGGAGTAACCAAGCTTGGACAAGAGATCAAACTCGCCAAGTAGAGCCGAGAAATCCGTTTTTGTGGACTCGATCGAGAGATAGTCTGGGCGTTCCGTAAACTGCAGCAGCATCTTGGCGCAGACGAGGTCCGCACCCTCTATATCGATCTTCATATAATGAGGGATTCCGAACTTGGCGAGACAGCCGGCGAAATCAACCGTCTCAAGCTGTATCACCGAAGAGCTGCTCCCGAGCTGTTGGTTTCGCTCGGCCCACTCCAGACGGGCGGTACCCCACTGATCGTTCGTGCTGCGATAAAAAGCGACAGTTCCAGACGCTGGTGGATCAGGGCAGATCACACCTGCAACAATATCTAACTGACCGTCTGCGAGCGCAGCCGCAAAGCGCTTTCGGCAGTGATCCACAAGCAGCGGATCGGCCTCGAAACCAACAACCCGGTAGCCTTTCTTCAAATAGAATTCAGTATCTTCACCTCGGCTCATTCCGACGTCGTAAACCAAATCTGGATGTTTCAACTCGGCCATCTCATCCTCCCCGATCAATGCGTTAGCCACACGGTAAGATTGCGAGGCCCAGACCACGATTCAGGTATGATGCTCAATGCCACCTCCCGCTCGTCCGGGCGTATCGGGCGCAGGAGGAGAATGGCGCCGATCATCGCGGCGACGCATCCGCCCGCGACGGCTAGCGCTGCATGATCTGAGGCAACTCCGATCACTTCCTTGACGGCCAAACCCGCCAGGATAATAGGAAGGCCGACGAGGGCGAATTGAGTCATCGTTACGAGGTCGATGGCACGACCCACCATCTCTCTTCGATAAACAAATAGAAAAATGCAAAACCTTGCAAAACTCTCTACCATAGGGAACGCAAGTGCGCTCCAAATGCCGTACCTTCCTATGGTGACATAGATCGCACCGGCCGACGCCAATCCAAGGGGAGATAGGAGCAGGAACACCTTCTGCTTGAAATTTAAGTTACCTACGATTTCGAAAATTCTGTAGGCTGTGTTGATAGCCATCATGCCCGCAAGCACCGGCAACACAAAGAAATATTCGGCATATGCCGGCGTCGCCAGTATCCGGACGATCGCTTCGCCGGCTACCGAAGTGGCTATCACGATAGCAAGGCTACAAACGAGGTCGAGCTTGTATACAAGCGATAGTGGAGCGAAAAGTCTTTCGCGCGATACCCCCTGGGCCATGTTGGCCATGACCATCGGCTCCAAGCCCGGCAGCACCAGTCTCCCTGGGAGGCCACGCTGCAGCGATCCCAGGAGACTTTGTGCAAAGGAAAATCCGGCAAGGGCCAGCACGTCGAGACCAGTGGCCGCTACCAGCCGCACGACGGAAGGGTTCGACACCACCCAGGCAAAGTGTGCCAGATAGATCGTTGCAGCGAAGCGTGGCGCTTGCTTAACGTAGATCGGCATAGGAGTGTCCGCGGCGACCTGGCTTCGCCACAACCGGGTGACGACTGGCACAAGAAGGATGACGACCGTGGCCAATGCCAGCAGGGCAGTCGCGGCGCTGCTCACAACAATCAGCTCGGCGGTAGCGGCGTGGCCCGTTGCGAGAAGGACTACGACCGCGGCAAAGCGGCTGATGATTTCCACGGTCGTCGCGATTGCTAACCGGGTATGAGCAATCCAGGTCTGCGCCAGCGCATCGGCATCACTGAAGATGCTTGTCGCGATGTACCATACGGTGAATGCAATACGCGTGGTGGTTGTAAGCTTTTCGGACGTGAACCAGTCGAGGAAGCCGTATTCGATAGCGATGAGGAACAGCGTAATCCCGGCGACGCGCGCCACCACGATCCCGAGCCCCAGGGCGAGCAATGCGTCGCGTTCTCCGCGCAATGTTAGATCGGGGACAAACCGGTACACCGTCCGTTCGATGCCGAATGACAATATGTTCTGCCCGAGCATCAAGGCGGCAAGGAGGATGGCGTAGGTCGCGTAGTCCCCGACCGGCAGACTCTTGACGACGAGGACCTGAAATCCGAATGCGAGGATCAGGTTCGCGGCTCTCGCACTGATATGAATGCAAAGCGCACGCCTAATTCGGGGCCTGACGTAAATTTCGTCTCGTCCTTCAGGGAGCGACCGGTTGCTCCCGCCAGCGCTCAATTGACTTTGGCTATACATGGTCAACCCCGGCGGAAGCTGGCGGTAAGCGCGTGGAGGTCTCGCACTTCAATCCTTGCTCTTGTTGTGAGGCCCGCTGCCAGTGCAAGCAGTACGACTGCGTAGCACTCGGTTATCAGATAGGATTCGATGCAGTTGGCGCCAAGCGTGTAGATGACAACAACGAAGGGAAACCCACTCAAATGACCGAGGTGAGCGGGAGGAGCGACAACGAGCCGCCCCGTTACCGTCAAGAGCCAGATTATGACAGCTAAGCAGATACCAAGCCCGAAATAGCCGAAGGCAATCAGTACCTCAAGATACCCATTGTGGCAGTGCGGATATTCGTATCCCGTCGCGGCCAAAATCTGGGGTTGGACCTCGTAGACGAAACCGGCGGCATATCCGTATCCAAAGAGAAGGTGCTCCTGTGCCAAGATGAGTAACGTGTCCCACAAGGGGATACGACCTGTTAGATCGGGTTGCTTACCAAGGACGGAAAGCACCGCGGTAAGCAGCTTCGGTGCAAAAAGGAACGCCGGCAGCATGGTTGCGAGCAGCAAGAGGAGGACCGTGCCGCGGCGAGCGGGTTTTAATCTGGTCAACCATTGCGTGACTAGTAGCGCCGAGGGAAAGATTGCTGCCGTCAGGAAGCCGCCACCAGAGCCGGCGTTAATGATACACGCAATTGAAACAATCACGATCCCATAGCGAATGATACGTGACGGCCATATGAGGCTTCCATAGCAGATTAGCAAACCCATGCTGACGCCGGCGACGTGCCCCAATGCAGTCCGATGGGAAAAAACCCCGCGCCAGTGTCCGACGTGCACTGACTGGAAATAATCTGAAGCATTGTGCACTCCGTAGCGCGGAGCAAGAAATACATAAACGACGCTGAGCAAGATTGTGAGCGACAGGACGCGGCCTAACAGGCGAACGGCGTCTTGGGTATTCAATACTGTCGCCACCAAAAACCCGAACAGCACCGATCCGGTGAAGGCGACGCCCTTTCGAAGCGTGAAGCCGGGATCGGGAGACCAAAGCATCGACGCAAACGCCATGGCCGGCATTAGGAAAATGGGCCAAGTGCCGAGCGCCATGTCGCTCGCCCGACGTGAGCAAAGGAGCAGTCCGCCAGCAGCAAGAATGATCGATCCGAGCAGGATCTGGACCGTCATGGATGCTGCTCCCACGTCGATCGGGACGAAGGGATCGTTTCCAGACAACTGCATTCGGAATGCGCCGATTTCGAACAGCAGACCGGCTGCGAGGAACATGATCAGGAATGTATGGGCCGGCGTACTCGCAGAATTTCGGGACACGTCCCCGGCGAGTATCGGGCGAGGCTCCTCGCGGAACTGATAGGTTAGGGGCAAACCTGCGGGCGTCACCGTGGTCTCACTCGAACAAGCTCCGCGTACACGGAGCTGACCAACTCGGCAAGCACGGCGTACGATCGGTGTGCAGCAATCCAGGGCGGGCCGCGCCCAGCCATGGACTCCGCGACGGTTCTATCGGAAAGCAGAGTGGCGATTGCCTCGGCGAAACCTTCGGAAGAGAGGTCGGTAATCAATCCTGCTCCACTCGCCTCCAGGATCTCGCGCTGGTCGGGATGATCGTTCGCGACCACCGGACGGCCCATCGCAAGATACTCCACCAGCTTGGTCGGGGTTCCGTCGGCTAAAATCGGGATGGCGGGGTAGGGGGACAGACAGACATCTGCGCGCCGGACATAGCCGAGCGCCTGTGCAAGGGGGAGATGCCCGGTGAAGATCAGCCGATCAGCCATCCCTTCCTCCTTGGCGATGTCAAGCAATGAGTCGCGATCCGTCGGTCGCGTGTTGCCAAGCAGCACGAGAACGGCGTCATAGCCCTTGCGCACCACCGCGCCCAGCGCCCGAACGATGACGTCGATCCGGCGGCTCGGCCCGCTCGATCCGATGTAGAGGAGGACATTCCTCCCGCCCAGGCGCCGGTCATCGGTCGGTGCTATGTTCGACAGGTTGAATCGATCAACCGAGACCGCCATCGGAACCGGCGTTATTTTGTGCGCCGCGACCCCCCGTTCAATGAGTGTGGCCTTCATTCGCGCGCTCTGGGCAAAGACGTGATCCGCGGCCTGCAGAACGATGCGGTAAAGGATAGGCCTTCCCGCCGTCACATAGGCCCGCATCGCCAACCGGCGCCAGCCGGGAATAGCTTCTCTTCGGTCGCGAGCCCGCTGGAGTGTCTCTTCCAGCATTGGAAAGGACATCCAGTATACGAACGGCCGACCGGCCAATCTGGCCAGCAGGAGAAATAGAAGTGATGATGTCGACCGGTCGCGAGCCTGAACAATGTCGTACTCGCCGCGCAGAATGGCGAGGCCGGCCCTTAGCATGAGGCGCAGACCTGCGAGCCGGGCGCGGATCGATCCGCTGCCGAGCACGAAAGTGCGCTCCCCAGGCGAAGCAATCACAATCTCCGACGGACCGGGGCCACTTCTCGCCATCAACCAGTCGACGCGACATCCCGTACCTACGAGCCACCGTGAAAACAGCTCGGTCATGTCCACTCGAAACGGGGGATAACGATCCTTGGCAACGCAGAATAGTCGGTGGCTCGCCTCGGAATCACGAGCCGGCTTTTCACCGAACGCAGCAATCGGGCCCGGCGCACCGGCTTTGTGGGCAGGTCCTTTCGGCACGACTCGGAGCGACATTCCGAGTTCAGCAGATCGGCGGTCACCGAGATGGTGATCACTATCTCCGTTGTTGATAGACAGGCTCATCGAACAGTACTTTGCATTTGCTTAACGAACGGACCAGCAGAGCTTCGCACCACGCGCTTTGCATACCAGATGCGCCTACACGCCATCGCATTTTGCTCTATTGAGTACGATGCCGGCGACGTTCTCATGTCGAATAACATCGAGCCCGCGCTTTACGACATCGGCATTCGTACGGCTCGCTTCAATCACAAAAATGAACGAATCCAACACATTCACCGCGGCCCGCGCGTCCGCAAACGGTTCCACTGCCGGCAAATCAACAATGACGTACTCGTAGTCTTGGCGAAGAGCACAAATCAGTTTGTCGAGCAGCTCAGATGCCAGGACTTCACTCGCGTAGATTGGTCGAGATTTGTTGCCGACCGGTAGAAAAGCCAATTGTGTTGTGGACTCGATCCACGCCGTTTCGCGCACTGAAGCCGCTCCCGACATGACATCCAAAACACCAAGTTCCGCAGACGGAGCCAAGGCGGCCGAGAGTGATTGATTTCGTAAGTTGCAGTCCACCAAAATAACTCTGGCCCCAGTGTTTGCCATGAGTAACGCTAAGGCCGCTGCAACAGTCGACTTGCCCTCGTCGGCTTGCGTTGAGGTAATCCCGATAACCTGGTTTCGCTTGCCCCGACGGTTCATGGAATCGATGGCTAGCTTGATCTCAATAAATGAATCCGCAAATCGAGACTGTGGCGCATCCGTAATGGTCCAGATTGGACTCGCGCTACGCGCGATCTTTCTAGCTACAGGGTTGGATAAAGCACGCTTGTGGCGACGCGCGCTATCCGCAAACAACGAGCCAAGCACGGCGCCGTCGGACTTGATCCCTGGGACAACTCCGATGCAGGCTATCTGAAGCGCTTTCCAGACTTGCTCGCTGGTGCGGAGGCTTCGATCTGACAGATCGCGCAGCATTCCGAGAACGACGCCGAGAAGCGCGCCTCCAATGGTCGATATTCCAAGCACGACTCCGACTTTTGGCGAACTGGCCCTCAAGGGACGGGAAGCTTCGGCGAGCAGACGGGCTTCCAATACCGGCGAGGATTGCTGCTGCGCCTCGATGTAACGCAGGAGACGGAGAAAATTATCATAAGTCCTGGCGGTGGATTCCGCGGCGGCCTCCAATTCTCGGAGCTCACCTTGCGTCCTTGCCGTCAATTGGGACGCGGGTGTGCCTGCATCGACCGTCTCTGCGGAATCCGCGGTATCGTTCCTGTTCTTTCGATAGTTCGTCAATGCTTTTTGGGCAGTCGACGCTTCGTTGCTCAGCTCGCTTATCCGATCCTTGACCCACTTCTCATTTCGCAAAACCGATTTGTATTTTGAGTCCATTTGGTCGGCGATATATGTTTCCGCAACGGTGTTGAGGATCTGCGTCGCTCGGTCAGGATCGACGGAGTCGAAGCTAATCTCGATAATGTACGTAAGGCCGACGCGCTTGGCCGAAAGCTTGCGTTCGAACGATCTCAGGGCATACCTCGTTGCGCCAGATTCCGTTTCCGGTTTGATCCAGCCGAGCAGCCGGGATATCGATTTGATCATGCTGCGCAGGACGCCATTTTCCGGGACAAATTCCGGATCCTCTGCCAGGCTTAGTTTCCCTATTACGGCACGAGCGATACTCTCAGACTTTATGATTGCGATCTGACTTTCCACGATCGTTGATACGGACGCGGCGTCTCTCGCAGCCGCTTTCGACTCTACGACGAGTTGCGCGTCGGCAGTAAACGTCGGCACTGCAGCAATGAGGTAGAGGAGACCAACGCCAAGCGTTATCAAACACGTCGATAATATGAGCGAGGTGCGTCGTCGAATAAATGCCACCCCTCCCGCCAGCGACTCGGTCGGCAGGCGAAATTCAGGGGGCATAGCGTCCGATTCTACCGGATTGTCCGGTCTATTGGTCTTCAGCATTTTCTTGTACTGCCGCTAGTAGTGTCAACCTGAGGCTCCGCACATCATGATACGAAGCGCACGGGGTGCGGATGCCCAATTCCAATGCACCCTGGGGATTCACTAAATGAAAAGGTCGGTTGGTTGCAGCAGACGGAGCCGCGTCAATAAGCATTCCAGTACACCTTTCTGGAAAAGAGGGTCATGACCATGATTTTGAGATCGAAAAGAAGCGACCAGTTGTCGATATAGTAGAGATCATGCTCCACACGGCGCTGCATCTTCTCGAGAGTATCGGTGTCGCCACGATACCCATTGACCTGAGCCCAGCCGGTAATGCCAGGCTTGACGTTGTGACGACGGAAAAATGACGAAATCAGCTCAGCGAACGCCTCGTTTTGAGCGGTTGGCTGTGGACGGGGCCCGACGAGCGACATGTCGCCGACGAGAACATTCAATAGCTGTGGAAGCTCATCGATGTTCGTACGGCGCATGATACGTCCCAGACGAGTCACACGTGGATCGTGTCTGGTGGCAGGTCTGAAATTGTCGCCTTCTTCCATCACGGTCATGGATCTGAATTTAAGCACGTGAATGGGCTCGTTGTTGTAGCCATGCCGCCTCTGACGAAACAGCACGGGCCCACGGGAGTCGAGCTTGATTGCAAACGCCACGATAGCGAGGACGGGGCTAGCTACAATAAGTCCGGCGATTGCAGCGACGACGTCGAATGCTCGCTTTATTGCTCGGTTGAATGGAGTGAGGGGACACTGAAAGATCCGCATCGTCACCATGTTGCCGAACTGAGTGATCCGCGACACGGCCATGAGATCGACAGTCCCAACAGGGACGACGTGAACGTCAACTGGGAGCTCGGATAGGGCGCCGGCAAGGACGAGAGCAACCGGAATATCCGGCTCCGAAGTCAAAATTACAATGTCATCCGCTCGAAGGGGGCGGCAATCCGCGACCAGTGAGCGGGCATCAGGCAGTACTTGGACGGTGCTGGTGCGCGACGGTCCTGAAGAGTCGGCGCGAAATGTCGGAAAGTCGAACGAGCGGATGGTTCGAATTCCGGTGGCGGCTGCTCGCGCGGAAAAATGCAAGCAGTGATTCGGGTCTCCTATGAGAATGACGCGCCTGGCATCTATCAACCCTGAGGCAATCGAAGGCTGTAGTAATGAGAACCAAAGTGCACGGGTGCAGAGCACCGTAAGGAGAACGCTCACAGCTTGAGCTATGACAGTAGCGCGCGAGTAGTCTTCGGAGACTTTCAAAAGGAATATCGTCGAGACAAAGAAGGAGAATACGAGGAAGACGCCGCTGGCGCCGTTCCATAGGAAGACGTGGCGGGGCTGCGTCTGAATCCGTGAGTATTGCCGGTGCCCTATGGAAACCAGCAATTGCAAGGTAGCGATCAGAAGGGATTCCGGAATGTACTGGGCGGGATCCGGCGAGTGCAGCAGCACCAACCGATAATAGAGGAAGGCTGCGGCATAGGCCGCAGCGGTTACGAGCAGGAATTCGCTCGCCGCTGCCAGTACCAACAGGACAGCCAAGCGGCCCCTGCCGATGCGTACTGGGGCTTCCCTGCCGACGTCGACCGACTCTGCTGGAAACTTGGTAGAGGCCGGCACATTGGCAAACGAGGCATAACTCATAGCACCTTGCCACCCAGTCACTCTGTCTCGCTGGCCAAATCAGTACCATCGGAGACAACGGTTCGAAGTGGCAATAAATGGGTAGAAAGGGGTAACTACGATGGTCGATTGAGCTGCGGCATTGCGGGACTAAAATTGTTGGAAAGCAATCGGCTCGCAATGCCCATTCCAATGATGAGAATGCGACTTTGATAGAGGATCAATCGAACATGGCGGAAGAGGGCACTGAGCCGTCCGGCGCCCAATGAGTGAACAGAACGTTGATTTTGCGGAGCGTCTGGCTCGACGGTCGGCCGGATGCGCGGGATGGCTATGTGCTGCCTTCCGCGAAACGATTCGAAGGATTTCCGGTGAATACGTCCGTACAGAGAGTTGCCGCCATGCCGAACTCCAGACAGCGCAATTGCATTCGTATCGATGCCTTTGGCGGCAGCTTGGGTCGTTGCAGATGGGGCTTGGTGGCTGTCGGCCTGACGATTTCCGTCACTCAAGCCAACGCCGAGTATCGAGTAAACGTTGGAGATGTACTGGAGGTCGCGGTGGCAGGCGTGCCGGACCTGCGGCATCGTGCTGCCGTCCAAATTGACGGGAACATTTCATTACCACTAGTCGGAACGGTTCCTGTAGCCGGCCTCTCCCTGCCGCAGATCCGATCCAAAATTGGGTCCGCACTGGCTAGCAAGGTGTATCGACAGAGGGCTCCGGATGGCCGTGAGGGCGTCATCGTGATTGATGCAGATGAGGTTACGGCGATCGTGGCCGAATACAGGCCCCTATACGTAAATGGGGACGTGTCGAAGCCGGGTGAGTACTCTTATCGTCCAGCCATCACCGCGCGCCAACTCGTCGCCATGGCGGGTGGCTACGACATCATGCGCATCAGAATGAGTAATCCCTATCTCGAGTCGGCGGACTTGAGAAGCGAGTACGGATCGCTTTGGACAGAACTCGCCAAAGAGCAGGCGCGTATGTGGCGCATCAAGAATGAGCTCGGAGAGCGGACGCAACTCAATCCAGGCGTTCTGACGGACGTGCCCGTAGCTCGATCGACGATATCGGAAATCGTCGATGCAGAAACGGAATATCTGAAGACAAAGCAGAGTGACTATCAGCGGGAAAAGGAGTTCCTTCAGCGCAGCGTCCGACAGGGAGAGGATCAGGTCCGCGTGCTCTCGGAGCAGCAGAAGAAAGAGGCAGAGGGATTGCAGTCAGACCTCGAAGAGCTGCAGAAAGTGTCCGATCTCTACGGCAAGGGGTCATTGACCAGCCCTCGCGTTACGGATGCCCGGCGCGGGGTGCTGCTGTCATCGACTCGGAAACTGCAGACCTCTGCGCAACTACTGTCGATCAAGCAGCACCAGGACGAGGTCGCCAGAAGGCTGGTAAAGCTCGACGACCAGCGACGGCTCGACCTGCTCCGCGAGTTGCAGGACACCAGCGTAAAGCTCAACCAAATTCGCGAAAAGCTGCAGAGCGTCGCCGAGAAGATTCAGTACACCGCGATGGTTCGATCACAGCTCGTACGAGGAGCGGACACGAGAGCGGAGATTGCCATCGTTAGAAAAAGCGAGAAGGGACTGGAACGGATTGTCGCAAGCGAAGATACCGAACTGCGTCCGGGGGATGCCGTCGAGGTCACCCTGCGATATCAGGACGGTCTTGGTGCGGCTCTCCAGAGGCAGAGCAGTTCTTCAACTACTCCATAGCGATGGGCCGGACCGATACGACCGGGGGCGATTCGCTGCGCGAGATGCCCTCGGATCGGAAGGGCGCCACGTCTGGGAGGTGACTGTCGACGCCGCTGCCACAATGCAGCGTCAGCCCATTGATTTCGAACGGAGAGTAATATGCGACGCAATTATGATAGTTGCAAACGCGTTCTGGTCACCGGTGGAGCCGGCTTTCTAGGCTCCCATTTAATCGATCGACTGCTTTCCGACGGCCATGACGTTGTCTGCGCGGACAATCTCTTCACGGGAACCAAGCACAACATTGGACATCTGCATGCAACTCCGCGCTTTGAATTCATACGCCACGACATCACCTTTCCCTTGTACGTCGAAGTCGACGAAATCTACAATTTGGCCTGCCCGGCGTCGCCGATTCAGTACCAGCACGACCCGGTGCAGACCACAAAAACGTCGGTCCTCGGCGCGATTAACATGCTGGGCCTCGCCAAGCGTCTGAAGTGCCGAATTCTACAGGCTTCGACAAGCGAGGTTTATGGCGATCCTTCGGTTCATCCTCAAACCGAGGATTATTGGGGTCACGTGAACCCTGTTGGACCTCGATCCTGCTATGATGAGGGAAAGCGTTGCGCCGAAACCTTATTCTTCGATTATCATCGACAATGCGGTGTCGAAATCAAGGTCGCTCGTATCTTCAACACATACGGTCCGCGGATGCATTGGAATGACGGTCGAGTAGTGTCCAATTTCATTATTCAGGCACTCAGCGGCGAGCCGATTACACTCTATGGCAACGGCAGCCAGACGCGTTCGTTCTGTTACGTTGATGACTTGATAGACGGTCTGGTGCGCCTCATGGACAGTCGAGATTCATTCATCGGACCAGTCAATTTGGGAAATGAAGGAGAATTCACGATTCGCGAGCTTGCGGAACTGGTGCTCGCCGAAACCGGCTCGTCGTCAAAACTTGTCAATTTACCGTTGCCCCGCGACGACCCCAGACAACGCCGACCCGATACTTCCCTCGCCAAAGCCGAATTGGGCTGGCAACCGACCGTAAGACTGCAAGACGGACTGAGGCCGACCGTTGCATTTTTTCGCCGCGACTACGCGCGCCGAGCCCGCAAACAGGAGGAGCCACATCTGGTTGCCGTCTAGGCTTGAACGGAAACAGTTGATGCGTTCCGTCGCTGGCGGCTCCTCAGGACGCCAAGATGGTCGCCCAGGGCGCGCGACCGGAGGGAACGATGGAATGCAATGCTCGAGGCATTGTGTCCCGGTGCAGGGCAGACACAACGCGCGGTAGCCTAGTCCGAAGAGGTAGGAAGGCTCCTCCTGCGAGTAATACGGTTGGCATCGGTGGGGCGCATCGCAACAGAAATTGCAGACAGCCATCGCTTGTTGTGCATCCGCCAATGGCCGCGCGATGCGGTCAAGGCGCAAGACCTCTACGCGAAGGCCGACGCTGCAGGAACCAAGGAGGCCGCGCAATACGTGGACGATTTCAATGGACGGGCTGCGACTGTTCGCGAACCTTCAAGAGCGGGGTGCGACGATAGCCGTTTGGGCTTTTCATCTGCCAACGCCAATGGTCGGCGCACATCTGTGTCAATGAGCGCCTCGATGTCCAGCCCAATAGCTTCCTCGCGAGCGTCGGATCAGCATAACAAATTGCAACGTCACCAACCCTGCGTTCGTCGATCACGTAGGGAATTCGCCTGCCGCTCACAACCTCGAATGTCCGAACCACCTCCAAGACGCTGCTCCCGCTTCCTGTTCCGAGATTGACGGTCAGTACGCCGGGTTGTTTCAGGTGGTTCAGAGCACTTAGATGCCCGGATGCAAGATCTACGACATGAATAAAGTCGCGGATTCCCGTGCCATCCGAAGTATCATAGTCGTTTCCCCAAATGTGTAGCTTCTCACGCTTTCCGATCGCCACTTGCGCCACAAACGGCAACAGGTTGCTCGGAACGCCCAAAGGGTCTTCACCGATGAGCCCGCTTTCATGCGCGCCAACCGGATTGAAGTAGCGCAGAATACCAATCTGCCAACTTTCATCGGACCTATAAAGATCCCGTAGTATTTCTTCGATGAAAAGCTTTGTGCGGCCGTACGGATTGGTCGGTCCGACGGGATGCTTCTCGTCCAGCGGCAGGTACATGGGAGACCCATAAACGGTTGCGGACGAACTAAAAACGAGCGTCTTCACGCTTGCTCTCGTCATGGCAGACACCAGCCGCATCGTTCCCAAGACGTTATTCTCGTAATAACTCATGGGCCGAACGCTGGAGTCGCCTACCGCCTTGAACCCCGCGAGGTGAATGACGGCGGTCACTTCGTAAGCACGCAATATCTCGTAGATCGCCTCTTCATTACAGATGTCGGCATGTCGAAAGACGAGCGATCGTCCGCAAATGGCTTGCACACGTTCGAGAGACGCTTCGTTGCTGTTGGAGAGGTTATCGACCGCGACGACATCGAGCCCAGCGTCAAGTAACGCGACAGAGACATGGGACCCGATGTAGCCAGCGCCTCCGGTCAATAGGATCATGTCGGAGCTTTCCGTTAGGCAATTGCGCAGTCATGCCGGGCCTCGCTGGCCTCGATCTTGTCCTACACAACATGCGCACAACCGGCTCAGGCCCAATCGACAGCTTCGGTATAATTCCGCTCAAGAACCAAGGGCCGCGAGAGTCCTGATAGTTGCCCGGCCTATTTTCCGAGCCGTGCTGTTCCGCTGCGTATCAGGCGGCCAATGTTGGGAGCCTTCACGCGATCGGTGGGTTGATGGATCAACTGGGGCCGTACTACTCCCTCGATCTGCTTGCTATTGGAAACAATCGGGAGCGAATCCGGAAATTGCTCGCTTGTACCGGAGCCATTAATTTTCGGCCGCACCAGTGAACCGTTATTCATCCCCCAAATTGCTGCTTGGGTCCGGTTCTGGACCCGGATCTTGCGAAGGATCGCCTTGACATGAACCTTTACGGTCGCCTCCGCGATATCGATCTTGCGCGCAATGGACTTGTTGGAATCGCCCGCGATCAGGCATTGCATGATTGATTGTTCCCGAGGGGACAGTTGTTGCGTAATGCTGCGCTCCGCGGTGAAGGCGATCGCCCGAGCATTGTCGTTGCGCGGCTCCGGCCTGGCGAAGTGGTCGCTTTCAGGCTGGAGAATGGATGACATGAATGCCGGCGGAAAGATTGTTTCACCCATCATCACCAGTTCAATGGATTTGACGAATACATCGCACGTCATGACATCGATGAAATAGCCGCTGGCGCCCGCCTGGAAGGCCGCAACCATCTCTTCTAGCCGATAGTGGTCGGCTACGACCGCAATGCGTGCTTTCGGATGCCGCTCCCGCGAGAGCTCAATTTGTTCAACGGCGGATTCGAAATCATCGCCCGCATGGACAATGAGAACCAGCGATGGGTGCGATTGGAGTTTGTTCGGCGACAAATCATCGGCGCATGACACCGACGCTAGGGTGCGAAAATTTGCCGCGCCTAGAATTCTAGCAATACCCTCTCTGATCAGTACGCTTTTCCCGACGATGCACGTTGCAAAAGATCGCCGCCTCCGCATTTCACCCTCCCAGCCATTACGCAATTTGACAATTTCGACAAATGCAAGAACACGGTAATTCTGGCCTTGAATCGGGGCTTTCCCGATCGGTGGAGCCTTCTTCGCCTTCGTCTTTCTAGAATTTGGCAGCTTCAGTCGGGTGGAATTGTTTTACTTTTGCAGCGTCGGGTTGATGAATTTCGATGACTCGAATGTTAGATTCGAATTCCCGCTATCCAAATATACCTTTGGTTATAAGCCGTCCGTTACGTGCAGGGTATCGGTCATAAGAGCAAACGGCCGTCGGGCCTTGCGGCTCATCGATGCGATGATGTCGGCTGCGGCGAGGACCGACCGATATTCATGTGAAGCGTACTGCACGCCGCGATCGGAATGATGGATCAATCCGGCACCCGGCCGTTGCTGGCAGCCAGACACAACCAGCCTCCGCGGTTGGAATGTAAGTGATGTCGGCCAGCCAGACCTGGCTAGGAGCGGCGGCGGTGAAGTCACGCGCGATCAGGTTCGGCGCGATCGGCAGAGTGTGACGGCTATCGGTGGTGCGAACCCGGACGCTCGCGCCAGCATAATAGCCGGCCGGCGAGACCTCGAGCACGGCACACATGAGCCGTACCAGATACGGTGTCGCGGTAGTCCTCAATGAAGCGGAAGCTCATGTCCGCGTTCCGGCAAAGATCGCGATCGACTTTTTTAAGATGTCGCGCTAGATGCGCAGCCGCTCGTTCTCCTGGCGCAGCCGGGCGATCTCCCCAGCCTGGTCTGCCGACATCGGCGTCGTCTGCTTGGTGGGGCGCCACGCCGCCGATGTCGGCTCCTGCCGGAACTTGTCCACCAGCGCCGCGGTACCGAGTCGCGCAGACCGAGTTCCTTGGCCACCGACGTGATCGAACGACGGCTCGACATCGCCAACTCGACGCTTGTAATCCTCCGGAACAACTGACGTGACGGACGTTCTTCCATTCGACACCTTCCCGAGCCTACTACAAGTGTCCATTCATTCAGAGGAGGTTTAGCCTACCGTCATGGTCGATTATATATTCTGGCATCGAGCAGGGGGATGAATAAATGCTGGGGGGCGGGGTTAACATCGGGGACAGGCTGAGGACTGCCCAATGCGTAGTATCAGCGTGGTGATTGCGGATCGGCATCCCGTAGTCTTGAAGGGCTTGAGCAACGTGCTTGGAGCCCACTCCGATTTCAAGATTGTTGCATCTTTCACGGATGGTCCGGGCTGCGTCGAGGCAATTCGGAATCTAGCGCCGGACATAGCTATTCTCGACGGCTCGATGCCTGGCGTGAGCAGGCCAGAGATTCTCTCCATCGTAAATGCCGAGAATCCGTCCACGCGGTTCGTCTTTTTCACTTCATCTGAAGTGGAAAGTGAGTTGGTCATGTCAGCCGCTACCGACGGTTACAGCTTCATCTCAAAGGAGGTGGAGCCCGGAATTCTCGTGCAGCTCTTGCGCCAGGTTGCGGGAGATCGGCGGCCGTTTCCGCAGCCTGCAGCCGATCAGGCCGGATTTCGGGAGCAAAGCGCGCTCACGGAGAACGCCGTCGCTGTGCTGACAGACCGCGAGCGCCAGATCATGCGGTTGGTGTCCGAAGGGCTCTCGAACAAGGAAATTGGCCGACGCCTGAACATCAGCAACGGCACCATCAAGGTGCATCTCCATCACATCTTTCAGAAGCTTGAGATCAGCAACCGGACGGTGCTCGCAGCCATTGCGATCTCGCAGGATGACGGAGCGAGTGTCTACCTGGAAAGTGAACCGCCTCGGAGTCGTCGAGGTTAGAAACGAATAACCCGGAAGCGTAGCTTAAGCGCAAATGCCCTGACGCAGACCATCGTCCGCATCGTTGGCTCGGATCGACCGCCGCCTGGTGCGTTGCGTCCGCTGCTACATGACTTCGCGCAAGGCGCGGCTCCCGCGAGCGGCTCAATAGGCCTCGCTCACGAGGACCGTCGGGATACTGACGTGCGGTTTGCGGACACGAAAAGATTTTTCGTCAACTCCTCCACCGGGGTGCTCATCGAAAACCGGGAACCTTACGCTGCAGGGCGTAGAAGCGGTCCCGCCACGGACCGATGCGATAGCCGGCGCCAGCCGCCTTCGCTTCAGTGAGCATATCGTCATAAGGCACGCGGAAGAATTCTACGGTCATTGGACCGCTATCAAAAAGAGCAAATTCTGCGAATTTTGGCGCTGGCTTGCGCGAAGCGTCCAGTGATCCCGGATTGACGAAGTATTCCCGATCCAACCGCAGTTTCACGACACCGTCCGCGAGAAGGTCGCGAACGCTTCCATCGTCTGCGACCTCGAAGATCTTTTGCTGATGCACGTGACCATAGAAGCAGACGCGGCGGCCGGGAAAGTCCGCGCGAAGGTAACGGACGTTCTCTTCGATATGAAGCGGCGTGGTCATGTACTGTTGCACATCGCGCACGCCGCCGTGAACGAGCACCACGCTGTCTTCGATCTGGACGGTTCTCGGCAGCGAGCGCAGATATTCCATGGTTTCGGGCTGGAGCAGTCGGCGCGTGCGTTTGAGCGCATGCATCGCCTTGTTCGAGCAGCGCTCGAAGCCGAGGCGGCTGATGCCGATAAGATCGTGGTTTCCCGCAATGGAGACGACGCCGCACTCCCGCAAAATAGCGACGCAATCGTCAGAATCGGCGTTGTAGCCGATGGTGTCGCCGATGCACAGGAGTTGTTCGGGATGGTGATCTTCCAGCGCCGCGAGCGTCGCGACAAGAGCTTCGCGGTTGCCGTGGATATCGCCTAACACGCCGTAGAGAGCCATCGTCGCGACCATACCTTCATCAGCCCGAGCAATTTACGAACCTTGCGAACGAAGTCCATCGCCAGGGGCGTCGGATCGCTCCAGGCGAAGACGTTGTAGACGGTGCGCGTAAAGAGGATCGAGGACAGCCAACCAATCAGGCTCAGCTGCCGACGTGCGGCGAGCTGACGATAGGCGCGCCAATCGAGCGGCATGCAAAGCCAGCGCGTGTCCGTGCGATAGGACAGCGGCGGTGGCCGCTTGCCCGCGACAAGGTAGTCGTACGCGACCTCCATGAGGTTGAGGCCATTCGCCGCGCCGAGGTAATGCCAGAGATTGAAGCGCGCGTTCACCTCAAGAAGAAAGTGCTCGCCGGATTCCACATCCGTCTTGAAGTCCATTTTGAACGCGCCCTTCAGAGGCACCTGCTCGGCCATCCGCCGCCCGAACGTCGCGAGAGCGTCGTCGTGGATCAACTCGATGAACGAGCTCTCGCCGGTTAGTAGCGGAAACGTGCGCAACTTCCGGCCGACGAACGAGGCAAGGACCTTTCCATGCTCGTCGGCGACACCGTGGAATGACCAGAGCTGGCGATCGTCTCCCCGAACGTACTCCTGAAATGTGAGATGATCGCGAAAGCGCCCGACGCGCGGATCGGCGGCTGCAGCGCGGCCGTTCTCGAAAATGAGCGCCTTGCCGTGGTCGCTGAAAAGCTGGATCTGAAGCGGCGAATGATACCAGCTGAATTTCGAGCGGGGCTTGGCGAGCACCGGGTCCTCGATCTCGGAAAGTAAATCCCAGGGCAGGCTGCGCGGCACCGGAAGGTCTCTGCCGCGCGCCAGCGCCTCGAAGCGGTCTTTCGTCAGCAGCCCGAGCGCTACTTCCGGATCGCTCAGGAGCAGCAGAAACTTCTCCTCGAAACGGGCGCGATGCATGTAGATGAGTTCGAGGAAATAGTCCTCGCCATACATCAAGGGAACCCGGCGGCCGAGCGCGCGGAGAAGCCGGTCCCCGGTATCGAGAAGCGCCTCGATCAGCGCGTCTGGCTCGTTCCGGGGCGGAAGGATGCAGCGCCCGCCGCAATAGCGGGAGGCGAATGCCGGGGCGTCCTCACTTGAGGCAACGATCGCCGGAATGCCCGCCATCCCGAGCGGGCGGAGCAAGACGGGTCCAGCCGCAAGCAAAACCGGCGGCCGGTCCGCCGTGATGTTCCGGCAGTTGATGTCGAGTATGGTGGCCATTGCCCTCTATGTGGCTTGATTAAGGCGTACTCGGTTGGATTCATCGTAACTTCACGATCGGCAGCTCTGCTTCATCCCGCGATTTTCTCGCTTCCTTGAGGCGACGTATCGGTTTTGTGGCCGTCGGGATCCTTCGATTGCCAGTGCCAATGATCGGCGCACGTCTGCGTCAACGACCGTGTCGCCTTCCAGCCCATGGATTCCTTGGCAAGGGTCGGATCGGCGTAGCACACGGCAACGTCGCCCGTGCGCCGTTTGCCGATCTCGTAGGGAATTGTCCTCCTTACCGCCTCGAACGTCCGGATCACTTCCTCGGCCCGCATGGTTGGAGCTTCGGCGAAGCTCCGCCTCATTGGAAGCGCGATGGTTAGGTAGCCATTCTGGATTAGCCGAAGGATCGCTTCAGGCGTTCCCGCGAGTCGGACGCGCCAGCAAACTGTCAACGGCGGGTACGAGGGGCGCCGGGGCCTACCGCGGAATGCGGCCTTGCGTCCCTATTCGGCCGGACTCGCATCCTTCTTCGGTGGCCAACCTGATTGGTCGATCCACAAAGCAGGCCTTTCTATAATCGGGAAATTCGGTCGTTGTCGGGAGCGGAACTATTGCATGCGACGATTTGCTAGGCCGTCGATGCCTGTCAGCGCCTCATCCAAAATGCGAAGCGCAGGCCTCTTGCTGTTCCGTCAAAGGAACAAGGACCTTCAAGTTTTACTGGGGCACCCGGGAGGCCCGTTTTGGAATCGTAAGGATCGAGGTGCCTGGACCATTCCGAAAGGCCTGATCGGACCAGACGAGACCCCGCGTTCGGCCGCACATCGGGAGTTCGCAGAAGAGACCGGGCACTGTCCGGGCGGCGAAGCCATTCCGCTTGGCAGTGCCAAGCAACCAGGCGGAAAGGTCGTGCACATGTGGGCAATTCAAGACGATTGGGATCCAGCCAATCTTCAGAGCAACACATTCGAGATGGAATGGCCTCCGCGATCTGGGCGACGGCAATCATTCCCTGAGATCGATCGCGCGTCCTGGTTTAGCGTTGCCGAGGCGCGGCTTAAGATCCTGAAAGGTCAGGCAGTGTTCCTGAATCGCCTACTAGAAGCACTCGCTAGGGCTGAAGATAACTAGCAGGACTCGGCTGACGGCCTGGTGGAGCGTCGGCCGGCGGCGGCCAGCGCACCGACGGCTGGCAGGGCTGGGACGGCAGCCACGGTCGCGTGCCATCCGGGCCGGCAAACTTCGGTGGACTGAACACTTCGGCTAGCGATCCGAGCGGAGCTGGAAATGGTGCCAAGGTGCCGGATGCTCCAGGGACGAATTCCCTAGATGCCGCCAATTCGTCGGGTTCGACTACCGGCGCGGCATCACCCCGTGGTTCAATCACTGTTGGCACAAGCGACAATAGGGCTGGCAGCACGAGCTCTTGGCTGCTGATCGCCGGAACGGTCACGCCCGTGCCATCGCTGCCGGAAGACGCATAAATCCGCGCGGAAGATTCGAAAGTGGACCAGCATCTGTAAAGGATGCTAATCAATATGCCGTTGGTGGTAGCAGGAAGGACCACGTACCCTGATTGTTTGGGATTCGTCGGAATGAGGTAAATGCCGCCGCCGTTGCCCTCCACGTACGGCGGGATTGGCGGGCTTTACACAGAGGGCAGGTCGAGGACCGCTCATGCGTCGTACCCGGTTGGTGATCGCAGACCGACACCCGATCGTTCTGCAGGGCTTGACGTCAGTATTCGCGGCTCATCGTGACCTCGAGATTATTGCGTCCTGTCGCGATGGCGCGAGCTGTGTTGAAGCGATTCGGAGTTTGGCACCCGATGTCGCGCTTCTCGAGGACTCATTGCCTGACCTGACGGCATCTGAAATTCTCGCCATTGCCAACGCCGAGAATCTTTCCACCCGGCTGGTTTTCTTCACCGCATCAGTCGAACAGGATCTCGCCGCGGCAATCGCTGCCGGTGCTTGCAGTGCGATTTCGAAGCACGCGAGCCCCGAAACTTTGCTGCATTCCCTGAGATTAGTGGTGGAGGGCATCAGTTTTCTGCCAGAACCGTCCCCAGACTTGGCGCCAAGCGGCAAGGAAGTAAACGACGCCAATGTCGAAGATGTGCTGGCCGTGCTGACGGACCGCGAGCGCGAAATCATGCGTCTGGTGTCCGAAGGCTTGTCGAACAAAGCGATTGCGCGCCGGCTGAATATTTCCCAAGGCACCATCAAGGTGCACCTCCACCACATATATCAGAAGCTTGAGATCAACAATCGGACGGTACTCGCGGCGCTCGCCATATCACGACGATACGGCGGGTTCGGTGCGCTTGCGGCACTGACCTTCGCAACGATGGACGACGTCCAGGCCGCGGACGCGTCGAACGGAACCCTCGTTGCCAGCAGCACCCGCGAGGAGGCCTACGGCATCAGCGGGAGCACCACCGGTGAAACGGTGTTGAACGGCGTAGCGTACGATGTGTCGAGGACCGGTTTCTATGATACGCTCTACCTCAACGGCGCGACCGGCGTTTACACCTACGTTCCCAGCAATGACACAGTCAATGCGTTGACAGCGCCCACAATCGAAACCTCTACAATTACGGTTTCGGACGGCACGCTCTCGGGCAGCCAAACCCATAAGGTCACTATCGGCGTTCCCAATGCCACACCGGGCACGCCGACCGCGACCGGCAAACTCATCGATTCCGACGTCAACAACCCCGCCAATACGTTCACGGCAGTCAGCTCGCCGAGGCTGAGCACTGGCAGCTACGGCACCTTCATGATGACGGTGGCCGGAGTGTGGACCTACACGCTCGACAACGCCAACAGCGCCGTGCAGGCGCTCGATGTCGGCGATACCCTGACCGATACCTTCACGGTGACTACCGCAGGCGGCAGCAAGCAAGCGGTGACGGTTACCATCCGTGGCAGCACCGATGCGGGCCCCAACGATTTCGACAACCTCGCCTTGGGGGACCGCGAAATATCCGATCCGCCAGTCTTCGGGACTCCCCGAGGCGACACCATCGCGGGAGGCGGCGATCAATTTCAAATCGTCTATGCGGGCGCCAGCGAGGATACCGTCAACGACACCGGCAATGATGACCCTCTGCATGCAAGATCCGGCAATGACACGACCTACGGAGGATCCGGAACCGTCAACGGCAACAACGGCGACGACAGCTTCGCCTATCTCGCCGTGGCGGATTCCAGCTCGGCCCAGTTCGATACCACTACCGATTTCAAATCCGGGTCGGACAGGATCAATCTGGCGGCCTTTGGCGCGCTGGCGTTCATGGCGCTCTCTCCGACAGCTAAGACGGTGCCGCCGCATACCATCGCGTGGATCTATGACAGCGCGAACAATCAAACCATCGTGTACGTGAATCAGACCGATCAGGCCCTCGATATAGGCGATGCGGCCCTGCTGGAAATCCACCTTCAGGGCGCTGCGTTCGTTCAGGAGTCGGATTTCGTCCACGAGCCGGCAACAGCGACCGTTGCGGCCACCGGCGAGGCGATCGATCCGGCGCTGGCCGCGATGACGGCAGGAGACGTTCTGACGACGAGTGGCGCCGAGGCTTCCGTCGAAGCGACTGTCAGCGAGACTGCGCGCGTCACAGATAGCACCTGGACCACAGCCGACGAGAGTTTCATCTTCCATTTCGCGCGGGAGCGGGTCGATCCAACCAGTTCTGCCCGGTTTGCCAGTCTCGGCCAAGCTCCGAGACATGCGACCGAAGACGGCGGGGATGACGCCGTCACCCTCGCCAGCGCGTCTTCGATCGAGCTTCCGCGCAGTTACACGACCGGGCCAGTGGAGGATCACTTCACATTCGATCAGGGGCCGATCCACGCAAGCACCGTCGCAATGACGACCAACGATGCCGCCGCCACGCTCGCGGGAGGCACGATCGATCATAGCGGCTTTGCCGTGGCAACCGCATCCGCCGCGTCGCAGCACGCCGAGCATAGCGTAGCGCCGGGAAGCGCTGCCAATCCCGGCCAATCGCAGCGCGACTTGCATGCCACTTCCGAAAGCGGTCCCGCAGCCGCCGAGCAGCATGCCGCGCATGATGCAACGCCGGGAAGCGCTGCCAATCCCGGCCAATCGCAGCGCGACTCGCATACCACTTCTGAAAACGGTCCCGCAGCCGCCGAGCAGCACGCCGCGCATGATGCAACGCCGGGAAGCGCTGCCAATCCCGGCCAATCGCAGCGCGACTCGCATACCACTTCCGAAAACGGTCCCGCAGCCACCGAGCAGCATGCCGCGCATGATGTGACACCGGGGCAATCGCAGCGTGATTTGCACGCCGCCTCTAAAGACGCCTCCGCAGCTACTGAGCAGCATGCCGCGCATGATGCAACGCCGGGGAGTGGTGCAAGTCACGGCCAATCGCAGCGTGACTTGCATGCAGCGTCTGCAGACCCGTCCAACAACTCACATTCAGGATCGAACCCGAACGCTGCCAGCAAGGACCAACCTGCCCCCGCCGATGCTGGGCACGCAGAGATGACAGCCGCCCCAGTACTCGGAGATTCATTCCAGTTCAAGAGCGAGATAGCCGCCTCCAACCATGACACTGTGGCAGATGTGGGCAACGGTCAGGCTTCGACCGCGCATGGCCGGCACGTCGCCGGACATGATGAGCTGGCAGCGATCCAGGATGCAGAACCGGCGGGGCTTTCGCTCGCGGAGCAAAACGCCGACGATCACGCCAAGGTCGCGCAGCATCATGTGCCGCACGATCTGATCGTATGACGGTGCTGTTTCCCCAATGCAGCCGACCACCGATTGACCACCGAAACCTCGTGAACAAACGGCGACGAATGCCGTGAGTCCCGACTGAACTTCATTGTTCTATTTGAACTTTTCGGCTGCTCCTTACGTTCGGGACGCAGGGGGCGCAGATTCAAATCTGTCCACTCCAACTCATCGTGAGGAAATCCAACTTCAACAAAGCTGAAATCAAGTCCTCGACTAGAGTCGCGAGCTTACGCGGCTTGGCTTGGCAGACGACTTCGGTCCGGGGATCTAGAGCTCTGGTTGTCTCTACTTTGGATCTTGATTGACACGCGGGTATTGACTCTAGCGTCGTCGAAAGAGGATGCACGAGCACAGTCTTCGCATGGCGAGCCTGGCATCCCGCGGAGGCGGCATGCTCGCAACCCGGCGGGCCTGTTCTGCGTGTGCCTCCGTAATCCAGGCGGCGCTTGCCACGTGCCGCGCGTTACCGCGGCGAACGACGAACCGGCTTTTTGCGCCCGCGCGGACTGCGAGCTGTCGGCGCCGTCATCTCCGCCTGGAGCAACAGCAGCAGGCAACTGCCGAGCCGCTCCTCCATTTCCCGGTCGTGAATGGATAACGGGCCGGGATCGTTGAGGATGGCGTTGACCAGCGTTCCCAGCACGACCTGAAAGCCGAAGGCGATGGCGCGTGTCTTCGCCGCCTTGTTGCTCCGGCCCATGGCGCCAAGCAGGATTGGCGTGGCGTCCGCCACGTTGGCACGCGCCAGTCCTTTGAAGGTCGACCACCGGTCCGGCCTTGTGTCGTCGTGCTGGAGTGCGGCCCGCAGCACGCCTTCGTGCTTGCGTATCCAGCCGATCGTTCCGCGGACCAGCAGGCGGCTGAGGTCGGCGAGATCGCCGGTGGCCAATCGCTGATCCTCCTTCATCCGCGACAGTCTGCTTTCCCCGTCGCGCGCAGCAAGAGCCATCAGCGCATTGAAATAGGCGTCCTTGCTTTCGAACCGGCTGTAGAACGCGCCGACGGTGGCGCCGACCTGCCGGCACAGCGCTTCGATCGACAATTCCGCAAGGCTGTGAGTGCGCAGCATCTCGGCACCGGCCTGGAGCAGGGCGGCCGTGGTCTCGCGGCTGCGCTTCTGCCGCGACGGGGTGACGCCGGGAAGGTCGAGTTCGGCCGATGGCTGCATCCGGAACTTGCGTCTCCACATGAATTAATCATAATCATAATTCGGATTATGATTTTTGGCAATGCGCCGGCTGGCGCGTTGCCGTGAGCCGGGCGAACGGCGGATCAACCGCGGTCGCGTCCAAAGGCGAGGGAGGAAAAGCATGGCGGCAGGTAACGCAAAACCGTTCGGCGGCACGATCGGCAAGACGGTGGCCGGCTCAAAACCCTGGTGGCCGCAAGCGGCCAAGCCGCCGCAAGGCGCGCCGAACATTCTGGTGGTGCTGTTCGACGATGTCGGCTTCTCCGATTTCGGCTGCTACGGCTCTGCGATCAGGACGCCGACCATCGACAAGCTTGCCGCCGAAGGCCTGCGCTATTCAGGCTTCCACACCACGGCGATGTGTTCGACGACGCGCGCGGCGCTACTGACCGGCCGCAACCATCATTCGGTCGGCGTCGGCTGTCTCGCCAATTTCGATAGCGGCTATCCCGGCTATCGCGGCAAGATCGCGCGCGAGGCGGGGACGCTGGCGGAAATGCTGCGGCCGCACGGCTATCGCAATTACATGGTCGGCAAATGGCACGTCACGCCTTTGACCGAAAGCGGCGCGACCGGGCCGTTCGACGGCTGGCCGCTGGGGCGCGGTTTCGATCGGTTCTACGGCTTCCTTGATGCAGAGACCGATCAGTTTGCGCCGGAGCTCGTATCCGACAATACCCATATCGATCCGCCCGGCATCTATGCGGACGGCTATCACCTGACGCCAGATCTGATCGACCAGTCGATCCGCTTCATCGCCGACCACACCGCCGACCGTCCGGATGTGCCGTGGCTGACCTGGGTGGCGCTTGGCGCCTGCCACGCGCCGCATCAGGCGCCCATCGATATCATCAAGAGCTACGACCCGATGTTCGCCCATGGCTGGGATGTCGAGCGCGAGCAGCGGATCGCGCGGCAGAAGGCGATGGGAATCGTGCCGCAGGAAACCCGATTGCCCGCGCGCAACGACGGCGTGAAGGCATGGGACGAGCATAGCGCGGACGAAAAGCGTGTGTTCACGCGCCTGCAGGCAGCCTTCGCCGGCATGCTCGATCACGCCGACCAGCATCTGACCCGGCTGATCGACTTTCTCGATAAGGCCGGCATCCGCGACAACACGCTGATCCTGGTCTTGTCGGACAATGGCGCCAGCCAGGAGGGCGGGCCGTGGGGCTTTGTCAACGCAATGGGGCCGTACAATTTCCGCCCCGAGCCGATGGCGGAAAAACTGCGGCGGATCGACGATATCGGCGGGCCGCACTCGCACAGCAACTTTCCGCATGGCTGGGCGATGGCGTCGAACACGCCGCTGCGCCGCTACAAGCAGAACACCCATGGCGGCGGCATCCGCGATCCCTTTATCCTGACCTGGCCGAAGAAGATTGCAGCGCAAGGCGAGGTGCGCCATCAATTCGTTCACGCCTGCGACCTGACGCCGACCTTGCTCGACCTGATCGGCATCAAGCCGCCCTCGGAAATCGGCGGCGTTCCCCAGTTGCCGCTCGAAGGCGAGAGTTTTGTACGCTCTATTGCCGATGCGTCGGCGCCGTCAAAATCATCGCCGCAATACTTTGAAATGTTCGGGCATCGCGGCCTCTGGCATGACGGCTGGAAGGCGGTCTCCTTCCATCCCTCGGGCACGCCGTTCGAGAACGACAAATGGGAGCTGTTCCACCTCGCGCAGGATTTTGCGGAAACGGACGATTTGGCAGCCGAGCATCCCGAGCGGCTTGATGCGATGATCAAGCTGTGGTGGAGCGAGGCCGAGAAGCACAACGTGCTGCCGCTCGACGACCGCTTCGGCCCGCGCTTTGCGGAGAACGCGGCACGTTTCCACGGCGCACGCAACAAGTTCACGTTTCACGCCGGCATGGGACACGTGCCGACCGACGTCGCGCCCGATGTCCGCAGCCGCAGCTACACCATCGAAGCGCACGTGGAAATCGGCGATGAAGGCGCCGAGGGCGTGCTGATCGCCCATGGCGATGCGACCTCGGGCTACAGCCTTTACATCAGGGACGGCCGGCTGGTGCACGATCTCAATATCGGCGGCGGCCATGAGATCGTGACCTCCGATCGCAAGGTGCCGTCAGGCGCGCACCGGCTCGGCGTGCATGTCGAGCGTCTGGTGCGCAAAGAGCCGCCGGCCAAGGGCTCCCGCACCGGCGTGACGGCCTATACGCTTCTGATCGACGGTGAAGCGGCAGGCTCGATCCAGACCCAGCTTGCCTTCAACAATTTCATCTCGTGGTCCGGCCTCGACATCGGCCGCGACCGCTCCAGCCCGGTCTCGCACTACGAGGCGCCGTTCGAATTCACCGGGCAGTTGCTGAAGGTGACGGTCGACATGCATGCCGACCAGAAGCTGGATGGCGACGGCGTAGCTGCGGCGGAGATGGCGCGGCAGTAGCGAGCGCCCTCAGCCGTCGTCGCCCGTCACCGGGTCGCGCGAATGCGCGCCCGATGACAGGCTCCGCCGGGCGATCCAGTATTCCAGAGGGCAGTAGTAGTTGATCGATAGGCCGCGGCGTATTCCCCGCCTTCGCGGGGAATGACAACTTTGTGTGGGGCAACGCTGCCGCAACCGACCAAACTTACCTTACTTAATCTTCTCATACGCCGCGGCGAAATCCGCCAGGGGCATCGGAATCGTAATCGTTTCCTTGGCCATATTCTGGAACGAGACCTTTAACTGTTTGCCGGATTTCAACGCGGCCAGCATGTCAGGCGAAATCTGGGCGTTGGCGTAGCAGCCGCGCGCCTCGCAGGTCTGAACCTGCAGGTCGGACGTCTTGCCGTCGTCGACCTGAAGCTTGGCTCCGGCCGGCAGGTTGAGCCCGAGCGGCAACTGCACGAGGGCGACCGGGACGCGGGTTTCGGCGGGCACGCGGATATTGATCAGCACGATCAACTGACCGGTCTTGGTCAGAACGGCGCTTTGCTCGATCGCGCATTCGAGTGGCGCGCCGCGGCTGGCGCTGCTGCACCGTGCAACCCAGCCGGGAGGCGCGGGCGTATTGGCGCCCTCGGCCGGGCCGGCGGCGGGAGCTGGCGTTGCCTGCGCCGCCGGCGCAGCATTCTTGGTCTTGAGCGCCTGGGCGTGGCCATGGCCGCACATGCCGAATATCGCTGTGGCCACAACCGCTAATTTGATTAAAATTTTCACTGAACCGGCTCCGAAGGAAACTACCTTCGGATGTGTCGGTTGCCGGGCAAAGTCAAGTCATTCGGCCGCTTGCTTGACCGAGCCGTGTGCGTCCGGATGCTCATCATGGTGCGAACCGGTCGAACGGCTCCAGCGAGCAAACGCGTTCGAAAGCCGGTCGAGATAGAGATAGACCACCGGCGTCGTGAACAGCGTCAGCGCCTGGCTGACGAGCAGGCCGCCGACCATGGCATAACCGAGCGGCTGGCGAATTTCCGATCCCGTGCCGGTACCGAGCATCAGCGGTACGCCGCCGAGCATCGCCGCCATCGTCGTCATCATGATCGGGCGGAATCGCAATAGCGCCGCCTTTCGGATCGCGGCTTCGGGCTCGAGCTGCTCGTCGCGCTCGGCCGTGATCGCGAAGTCGACCATCATGATGCCGTTCTTCTTCACGATGCCGATCAGAAGCACAATCCCGATCAGGGCAATCAGGCTGAAATCGAATCCGAACAGCATCAGGATGGCGAGCGCACCGACGCCCGCGGACGGCAGCGTGGATAGAATCGTGAGCGGGTGGATGTAACTTTCGTAGAGAATGCCGAGGATCAGGTACACCACCACGAGCGCTGCGAGGATCAGCAGCGGCACCGTGCCGAGCGATTGCTGGAACGCCTGCGCGGTGCCCTGGAAGCTCGAATTGAGCGTCGTCGGCGCGCCGAGCTCGACCATCGCTTTTTGAATCGCGTCGGTCGCCTGGCCCAGTGCTACGCCCTGCGCGAGATTGAAGCTGATCGTGGTCGCCGGGAATTGGCCTTGATGGCTGATCGACAGCGGCCGCACCGGCACGCTGGTCCAGGTGGCAAAGGTCGAAAGCGGCACCTGGTCGCCGGTGGCTGGCGATTTCAGGTAGATCTTGTTCAAGGTGTCGAGGCTGCCCTGCAATTCCGGCAGCACTTCGAGCACCACCTTGTAGGTGTTGAGCTGCGTAAAGTACTGCGTCACCTGGCGCTGGCCGAACGCGTCATACAGCGTGTCGTCGATCAGTTGCGGCTGGATGCCGTAGCGCGCGGCGGTGTCGCGGTTGATTTTCAGCTCGAGCGTGGTGCCGTTGGTCTGCTGGTCGGTCGCAACATCGCGAAGCTGCGGCAGCGTCTGCATCTTGGCCAGGATTTTTGGCGCCCATTCGTTCAGCTCGGCCAAATTGGCGTCCTGCAGCGTGAATTCGAACTGGGTTCGCGTCGGCCGGCCGCCGAGGCGAACGTCCTGAGCCGCCTGCATATAGAGACGGGCGCCATCGACCTTCTCGAGCTGCGGACGCAGGCGCGCGATGATTTGCTGCGCGGATGCCTTGCGCTCGTCGCGCGGCTTCAGCGTGATGTAGAGATTGCCGTTATTGCCGGCGCGTCCGGAGCCACCGATCACCATTGCGATCGAGGCCACATCGGGGTCGGCCTGCACGATCTTTCCGAGTTCCTCCTGACGACGCTTCATGTCGGCGAATGAGATGTCCTGGCTGGCTTCCGAAGTGGCGGTGATCAGGCCATTGTCCTGCTGCGGGAAGAAGCCCTTCGGGATGATCACGAACAGATAGACGGACAGCCCGAGCGTGGCGAAGAAGATCATCAGGGTCGTCAACTTCCAGCGCAGCGCGAGATCGAGGCCGCGCTCGTAGAAGCGCAGCATCGCATCGAAGGCGCGCTCGCTCCATTGATAGACCCGGCCGTGCCTGACCTCGCCATGCCCGCGCAGGAAGCGCGAGGCCATCATCGGCGTCAGCGTCAGCGACACGATCATCGACACGAAGATGGTCATTGCGAGGACAACCGCGAATTCACGAAACAGCCGGCCGATGATGCCGCCCATCAGCAATAGCGGAATCAGCACGGCGATCAGCGAGATGCTGATCGACACGATGGTGAAGCCGATTTCGCTGGCGCCCTTGAAGGCAGCAGCCAGCGGCCTTTCGCCTTTCTCGATGTAGCGCGTAATGTTTTCCAGCATCACGATGGCGTCGTCGACCACGAAGCCGACGGCAATCGTGAGCGCCATCAGCGAGAGATTGTCGAGCGAATAGCCGCACACCCACATCAGCGCGCAGGCGCCGAGCAGCGCCAACGGCACCGTCACCGCGGGGATTACCGTCGCCCAGAAATTGCGCAGGAAGATGAAGATCACCATTACGACCAGCGCGATCGTGAGCAGCATGGTGAATTGGACATCCTCGACGGCGGCACGGATCGTCGTGGTGCGATCACTCATCACCTCGACCTTGATAGCCGGTGGGAGCGCAGCGAGCAGGCGGGGCAGCGTCCCCTTGATCTGGTCGACGGTCTCGATGACGTTGGCGCCGGGCTGCTTGAATATCACCAGGAATACGCCGCGCTTACCATTCGCCCAGGCCGCCTGCTTGGCGTCCTCCGGGCCGGTGACGGCCTGGCCGATATCGCGGATCCGCAACGGACCGCCATTGCGATAGGCGATAATGACGTCGTTCCAGTCCTTGGAATCCGTTAGCTGATCATTGGCGTAAATGGTGTAGGCACGCCGCTCGCCGTCGATATTGCCCTTCGGGCTGTCAACGGTCGTGATCGCGATCTGGCTGCGCACGTCCTCCAGTGACAGGCCCTTGGCGACGAGTTTCGCCGGGTCGATCTGAACGCGGATCGCCGGCTTCTGCTGACCGCCGATGATGACCTGGGCAACGCCTGAGATCTGGCTGATCTGCTGCGCGAGCTGGGCGTCTACGGAGTCGCTGACGGTCGTGAGCGGCAGTGTGTCCGAAGTAGCCGCCATGATCAGGATCGGCGAATCCGCCGGGTTGACCTTGCGGTAGATCGGGGGCGAGGGGAGGTTTTTCGGCAACTGGCCGCTGGCCGCATTGATCGCGGCCTGCACGTCGTTGGCGGCCGCGTCGATCGAGCGGTTGAGATCGAACTGGATGTTGACAGCGGTCGTGCCGAGATAGCTCGTAGACGTCATCTGCGCGACGCCTGGAATCTGCGCGAACTGGCGCTCAAGCGGCTGCGCCACCGACGAGGCCATGGTTTCCGGGCTGCCACCCGGCAGGTTGGCGGTGACCTGGATGGTCGGGAAGTCGACTTGCGGCAGGGGGGCGACGGGCAACAGCGGGTAGGCGACGAGGCCGATGAACATGATCCCCGCCATCATCAGCGAGGTGCCGATCGGGTAGCGAATGAAGGGCGCGGAGATTCCGCCGCTCATTCCTGGGCAACCTTGGCTTGGGCCGGATCGGAACTGGCGACCGCCGTGGTCACGAGCGAGCCGGGCTGAACCTTGAATTGACCTGCCGTGATCACCTGCTCGCCGAGCGAAAGTCCCTCGTCGACCACCGAGCGGCCGTCGATCGAGCGCGTCACCTTGATCTTGCGGAGCTCGGCCTTGTTGTCCTGGTTGACCGCGTAGGCGTAGAGACCATCGGCGCCATGTTGAACGGCGTCATCCGGAATCACGGTGGCGTCTTTCAGCGTCGCAACGAGCAGCCGCGTCGAAACCGACTGGCCGGGCCACAGCGCGTGATCCTTGTTGTCGAATACCGCCTTGAGCCTGATCGTCCCGCTCGACGTGTCGACCTGGTTGTTGATCAGCGAGAGCGTGCCGGTGGACAGCACCCGCTTGCCGTCGGTGGAGAGCGCGATGGTCCGGGGAGGAGCGGTGGCCAGCGCTGCCTTGATATCGGGTAACTGGTCTTCCGGGGCGGTAAAGATCACCGCGATCGGCTCGATCTGGGCAATGGTGACGATGCCGGTCTGGGTTGCGGCGTTGACGATATTGCCGACATCGACCTGGCGCAGCCCGGCGATACCGGAAATCGGTGCCTTGACAGTGGCGTAATCAAGCTGGGTTTGGGCGTTGGAGATCGCTGCCGTGTCGGCCTCAACCTGCGCCGTCAGTTGCGCGACGGTCGAGCGCTGCGTATCGGTCTGTTGCCGGGTCGCGAATTCGCCGAGCCTGGTAGAGCGCTGCAGGTCGAGACTGGCATTGGCGAGATTGGCGGCGTCCTGCGCCTTCTTGGCCTTGGCCTGATCGAGCGCGGCCTGGAACGGCCGCGGATCGATCTCGGCCAGGGTATCGCCCTCCTTGACGAGCTGGCCCTCCTGAAAGGCGATCCTGTTGATCTGGCCGTCGACGCGGCTGCGCACTACGACGGTGTTGAAGCCTTGCACGGTGCCAAGCCCGGTCAGATAGACCGGAAAATCGGCCTTCTCGACCGGGGCAGTCTTGACGGGGACGGCGGCGCGGGCCGGCGCGCGCTTCCCGGCGTCAGCCTGCGCCAGGTGTTCCTCGCCATGGAATCGCTGCCAGCCCAAATAGCCCAGCCCGGCAATCGCTGCGACCAACAAGACCCAACGGATGGTGCGTGATCTCGACATGCCGACCTACTTGTTTCGGAGAACAGGCAATGGCACCCAGAACGGTTCCCGGCGGAGACAGATATTGTCCCGGCGCCCTCGGGGCGTACATGCACGAGCGCTTGAGAATCCTAAACAATTGGAAAGGTTGCGGCAGCGCACGCGTGAGGATCGACATGACGACCGCGTGGCTCGCAATCTCATTCATGGCCGTCGAACGAACCGCAAATTAGAATCGTTTTGATCTGGATGGATTCAAGCGGCGTCTCGCCCCAACCGCGTTGACCCCGAAAGTTTCGCTCGGTACCACGGTGCAGGATTTGTCCGCCGCCTGTCGGTTGCTGCGAGCTGAAATTCATCAGCGGCACGTCCTATCGGAGCCGGACGAAGCGACGGCGGCGAGCTGGTGGTCGAGGATCTCTACGGTTCCCACGAAATCAAGCTCGCGGCCGGTGACCTCGTGTCTTAGTCCTGCGTCTAGTTGCATCTGGTCGCGCCGGTCACGCGGGGTATGCGTGTGGCATCTTTTTCCCGGCTCCAGAGCGTGGTACGGGATGCCTACGCCCGCAGCCTGATCTTCGATCTCGATACCTCGATCCAGGCCCTGGTGGAGCGGCTTGGGCGGGACGACCCTGAAACGGTCAAATTGACCGGTATCTATCACCACCTGATCCGCTACTGGGCCGAAGTATGAAGAACATGTCTCTTTCTCGCGTTAAGCTATTTGCGGTGATGTCGGCGCTGGCGATCCTGTCGCTGGCGGCGCCGTCGTCGGCCCAGCAGGGCACGCCTCCTGCCGCGTCGTCCGCACCTGCGGCCCAGCAGGCGCCCGCCGTATCGCCGGTCCCGGCCACGCCGCCCCAGCCGGCGGCTGCGCCGGCCGCACCTTCGGATTCAACCGCGACGCCTGCGGAACGCGAGAGCAAATTGCTGAAGTCGGCTGCCGCTGAACTCCGCGAATTGTCGCCCTGGTCGATGTTCATGTCGGCTGACGTGGTGGTCAAGGCGGTCATGATCGGTCTCGCCTTTGCCTCGCTGGTGACCTGGACCATCTTCATCGCCAAGATGATTGAACTGAGTGTGGTTCGGCGCAAGGTGCGCCGGGCGCTGGCCAAGATCGCCGACGCGAGGTCGCTGGCGGAAGCGCAATTCGCGCTGGGCGCCAAGGGCAGCGTATTGTCGTCCTTCCTTGCGGCAGCGATGCGCGAGGCACGGCTATCGGCGGGCATCTCGAGCGACGCCGGCATCAAGGAGCGCGCCGCGTCGAGCTTTTCGGAGATCGTGCGCGCCGAGGCGCGTCGGATCCGGCTCGGTATGGGCCTGCTAGCGACCATCGGCGCGACCTCGCCGTTCGTCGGACTGTTCGGCACCGTCTGGGGCATCATGAACAGTTTTATCGGCATTTCGAAATCGCAGACCACGAACCTCGCCGTGGTGGCGCCCGGCATCGCCGAAGCGCTGCTTGCGACCGCGATCGGTCTCGTCGCCGCGATCCCGGCAGTCATCATCTACAATCACTTCGCGCGCGTCACCAAGGGTTACATGGAACTGGTCAGCCGCGCATCGGGCGCTGCGGGACGGTTGCTGTCGCGCGATCTCGACCGTACCCACGTTAGTTCACACGGCGGCTCGCATGCCCGCGCGGCGGCGGAGTAGGCGATGGGCGCGTCAATCGCAGAACACGACCTCGATGATGACAGCGATTTCGCTGAATCGCACGAGATCAACGTCACGCCGTTCATCGACGTCGTTCTGGTTCTCTTGATCATCTTCATGGTCGCGGCGCCATTGTCGACCGTCGACCTGCCGATCGATTTGCCGACGTCGACCGCAACCCCGCAGAAGAAGCCGGACAAGCCGACCTATGTCAGCATCAAGCCTGACCTCTCGGTTGCGATCGGTGAGAACATGGTCAAGCGCGTCGACCTGGTGCGCTCGCTCGATGCGATGCCGGACAGCAGCAAGGAGCGCCACGTCTTCCTGCGCGCTGACCGCGCCGTGCCCTATGGCGAATTGATGGACGTGCTCGAAATCCTGCGCGCCGGCGGCTATTCCACAAATCAAGCTGGTGGCGCTCGAAGGCGTTCCCGAAGCAGCGGCGGCGCAAGCGGCGCCGGCAAAGCCTTGACCGGCCTCGACGAACAAAAGCCTTCGCGGCGGCTCTGGATTTCTGCCGCGGTGATTGCGCTCGCGCTCCACATCGGCGGCGCTGCGCTGGCGATCGCACATTTGCAGACCGAAGAAGCCGATGACGCCCTCGGCGCGTCGGCGATCGAGATCGGGCTCGAGATGGCCTCCGTTCGCCGCGAGGTGACCGATCTGCCGCCGGGTCCGGATACCGATGCTTCCGCGGCATCGCCGCAGCTCGCCGAGCAGAAGGCCGAGGTCAAGGAAACCGAGTTGCCGCAGGACAAGCCGACGGAGCCCGAAGAGGCCGACCGGGTGGTGACGGAGAACGAGTCGAAGAAGCCGGAAGAGGACGACCCGAAGATCGCGGCGGTGCAGACGCAGGCCTCCACCGAGTCGGTTGCCTCCGAGGCGACCGCGACGCCGAGTTCAGAGGACATTCCGGAAGGGCAGCGTTCCATCGCACCGGTGATAGGCACCGGCGAGAGCGCACGACGCGCGCGCGCGACCTGGCAAAAGGAGCTGGTCGCGCATCTCGACAAGCACAAGCGCTACCCGAAAGAACGGCAGCAAAAATCCGCCGAGATTCAGATTCGCTTCACGCTCGACCGCATGGGCCGCGTGCTCTCGACCGATATCGAGAAGGGGTCGGGCGATCCGGCCTTCGACGAGGCGGCGCTGGCGATGGTGCGCCGCTCCGATCCGGTGCCGATGCCGCCGCCTGTCATCGCCGACGAAGGCCTGACATTCACGTTGCCGGTGATCTTCCGCGTCAAGAACAAGAGCTGACGCCCGCGCATTCCACTAGCCCTACTGCGTCATAAGTTCCTCATGGTGAGGAGCGCGAAGCGCGTCTCGAACCATGAGGCCCCGTCTGTGGCCTGCATCCTTCGAGACGCCCGCTCTGCGGGCTCCTCAGGATGAGGGTTTGAACGGGTGTGACGCAGTAGAACTAGATCGGATAATGCTGTGGCCCGGTTTCGATCGTGATCCAGCGCAACTCGGTGAATTCGGCGATGCCGGCCTTGCCGCCGAAGCGGCCATAGCCCGACGCCTTGACGCCGCCGAACGGCATCTGCGCTTCGTCGTGAACCGTGGGCCCGTTGACGTGGCAGATGCCGGAATCGATGCGCTTGGCGACCTCGAACGCGCGCGCGATGTCGCGTCCGAATACTGCTGCCGATAGCCCGTATTCAGTGTCATTGGCGACGCGAACGGCTTCGTCCGCGCCGTTGACGCGCACGACGCAGACTACCGGACCGAACGATTCCTCGCCGTAGATCCGCATCGACGAGTTGACGCCGTCGATCACCGTCGCCGACATCAGCGTTCCCTCGCTGCGCCCGCCTGCGACCACCTTGGCGCCCTTGCTGACGGCGTCGTTGATCAAGGCCTGGATGCGGGCCGCGGCATCGGTGCCGATCAGCGATCCCAGCGGCGCGTTACCCTTGCGCGGATCGCCGGCGACAAGCGATCCGGCTTTCGCCGCGAGCTTCGTTACGAAGGCATCAGCAATCTTCTCGTCGACGACGAGGCGCTCGGTCGACATGCAGATCTGGCCCTGGTTCATGAAGGCGCCGAACGCTGCGGCGGCAACGGCGGCGTCGATGTCGGCATCGTCGAGCACGATCATCGGTGCCTTGCCGCCGAGTTCGAGCAGGGCAGGCTTGAGATACTTGGCCGCCACCTGCGCGATGATGCGGCCGACGCGCGTCGAGCCGGTGAAATTGACGCGCCGCACGGCGGGATGGCCGATCAGCATTTCGATCAGCGCAGGGGCATCTTCCGGCGCGTTGGTGATGACATTGAGCACGCCGGGCGGCAGGCCGGCGTCGCGCAGGCATTCGGCGATCAGCCGGTGGGTGCCCGGGCAGATTTCGGAGGCCTTCAGCACCACGGTGTTGCCGCAGGCAAGCGGCAGCGCGATGGCGCGTACGCCGAGAATGACCGGCGCGTTCCACGGCGCCATGCTCAGCACCACGCCGGCGGGCTGGCGCACTGCCATCGCGATACAGCCCGGCTTGTCGGAAGGGATGACTTCGCCCGAAATCTGCGTGGTGATGGCCGCCGCTTCGCGCAGCATGCCGGCGGCCAAGTGAACATTGAAGCCGGCCCAGCCGGCCGTCGCGCCGGTCTCCGCCGCCATCAGCTCGATGAACTGGGGTGCTTTCGACGCCAGAAGATCGGCAGCCTTCAACAGGATCGTGCGTCTCGCGTTCGGACCGGTAGCGGACCATGCGGGGAAGGCGGCGGCTGCAGTGTCGGCCGCGCGCTTCGCATCCGCGATCTGGGCTGCCGCGGCGCGGCTTGCGAGATCGCCGGTGACCGGGTTGAGGCGATCGAACGTCGCGCCGTTCGATGCCGGGACATCCTTGCTTTCGAGCAGCAGCGAAATTTCATACATAGCTTTCTCTCCTCACGCGTGGCGTTACGATGATGATGCGGTGGCCGGCGGTACGCCGCCGAGATAGGCACGCTGGACGGCGGGATCGGACTTCAGTTGATCGGCAGTGCCGTGCCCGACGATGACACCGTTTTCGAGCACATAGCCGCGATCGGCGATCCGCAGGCTCTCCTGCGCGTTCTGTTCGACAAGCAAAAGCCCGACACCGGCCTCGCGCACCCGCAGCAAGGTGGCGAACAACTCCTGCACCATCGCGGGCGAGAGCCCGAGCGACGGTTCGTCGAGCAACAGGATATCCGGATTGGACATCAGCGCGCGGCCGATGGCGAGCATCTGCTGTTCGCCGCCGCTCATGGTGCGCGCGATTTGGGCGGCGCGTTCGCGCAGGCGTGGAAACAGCGCAAGCACCTGCTCGCGCCGCGCCGCTTCGCCCTCGCGGGCGCGCTTCGGATTGGCGCCGAGCAGAAGATTTTCCTTCACCGTGAGGTCGCCAAAGATGCCGCGGCCTTCCGGCACCAGCGCCAGCCCGCTTTCGACGATGTCGTGGGCGGCAAGCGCGGAGATATCGCGGCCGCCGAGACGCACCTGCTTGCCGGGAAGCGTACGCACGACGCCCGCGATGGCTTTCAGGAGCGAGGTCTTGCCAGCGCCATTGGCGCCCAGGATCGTTACGATCTCACGGCGGCCGACGCTGAGGGCGACGCCGTCGAGCGCCCGATGCAGGCCGTAAGCGAGGCTGAGATTTTTGACCTCAAGCATCGGCGGCTACCCCGCCAAGATAGGCCTTCACGACGGCCGCATCGCTCAGCACATCCACAGTGGCGCCTTCGGCGATCTTGCGGCCGCTGCTCATGACGATGCAGCGGTCGCAAAGCGCGCGAACCGCGCTCATCACATGCTCGACCAGCACGATGGTGATTCCGTCAGCCCGCAATGATCGGATCAGGTCGATGCCGATCGCAAGCTCGGATGGATTGAGACCGGCGAGCCATTCGTCGAGCAGCAGCAGTCGCGGCTTTGCCGCGAGGGCGCGTGCGAGTTCCAGGCGCTTGCGGTCGATATAGGTGAGGTCCGCCGCGGGCCGCTGGTCGTGCCCGGCAAGACCGACGCGATCAAGCAGCGTATCGATCCGCAGTTCTGCCTCGGAGGCGGGCAGATGCGGTCCCTGGAACGCCAACCCCGCCTTGATGTTCTCGCGGCAATCCATGCCGTCGAGCACGCGGACGAGCTGGAATGTCCGGGCAAGGCCGAGCCGCGCGATCCGGTACGACGCAAGGCCTGCGATGTTCTGGCCCGTCAGGCGGATGGTGCCGGCATCGGGGCGCAGCACGCCCGAGATCAGATTGAGCGCCGTGGTCTTGCCCGACCCGTTGGGGCCGAGCAGGCCCATGATTTCGCCTTGGGCGACCGTAAAGTCGAGATCGTTGACCGCGACGAGCCCGCCGAACGCGCGCCGCAACCCACTGATCGTCAGCACTGGTGTTCCGTTGCCCTGGCTCATGCGGCCACCCGCTGTGTGGGTTTGCCGCCCGCCGTCGTCGACAGCTTCTCGAACAATCCCGCGACGCCCCTCGGCAGCATGTAGACGATCAGCAGGAAGATGCAGCCGAGGATGATGGTGAACGTGTTCGGAAAGCGCGCACTCAGCAGTTCGAACAGTAGCGTAAGCGGCACCGCGCCAAGTACCGGCCCCCACAGCCGGTGCGCGCCGCCGAGCAGCGCCATGATCAGCACCTGAAACGAGATCATCGAATTGAAGGCGATCGACGGCTCAATATAGGTCCAGCGCGGCGCCATGATTGCGCCGACCAGCGTCATGACCGTGGCGCTGATCGTGAACAGGGCGACCTTGGCAAAGGTGGTGTTGATCCCGCAATGTTTTGCGACGGTCTCGTCTTCGCCGATCACCCGCAGCGCAAAGCCGAGGTGGGAGCGCGCGATCAGCCAGCCCAGCAGGAATACGGCGGCGGTCAGCGCCAGCAATTGCCAGTAAATATCGGCCTGCGTGATGTCGACAAAGACATAGCGCCCGAGCACGCGCGACTTGTTGACCTCGAACCAGACCACAAGCTGGCGGATCAGTTCAGTCAATCCAAAGGTGAAAATGACGAAATACACGCCGCTCAAGCGCAGCGTCGAGAGTCCGACGATGGCGGCCACCACGGCGCCGAGCGCGGCTGCGGTCAGCAGTACGAGCGGCCATGGCAAGATCTCGCCGAGCACGGCAACGGTATAGGCGCCGACACCGAAGAAGGCGGTGGTTGCCAATGAGACGTAGCGGGTGGGTCCAGAGAACATGCCCCAGGCCGTCGCCAGCACGGTGTATTGCAAAAGGCTGATGGCGAGCGCGAGGTAGTAGGCATTGCCGAGGCGCGGAACGAGCGCCAGCAGCGCAAGCGCTGCGAGCGCTGTGGCACCGAAGCCGGCGATACGCGCGCTCATCGCGTCGCCCTGCCAAACAGGCCGGCCGGCTTCACCAGCAACACGGCGAGAAACAGTGCGAAATTGACTGCAAGCGTGAGCCCGGGATCGACATAGGAGGCAACCAGCGCCTCGCTGAGACCAAGCGCCAGGCCTGCGACCAGGCAGCCCAGCATGTTGCCGACGCCGCCCATCACGACGACGATCAAAGCCTTCATCGTGAAGACGACGCCGGAGGACGCGCTGAAGGTGAGAAAGGTGCTGACCAGCACGCCAGCGGCGGCGACCAGCGCGCCACCCAATGCAAATGTCAGGGCCGAGGCCTGCGGCACATTGATGGCGACAAGCTGGGCGGCGAAAGGATCGACGGCGACGGCGCGTACCGCCGTGCCGGCGCGGGTCCGTGTCAGCGCGGCATACAGCGCCAGACCGAGCAGGATGGTGATCCCAAGCGCGGCGAGGCGGTTGGCTGCGACAGTCTCGCCGAGAAATTGCACAGGGAAGGCCAGGAACGAATAGCTGTAATAGGCTCCGCCGAACAGCGCGAGCATCAAGCCCTGAATGACGAAGGTGAGGCCAAAGGTTGCGAGAATGCTGTCGACCTCGAGCGCGTCGCGGTTCGGCGCGCGGCGCACCAACGGCGTCAGCAGCAGTTTGTAGATTGCAAAGTTCAGCACGAAAGCGAGGGGGACGACCAGCGCCAGTCCGACAAGCGGACTGATCGCCCAGCCCGTGAACAGCCAGTGCGATGCAAAGGCGGCGGCGATCAGGAACTCGCCGTAAGAGAGGTTCATGATGCGCGCAACGCCGTACTGGAGCGTGAGCCCCATGGCGATGAGCGCATACATGCCGCCCAGCATCAGGCCGGTCAGAATGGCGTTGGTCATTGGCGTGCTGGCCGCGTCCCTATCTTGACGTTACGGGGCCACCCACGCCGGCTTCGGGACGATCGCGGTGCGCGCGCCTTCGTTCTTCGCCGGTGCGATGCCATAGAACTCGCCATCCTGCCACTGGCCGACCCACCAGTAACGCGTCGGCATATTGTTCTCGAGCTTGACCTTGCCGATCACGGTGTCGAACGTGCCGGTCTGCAGATCCTTGATCACGGCGGCGCGGTCGATCTTGCCGACGCGCTCGATCGCCTGCTGCAGCATCTGCAGGCTGGCATAAGTGACCGCGCTCGCCCAACGGTCCGGCTCCGCCCCGTTGGCGGCGGCGGCCTTGTGGCGGGCGAGATAGTCCTTGATCGCCGGACTGTCGCCGCTCCAGCCGCCGATGCCCATCACGCCTTCGGTGTTCTTGCCGAATTTTTGCTTGTAGAGCGGGAAGGCGGTGCCGACGCCGGTATAGAAAACCTTCGGATTGAGGCCTGCGATCCGCGATTGCTCGGTCAGCGCCAGCGTATCCGGCGGATAGCTGAAGGCAATGAAGACATCCGGGTTGAGCGCCTTGATCTCGTTGACGATCGGCGCCAGATCCTGCGTGCCGATCGGATAGCTCTTGTCGTAAGCGAGCTTGAACTTCGCGTTGGTGAGTGCCGGCCGCGCCGCCGACGACAGATCGATCCCGAAGCCGTCGGCAATGCTGACCATCGCCACGGTGTCGCCGATCTTCTTTTCGTCGCGCAATTTGTTCAGCAATTCGACCAGCGATTTTGCGGCGTCCGCGCTGGTGCCGAGCAGCCAGAAACTGTTGGGCCAGCGCTTGGCGAGGTCGGGCGCGCGGTCGGTCACGGCTGTGGCGGCGAGGTGCGGATAGCCTTCGCGGTTGAGCGTCGGGCCGACGGCGAGGTTGAGGCCGGTGCCCCATGGCGGCAGGATGAAATCGACCTTGTCCTGGTTGATCAGCCGCTCGAGCGCGCGCACCGCCTCTTCGGCATTGGAGCGGTCGTCATATTGCACGACCTCGATCGGCACGCGCTTGTCACCGAGCTTGATGCCACCGGCGGCATTCACCTCCTTCACCCACAATTCGTAGTTGGGGATGGTGGTGACCGCGGCGCCTCCGGTGTTGGGGCCGGTGCGCGAAATCGCGTAGCCGATCTTGATCGAGGTTTGCGCCTCAGCGATGGCGGTCAGGCCGAGCGTAGCGGCGCAGGTGGCGGCCGCCAGCAAGGCAGTGCGCCGCGTCAGGAATGTCATCATCTTGTCCTCCCAGGGTGCGTCGACCGGCGCCATTGAAACTGGCGCTCGTGATCGCCCTGACGTTAGGGGAGGTTGCCGGAAGCTTGGAATTGGACGAAGCCGGGGAAAGATTGTACTTTTCTGGCAAATCTTCCGCTTCACTGGCGGCGGATTGTCTCAGGAGAGGGGGCATGTCGGCATCACCAGGGCTGAACGGACTGCCGGTCGGCGTCGCGCTGGCGGTACGTGCGGAGGCTTTTTCGGCTGCCCTGGCGGCTCGATCGTGGGTCATCCGCCAGAAGGCAGAGCGCCGGGCGCATCTATTGTTGCTGCAATCGGACCGCGGCCGGGCTTCATGGCACGGAACGGGCGTCGCGCTCGAAGCGCCGGCGCTGCTCTGGTTGCCGGGCAGCACCGATGCAGCGCTGCACGTTGGTCCCGGCGCGCGTGGCTTCCTGTTGTCGGTGGACGATGCTTTCCTGATCAAGATTATCGCGGGCAGTGCCGAGGCGCTGCATCTGCGCAGGACCACTGAGCGCGTTGCGCTGGTTGCCGGCGAGACGCTCCCTCCACATCTCGACACGATCGCCGAATCCTGCCGCGCGATCGTGGCGGAGTTGCGCGGGCCCGGCTTCGGCGGCGCGACGCTGATCGCGTCACATCTGCTGTTGCTGTGTCTGCAACTCTGCCGGCTCAGCGCCTCGCATGATGAGCGTCACGAGGTTGCAGCGCGTGGCGGTGGTCCGGCGCTGGTCGGCAATTTCCTGCAAATGGTCGAACTGCACTACCGCGACGGCTGGCCGGTGGCGCGCTATGCGGATGCGCTCGGCGTCACATCCGACAAGCTGCACGCCCATTGCCAACGGGAGAAAAACTGCGGCCCGCGCGCGATGATCCATGAGCGCCTGGTGCGCGAGGCCTGTACGCGTCTGCAGCAGCTCGATCTTCCCGTCGAGCAGATCGGATACGGCCTGGGTTTCCGCGATCCCGCCTATTTCAATCGCTTCTTCCGCAAGTATTGCGGCGCATCACCGGGCAGCTATCGTCGGCAGATTCGACTGGAGCACGCACGCAGCGGTCCGTCCTACGCGGCGTGGCCGTGAAAGCCGCGTCCTCTTTCCGAACGGGAGAAGGTGGATTCGGCCCATCGTCACCGCGTCAATCCGGCGGGCCGACGCAATTACTTCGTTCGAAGCTCAGCGCCAGAAGTAGCGGATGCTGACGTAGACGATGGCGAGGCAGATGAAAATCAGCGCCACCGGCAGCCGCGGTTTTGCCGCTTGGCCGGATGCGGCCTGTTGTTTTGGCCGGGGGGCCGGACGGCGGAAAGCGGTGACGTTGCCGCTGTCGGTGGCCGGCTCGCTCGTGCGCGAAGGAATCTCGGGCGGCGTTCCGGAGCCGCCCATCTCCGCATAGTAGCTCTTGTACATGAGCTGGATGGTGGCCTCGGAAGCGTCCGCCTCGGTCATCTTCGCAAGGAGCAACTGCCTGTAGCCTTCAAGAAAGTTTTGCGCTTCAGCGGGCAGGGCGGTGAAGCCGTTGAGCTTGGCCAGCATTTTCCATGTTGCAAAATCTGCCCTCGCGCGGGTGTCGGCGCGTCGCGCAATCAACATATCGGCAGCTTTTGTCGCCATGGCCCGGGTCGGTTCATCCCTTGTGGGTTCGTTTCTATTTGAAGCTTAAGCGTTGCCGGTGATGAAGAGAAGCGCGTTGATCACATAACCGGTCAGTGTCCGCAGTATCGCCGAAATAACATCAAGATTTAGGCCGAGCTGCGCGCCGATGATGGGAAGCAGGATCAGAAGGCCGATCAAAATCAGCATCCCATACGGTTCCAGCCGCGACAGCGGGTAAGCCAGCACCCGCGGCAAGAGTCCGACGGCGACCCGGCCGCCATCCAGCGGCGGGATCGGCATCATGTTGAAGATCGCCAGCACGATATTGATCAGGAAGGCGTTTTTGAGGTTGTCCGCGGTCCATTTGGCGGCCTCTGCCGGTACCAGAGGCAAGGCATGGAAGGCTAACGCCACGATGATCGCCAGAATGATGTTGGTGGCGGGTCCGGCCAGCGCCACCCAAACCATGTCGAGCCGGGGGTTGTTCAGGTTCCGGAAGTTCACCGGGACCGGCTTGGCATAACCAAACACGAACGGCGAATGCGATAGCAGCAGAATGCCGGGGAGAATGACGGTCCCGAATGGGTCGATATGCTTGAAGGGGTTGAAGCTAACCCGGCCAAGCTCCCATGCGGTCTTATCCCCGAGCCGATACGCCACGAAAGCGTGGGCGGCCTCGTGGAAGGTGATGGCGATGAGGAGTGGGAGCACCCAGACCGATATGCCGTAGAGTGAGATGTTCACGAGACACCGCTCAGTTGAAGGCGATCGGAATAGCGTCGCGCGTTGCACGCCGCACCGAAACCTCATCAAGATGGTTTGAGATGGTAGAGCGCAAGTGGTCCGCGAGCAGCGTGCCCGCCCGTGACAGATTCGCGGTGCGGTGCAGGCAAATGTCCGCGGCCGGCAGTCGCGGCATGCCGTCGCGCTCCGACAGGGGGCGTAGCTTCGGCGGAAATGTACCTGCCTTTACGATCGTCACCGCAAGCCCCTGCGCCGCAACCGACTCGACGGCCGCAAGGCTGTGGCTGACGAAAGCCAGCCGCCAGGGCCGCTTGGCGGCATCCAATGCCTCAATTGCCCATTTTCGGAACAGGCAGCCCTGCGGATAAAGCGCAAGCGGCAACGGATTTTGCTGCTCAACGGGGTGAAACGCACCGGTTGCCCAGGCGGCCTGTTCGCGGCGCAGGAATTCGCCCTCGCCATGTCCCTCCGGGTGCATCGCAATGACGAGGTCATAGGCCTTGCCGAGGCGCGCGGGCATGGAAGAGGTGAGCCCTATCTCCATCTCGACATGGACCAGCGGGTAACAGGCGGCAAAGCTCGCCAGCACAGGCGGAACGATCAACGTTCCGTAGTCGTCCATCACGCCCAGGCGCACAACGCCTTCGATCTTGCGCTCCCGCAACTTACCGACAGCCTCGTCGTTTAGCGTCAGGATACGCCTTGCGTATCCGAGCAGCCCTTCGCCTGCGGAGCTCAAATCGACATTGGCTTTCGTGCGATTGAACAGTTCGACGCCGAGGCGTTCCTCCAGGCGCTTGATCTGCATGCTAACCGCGGATTGGGTTCGATTAAGCTGGGTAGCCGCGCGCGTGAACGAGCGGCTGTCGGCCACCGCCACGAAAGCCTTCAAGAGATCCGGATCGAGGACGGGCGCGCTCATAAGTAAATGTTATTTCCTCCATCACGGAAATTCCATTTCTTGATTACTAAACCCTCCCTACCTTGCACGCAAGCCGGAAGGGGAAAGTGTATGAGCGAGGCATGGGGCGTGTTGGCGGCGATCCTATCGAGCGGCCTGGGCGGGACTTCGATCGGAGCAACGCGCTATCTGGTGAATGCGGTTGATCCGCTGGCGATCGGTTCGTTTCGGTTCGGCATCGGTTTTTTGCTGTTGTTGCCGGTGGCCCTTCTGCAAGGCGCGCAGTGGCCGCGGCGTCCCGACTGGTTGAGCGTTGCCGGGTTGGGTGTGCTGTACTTCGCCCTGTTCCCGATCCTGTTCAATGCGTCTCTGATTTTCACGACAGCGGCGCGAGGCGCCCTGGCCCTGTCGACGCTTCCGTTGCTGACGATGGTGGTGGGAGCGGCGCTCGGCAGCGAGGCCCTTACGGTACGCAAATCGATCGGTGTCGTGACCGCGACGCTCGGGGTCGCCCTGGCGCTTTTGTCGAACCTTGCTTCCGCGCCGCCGGGGGCCTGGCGCGGCGATTTACTGATGATCGCCGCGGCCCTGTGCATGGCGCTCTACAGCATCTGGTCCAAGCCATTCATCGCTCGCTCCGGGCCGATTCCCTTCACGACCGCATCCATGGGCGTCGGGGCTGTGTGTCTTGTCCTGGTCTCGTACTGGCGCGGCAGTTTTGCGCCGGTCGCAGCTTTCGAGGTCCCGCAATGGCTGGCTGCCATATATCTCGGTGCCTTCGGCAGCGCGCTAACGTTTTATCTTTGGGCGTTCGCGCTGGCGCGCACAACGCCGACCCGCGTCGCGATCTCGGTCACCGTCAATCCGATCACCGCGTCGCTGGTTGGCGCGGCCTTGCTGGACGAACCGCTCCGCTGGAATCTTGTTGCCGGCATCCTCGCGGTGTTCGCTGGCATCTGGATCGCTACGACTTCGGGCCGGCGTCCTGCAACGCGATTGTCCCGAGTGTCGATTAACTAGTACGTCGCCCGGCCGCCCGAGATATCGAACACCGCACCGGTCGAGAACGCGCAATCTTCCGACGCCAGCCACGCCACCATCGCCGCGAGTTCTTCCACCAGCACAAACCGCCCCTTCGGAATCTTTGACAGCATGAAATCGATGTGCTGCTGCGTCAGTTGGTCGAAGATCGCGGTTTTCGCCGCCGCCGGCGTCACCGCGTTGACGAGGATGTCGTGCTGCGCGAGCTCCTTGCCGAGCGACTTGGTCAGCGCGATCAGGCCGGCCTTCGAGGCCGAATAATGCGCGGCGTTGGGATTGCCTTCCTTGCCGGCGATGGAAGCGATGTTGACGATGCGGCCGTATTTTTGCTGCAGCATCGCAGGCACCACTGCCTTGCAGCAGATGAAGGGGCCGTCGAGATTGATGCGCAGCACTTTGCGCCATTCGTCGAGGTCGGTTTCCCAGACCGTCTTGTTGATGCCGGCGATGCCGGCATTGTTGACGAGGATGTCGATCTTGCCGAGTGTCTTCAGCGTTTCGTCGCGAGTCTTCTCGACAGCGGCGAGGTCGGAGACGTCGACCTTGAAGGCGGACACAGCCGGGCCGATTTCCTTCGCGGCTCTTTCCGCGAGCGGCAGGTCAAAATCCCAGATCGCGACCTTCGCACCCGATGCGACGAAGCGTTCGGTGATCGCGCGCCCAAAACCCTGCGCCCCGCCGGTGACGACGGCGCAACGGCCGTTCAGATCGATCTTGTTCATGAAGATGGTCCCTTCCGCTCGATGTTCCTCATGGTGAGGAGCGCTATTGCGCGTCTCGAACCATGAGGCCCGTGGCCCATCCTTCGAGACGCCGCTTCGCGGCTCCTCAGGATGAGGATTGCGTTTACAGCGTCCAGCCGCCGTCGATGACGTGCGCGACGCCGGTCGTGAACGCGCTTTCGTCGCTGGCGAGATAAACGGCGAGCGACGCGATCTCCTCGGCGGTGCCGAGTCGCCCCATCGGCTGCCGCGCGATGAACATCTCGCGCCCGTTGGGGCCTGCTGCCGCCGCACGCTCCAGCATCGAGGGCGTCTCGATGGTGCCGGGGCAGATGCAGTTGCACCTGATACCTTTGGCGACGAAGTCGGTGGCGACCGAGCGCGTCAGCGCCGCGACCGCAGCCTTGGTCGCACCGTAGACGTAGCGGTTCGGTGCGGCCTTGAACACGCCGGCGGCGGAAGAGATGTTCACGATCGCGCCGCGGCCATTTTCAAGCATGCCCGGCAGGAATGCGCGGATGGTGCGGTGCATCGACTTGACGTTGAGGTCGAATGAAAAGTCCCAGTCCTCGTCGGAGCAGTCCAGCACGTTGCCGTGATGCACGAAGCCTGCGGCGTTGAGCAGGATGTCGGTCTTGCCGGCGCGCTTGGCCATGGCGGCGACGGCCGCGCTGTCGCGGACGTCGAGCCTTGCCACGTCGGCGATGCCTTCACTCTTGAGCGCGGCAAGGTTGGCCTCGTCGATATCGGTGGCGAACACCGTCGCCCCTTCACGCGCAAAAGCCACGGCGCAGGCGCGGCCGATTCCAACGGCCGCCGCGGTGACGAATGCGCGCTTGCCCTTCAGGCGGTCTGACATGGTCTTTTTCTCCTTGTTTCTTCGTTCGTCATTGCGAGGAGCCAACGGGTCCGGCCTCCGGCCGGCCCGATGATAAACTCCGCGACGAAGCAATCCAGACCGTTTCCGCAGAGGGATTTCTGGATTGCTTCGCTACGCTCGCAATGACGGTGGTTGCCTGATGAGCGATGGCTTAATGATTGTCCCGCGCCACGCCGACCGTGCCGGCGATATTCTGATAGCGCGTGGCGAGCTCCATGCAGGCGCCGGTGGCCTGCTGTCCGACGGTCGAGCGGTAGAGCTCCTGCCACGGCGTCTGGTGGGCCGGGTAGGGGAAGCCGCCCTTGTCCTTCAACTCGGCGCGGCGCTTCTTCAATTCATCGCTCGAGATCAAGATGTTGGCGTCGCCCGTGTTGAGGTCGATGCGAACCTTGTCGCCGGTCCTTAAGATCGCCAGTCCGCCATCGGCGGCGGCCTCGGGCGAGGCGTTGAGGATCGAGGGTGAACCCGAGGTGCCGGACTGCCTTCCGTCGCCGATGCAGGGCAGCGAGAGGATGCCGCGTTTGATCAGCGCCGCCGGCGGCTGCATGTTGACGACCTCGGCGCCGCCGGGATAGCCGATCGGCCCGGCGCCTCGGATGAACAGCACGCAGTGCTCGTCGATATTGAGCGAGGGATCGTCGATCCGGTCGTGATAGTCCTCCGGTCCCTCGAACACGACGGCGCGCCCCTCGAACGCATTCGGGTCTTTCGGATTGATCAAATAGCGGTCGCGGAATTCCTTCGAAATCACGCTGGTCTTCATGATTGCGGAATCGAACAGGTTGCCGCGCAGCACCAGGAAGCCCGCATCTTTCACCAGCGGCTTGTCGTAGCTCCAGATCACGTCGCCGTCGGGCTTTGGCGCCTCGCGGCAGTTCTCGCCGATGGTACGGCCGTTGACTGTGACGGCGTCCTCGTGGATGCGCTTGTGCGCCATCAATTCGCGCACCACCGCCGGCACGCCGCCGGCGCGATGGTATTCCTCGCCGAGATAGAAGCCGGCCGGCTGCATGTTCACCAAGAGCGGGATGTCGTGGCCATGTTTCTGCCAGTCGTCGATCGAGAGCTCGACGCCGATATGCCGCGCCAGCGCGTTGATGTGGATCGGCGCGTTGGTCGAGCCGCCGATCGCTGAATTCACCACGATGCAGTTCTCGAACGCCTTGCGGGTCAGGATGTCGGAGGGCTTGAGATCCTCCCAGACCATTTCGACGATCCGTTTTCCCGTCTCGTAGGCGATCTGACCGCGCTCGCGGTGCGGCGCCGGAATCGCGGCGCAGCCCGGCAGCGACATGCCGAGCGCTTCCGCCAGCGAGTTCATGGTCGAGGCCGTGCCCATGGTATTGCAATGGCCGACCGACGGGGTCGAGGACGCCACGAGTTCGATGAAGCCGTTGTAGTCGATCTCGCCGGCGGCAAGCATCTCGCGGGCTTTCCAGACGATGGTGCCGGAGCCGGTGCGCTCGCCGTTGTGCCAGCCGTTCAGCATCGGGCCGCCCGAGAGCACGATTGCGGGCAGATTGACGGTCGCCGCCGCCATCAGGCAGGCCGGCGTTGTCTTGTCGCAGCCGGTGGTCAGCACCACGCCGTCGAGGGGATAGCCGAACAGGACTTCGACCAGGCCGAGATAGGCGAGGTTGCGGTCGAGTGCCGCCGTCGGCCGTTTGCCGGTCTCCTGGATCGGATGCGTTGGGAATTCCATGGCGATGCCGCCGGCGGCCCGAATGCCCTCGCGTACGCGATGCGCCAGTTCGAGATGGTGGCGGTTGCACGGGGAGAGGTCGTTGCCGGTCTGGGCGATGCCGATGATCGGCTTGCCGGATTGCAATTCCTCCCGGGTCAGGCCGTAATTGAGGTAGCGCTCGAGATAGAGCGCCGTCATCCCCGGATTATGCGGATTATCGAACCACTCGAGGGAACGTAGTCTTCGGCCCTTGCCATTGGTGGCAGTCTTGTTGTCGTTCTTTTTCATTGGTTCCTCCCGCACTGCAAGCTCATAGGCGGCTAAAATCACGGCGGCGATCGCACCATGCTGAAAATTTCATCCGCTGCAACGCGCTTCGCCCGTGTTCTATTGAGCAGCCGATCTTAGTTCGGGCCAAAAGATAGCGCTACCATTTTCTATCCACGCTCAATCTATGCCCACAGACCCGGCCATCATGGTGCTTTGTCGCGTTGAGCTTTCACGAACGACCAACTGAAAGCCAAGGTCGAGCACCGGCGTCTGGGGACGACGGCCCTCGATCGCGTCGATCACCATGGTGATGGCGTGCCGACCCATTTCATAGCGATTGGTTCGCACGCTGGTGATCGAGGGCACCGCGGCGGCGGTGAACTCCAGGTCGTTGAAGCCGACAATTGCCAAGTCACGGGGAATCGATATCTGCCGACGCTGGCATTCGAAGAGAACGCCGAGCGCGAGGTCGTCGTTGACGCAGAAGACGGCGTCGATATCGGGCGTCTGGGCAAGGAGGTCGGCGAACAGCGTTCCGCCCAGCGTGACGGTCGTGGGCACGGACGTGGTGACGATGAGGTTCGGGTCGAACAGCGAGGCCGCTTTCATGGCATCACGATACCCTTCGAACCGCCGCTGCACGCGGGGGTCCATTCGCGCACCGAGAAATCCGATGCGGCGGCGTCCCTGCTCGAGGATGTGCGAAATCGCGGCAGAAGCTGCGTCGTAGTGTGAAAAGCCGACCATCATGTCGACGGGACTGTCGCCGATCTCCATGATCTGCGTGACCGGGCAATTCATCGACTCCAGGATCGTGCGCGATTCCGCGGTTTGGTTGATGCCGGTGACGATCAATCCCGCAGGCTTCTGCGCCCGAAACAGGCGCAGCAGCTTTTCCTCCTGCAGGATGCTGTAGCGCGTATTGGCAAGTTGAATGGTGTAGCGGCTACCTTCGGAGGAATCGTAGATGCCGCGCAACACATCGGCGAACACGTTGTTGGTGAGAGAAGGAATGACAACGCCGATGACTTCGGTACGGTGCGAGGCCAGCGCCCGCGCCGCGAGATTGGGTACGTAACCCAGTTCCTTCACGGCGCTATCGACGCGTTCCCGCTTGCTAAGCGACAGCGCTTCGGGGTTCCTGAAAAAACGTGATGCCGTGATTGGGCTGACGCCAGCGAGCTTGGCGACCTCGGTGAGGCGGATTTTGCCAGACTTTGTCTGTTTTCGTCCCATCTTGCGCTCATATCACAACAAATTAGACGTTTGAACAATTATTGACAGCGCTACCATCGGATTGCTAAAAGCCGCCAAACTGCGGATGATAATGACCGTTGAATTCGACTTCCGGCATTAGAGTCGAAAAGACAGCATGGCGTCGTCGCCCGTCTGTGGCGCCACAAAACAGAAAATGAGGGGAGTGAGTTCGATGTCGTCGGTACAGATTCGCGACGTGCGCAAGTCGTTCGGAAACTTTGAAGTTTTGCACGGCGTGTCGATTCCGATCGAGGATGGCGAGTTCGTCGTGCTCGTCGGCCCCTCCGGCTGCGGCAAGTCGACGTTGCTGCGGATGCTTGCGGGCCTCGAAAACATCACCTCCGGCACGATTTCGATCGGCGATCGTGTGGTCAACAATGTCCAGCCCAAAGAGCGCGACATTGCCATGGTGTTTCAGAACTATGCGCTCTATCCGCACATGACGGTCGCCGACAATATGGGCTTTTCGCTCAAGCTGCGCGGCGCCAAGCCCGAGGAAATCTCGACTGGCGTCAAGCGCGCCGCGGAAATCCTGGCACTGACCCCGTTGCTCGATCGCTATCCCCGGCAATTGTCGGGCGGCCAGCGCCAGCGCGTCGCCATGGGCCGCGCCATCGTGCGCGACCCCCAAGTGTTCCTGTTCGACGAGCCCTTGTCCAACCTCGACGCCAAGCTGCGTGTTGCGATGCGCACAGAGATCAAGGAACTGCACCAGCGGCTCAAGACCACGACGGTCTACGTTACCCACGACCAGATCGAGGCCATGACGATGGCCGACAAGATCGTGGTGATGCATGACGGCATCGTCGAGCAGATGGGCACTCCGCTCGAACTCTATGACACCCCGGCCAACCAGTTCGTCGCGGGCTTCATCGGCTCGCCCGCGATGAATTTCCTTAAAGGCAAGGTGAAGTCGAACGGCGTCGCCGGCTTCGAAGGCCCGAACGGCGTCAAGCTGCCGCTGCAGACGGCGCCCGCCAATTCGGAAGGCCAGCCGGCGGTTTACGGCGTGCGGCCCGAGCATTTCACCATCGCCGATGACGGCGCCGAGGCCGAGATCGTCGTGGTCGAGCCGACCGGTTCGGAAACCCAGGTCTTCGCCAAGCTCGGCGGTGAGCAGGTGGTCGCCGTGTTCCGCGAGCGGCATCAATTCAGTCCGGGCGACAAGGTCCGGCTCAAGCCGGATCCGGCGCTCGTGCATCTGTTCGACGAGACGACCGGCAAGCGACTGAATGGCTGAAATAACCAAATGGGCTGAGCAATAACCAAAAATACTCAAAGGGAGGATGGACTATGAATGACTTTACCCGCCGCTCTCTGCTTCAAGGCGGCACCGCGCTGGCAGCCGCCGGCGCATTGACCGGACCCGCACTGCTCGATTTCGCCAAGGCCTGGGCGCAGGCCTCGCCGTGGAAGGCGGAGCAGGGCGCCAAGCTCACCGTGATGCGCTGGAAGCGCTTCGTGCCGGCGGAGGACGATGCGTTCAACGCGATGGTCGCCGCGTTCAAGGCCGCGACCGGCACCGAAATGAACGTGTTCTCGGAGTCGTTCGAGGACGTGCAGCCGAAGGCGTCCGTTGCCGCCAACACCGGCTCGGGCCTCGACCTCGCCTGGGGTCTGCACACTCTGCCGCAACTGTTCCCGGCGCAGGTGCTGCAGTTGAACGATGTTGCCGATTATCTCGGCAAGAAATATGGCGGCTGGACCGATGCGGCGGCGGTGACCTGCAAGCAGGGCAACAACTGGCTTGGCATTCCCGTCGCGACCATCGGCGGCTACATGACCTATCGCAAATCGTCGATGGAAAAGGCTGGTTTCAAGGAATTCCCGAAGGACTTCCCGGGTTTCCTCGAGATGTGCAAGGCACTGAAGAAGAACAACACGCCGGCTGGTTTCCCGCTCGGCCACGCCTCGGGCGACGCCAATGCCTGGCTGCACTGGATCCTCTGGGGTCACGGCGCCTACACCGTCGACAAGGACAACAAGGTCATCATCAACTCGCCGGAGACGGTGAAGGCGCTCGAATACTGCAAGGCGCTATCGGAGACCTTCATTCCTGGCGTCGCGTCCTGGAACGATTCGTCGAACAACAAGGCGTTCCTGGCCGGCGAACTGCATTGCACCGCCAACGGCATCTCGATTTATGTCGCGGCAAAGGACGATGCGAGCAAAAAGGAGCTCACGGAAGACACCTATCACGCACTGTGGCCGGTTGGGCCGATCGGCAAGCCGACCGAGCTGCAGCTTTGCGTTCCGATCCTGGCGTTCAAGTTCACCAAATATCCGAACGCCGCGAAGGCTTTTGTCGCCTTCATGCTGGAGAAGGAAAACTACGATAAGTGGCTTTCGGGCGCGCGCGGTTATCTCACCCACACGCTCAATGCCTACGACAACTCGCCGGTCTGGACGGCGGATCCGAAGAACCAGGTGTTCAGCCAGGCCAGCAAGCGCGCGCTGCCTGCGTCCGGCATCGGTACGCCCGGCGAGAAGGCGGCGACTGCGATCGCCGACTTCCTGGTGGTCGACATGTTCGCCAACTACGCAACCGGCGCCAAGGATGCCAAGACGGCGATCGCGGAAGCCGAACGGCAATTGAAGCGCATCTACCGCTGACGAACCGGAGCGGACGGCGGGTGCCGCCGTCCGCTCCGTCAATACAGGCGTGATCCGGAAAAGCGGGGGGGGCGGCTTTCCGGCAAGTCACGCGCAGCAAGAAGCAGTAATCGGGACATCAGGCATGGCTGACATCGCAATCGCGCCACGACGCGCCAAGACGGAGATCCGCGAGGCCAGCGCGTGGGACCAGCTCAAGCACAACCGTAACTGGCTGGGCTTCTGGTTCATGGTGCCGGCGCTGGCCTTCCTGATCTTCTTTCTGGCCTATCCCCTTGGCCTCGGTATCTGGCTCTCATTCACGGATACACGTATTGGCCGGGTAGGGCAGTATGTCGGGACCGAGAATTACGAATGGCTGTGGGATGACGCGATCTTCTGGCTCTCGGTATTCAACACGCTTCTCTACACGTTTATCGCGAGCGCCATCAAATTCGGAATAGGGCTCTATCTGGCGCTGCTGTTGAACGAGAACATGCCGTTCAAGGCGATGCTGCGGGCGCTGGTTCTGATTCCTTTCATCGTGCCGACGGTGCTGTCGGCGCTGGCATTCTGGTGGATCTTCGATTCTCAATTCTCGATCATCTCGTGGTCGTTGAAGCAGATGGGCCTGATCACCCAGAACATCAATTTCCTCGGCGACACGACCTGGGCCCGCATTTGCGTAATCTTCGCCAACATCTGGCGCGGCGTGCCGTTCGTCGCGATCACACTGCTCGCCGGCCTGCAGACCGTGCAGCCGTCGCTCTATGAGGCCGCGACGCTCGATGGCGCGTCGCGCTGGCAGATGTTCCGCTTCATCACCTATCCGCTATTGACGCCGATCATCGCCGTCGTGATGACTTTCTCGGTGCTGTTCACCTTCACCGACTTCCAGTTGATCTGGGCGATGACGCGGGGCGGTCCGGTCAATGCCACGCATCTGATGGCGACGCTGTCGTACCAGCGCGCGATCATTGCGGGTCAGTTGGGCGAGGGCGCGGCGATCTCGAGCGCGATGATCCCGTTCCTCCTCGCCGCCATCATGGTGTCTTGGTTCGGCCTGCAGCGCCGCAAGTGGCAGCAAGGGGAAAACAATGACTGATCTCCCCACCTCACGGATCGATCTCAAGGCCGTCCTGCATAGCTCGGCGCCAACCATCGCGAGGGACGATCACAGCGAAGGCATGAGCTATCTGCAGTCGGTGCCGCGCCGGCTGGTGACGCTCTATCTGCCGTTGTCGATCATTGTCATCGTGCTGCTGTTCCCGTTCTACTGGATGGGGCTGACGGCGATCAAACCGGACGAGCAGTTGCTCGATCTCGACAGGTACAATCCGTTCTGGACGTGGAATCCGACCTTCAAGCACTTTTACAAGCTCCTGTTCGAAAGCCACTATCCGATGTGGCTCTGGAACACGATGTATGTCGCGGTCTGCGCCACCATCCTGTCGATCATCGCGAGCGTGCTCGCGGCCTATGCCATCGTCCGGTTACGCTACAAGGGCGCCAATATGGTCGGCGGCCTGATCTTCCTGGCCTATCTGGTGCCGCCGTCGATCCTGTTCATTCCGCTGGCGACCGTCGTCTTCCAGTACGGCCTGTTCGACTCGCCGATGGCGTTGATCCTGACCTATCCGACCATCCTGATCCCGTTCTCGACCTGGCTGCTGATGGGCTACTTCAAAACCATCCCGTTCGAGCTGGAGGAATGTGCGCTGATCGATGGCGCCAGCCGCTGGCAGATCCTGATCAAGATCGTGCTGCCGCTGGCGATTCCCGGCCTGATCTCGGCGTTCATCTTCTGCTTCACGCTGTGCTGGAACGAGTTCATCTATGCGCTGACGTTCCTGCAATCGACCTCCAACAAGACGGTGCCGGTCGCAATCGTCAACGAATTCGTCGATGGCGATATCTATCGCTGGGGCTCGCTGATGGCGGGTGCGCTGGCGGGCTCGCTGCCGCTGGTCATCCTTTACGCCTTCTTCGTCGAGCATTATGTGTCGGCCATGACGGGAGCCGTGAAAGAGTAAGCGCTTGGAGGCCCGTGTAGATAACAGGGTTCAAAAAGGAGACGGGTCTTGCACATTCTGATTCTCGGCGCCGCCGGCATGGTGGGCCGCAAGCTGACCGAACGGTTGCTGCGCGACGGCCGCCTCGGCAAGCACGACATCACCCGAATGACACTGCAGGACGTGGTGGCGCCCACCAAGCCCAACGCGTCGATCCCTGTACAAGTCGTGGCTTCCGATTTTGCCGATCCCGGCGCGGCGGAGCCGCTGATCGCGCATCGACCGGACGTGATCTTCCATCTCGCCGCGATCGTTTCCGGCGAGGCCGAGGCCGAATTCGACAAGGGCTACCGGATCAATCTCGACGGCACGCGATACCTGATCGATGCCATCCGCCACGCCGGCGGCGGCTACAAGCCGCGGCTGGTGTTCACGTCCTCGATCGCAGTGTTCGGCGCGCCTTTCCCGGAAAAGATCGGCGACGAATTCTTCCATACCCCGCTGACGAGCTATGGCACGCAGAAGTCAATCTGCGAACTCCTGATCAACGATTACACCCGGAAGGGCCTGCTCGACGGCATCTCGATCCGCCTGCCGACGATCTGCGTACGGCCGGGCAGGCCGAACAAGGCGGCCTCCGGCTTCTTCTCCAACATCATTCGCGAGCCGCTCGCCGGCGAGGAGGCCGTATTGCCGGTCTCCGAGGATGTGCGGCACTGGCACGCCTCGCCGAAATCGGCGGTGGGCTTTCTGGTCCACGCCGGCACCATGGATCTTGACGCGATGGGGCCGCGGCGTAACCTCAGCATGCCCGGCATGTCGGTGACTGTCGGTGAACAGATCGCGGCGCTCGACCGCGTCGCCGGCAAGAACGTCACCGCGCGCATCAAGCGCGTGCCCGACCCGACCATCATCGGTATCGTCTCTGGCTGGCCGCGCGATTTTTCCACCGACCGCGCCCTCAAGCTCGGCTTCACCACCGCGGAAAAGACGTTTGACGACATCATCCGGATCCATATCGAGGATGAACTCGGCGGTAAGTTCGCGGCCTGACGCGATCTCACGTCCAATCGCGCGGATGCGGTCATGAGCAAGGTAGCCTGCATCGGCGAATGCATGGTCGAACTGAAGCGGGCCGAAGGCGGCCTGTATTCGCGCGGCTATGGCGGCGATACGCTCAATACCGCCGTGTATCTCGCGCGCCTCGGCGCCGGCGCCGACTACATCACCGCGCTTGGCGACGATAGTCTGAGCGATGAGATGATAGCAGGCTGGGCCGCGGAGGGGATAGGGACGGCGCGCGTGGCGCGGCTGCCCGGCAAACTGCCGGGTCTCTACATGATCGAAACCGACGACAAAGGCGAACGTCGGTTCTTTCACTGGCGCGACAGTGCTGCCGCCCGCAGCCTGATGGATCTACCGGAGACACCGGAGATACTGAATGCGCTCGCCAGCTACGATGTCATCTATCTCTCGGCCATTACACTGTCGCTCTACAGCCCGAAGGGGCGGGCGCGGCTGTTTGCGGCGATCAAGCGCGCGCGGGAGAGAGGGACGCGTTTTGCGTTCGACACTAATTTTCGTGCGCGCGGCTGGCCCGATCCGGATATCGCGCGCGTGGTCTTTCGCGAAGCCTTTGAGATTTCTGACATCGTTCTGGCCTCGCTTGAGGATTTGTTGCCGCTCTTTCCCTACGAGAGCGACGATGAGTTGCTATCACGCATACCCAGCGCGGAGGTCGTGCTGAAATTGCTCAAACCCGCAACGGTTCTGCGCTTTGAAGGTGTGCTGCATCGGACGCAGGCCGAGCCGTTGCGAGCGCCCGTCGTCGATACCACGGCGGCCGGCGACAGTTTTGCCGCCGCCTATGTTGCCGCGCGCCTTGCCGGCGCGGACCCGGTTGAGGCCGCCCGCACGGGACACCGCCTCGCCGGCGTTGTGGTATGCCACCCCGGGGCGATCATCCCGCGTGCGGCGATGCCGCCCGACCTCATTCCCGCTACCTCTCGCAAGGCATCTCCATGACCGCAGCCACAAGGCAGGAACAGCTCGCCACGATCTTCAAGTTCGCGACGGTGATCCCGGTGCTCACCATCGAGCGGCTGGAAGACGCGGTGCCGCTCGCTCGTGCGCTGGTGGCAGGCGGGGTGCGCGTGCTGGAAGTCACCTTGCGGACGCCGGTCGCCGCGGATGCCGCCAAGGCCATGATCGCAGAGGTGCCGGACGCTATCGTCGGCATTGGCACGATCCTGAACGCCGACGACTTGGCGCGGGCGCGCGCGCTCGGGGCCAAATTCGGCATCAGCCCGGGCGCGACGCCGGAGCTCTTGAAAGCCGCCGCCGCGAGCGACCTGCCATTTGCCCCAGGGATTGCAACCGCTTCCGAGCTGATGCAGGCGCTGGCGGCCGGCTTCGACATCGTTAAATTCTTCCCGGCTGAGCAGTCCGGCGGTATCAAGGCACTTCGGGCGCTGGCGGGGCCGTTTCCGAATGTCAGGGTTTGCCCGACTGGCGGCATCGGGGAGGCCAATGCAGCCTCCTGGCTGGCCGAACCAAATGTCGTGGCGGTTGGCGGTTCCTGGCTCTGCCCGCCCGCCGACATCCGATCCGGGAACTGGCCCGGCATAACCGCCATGTGCGCGCGGGCGATGAAATCGCTGAAACCGGCGTGAAGTCTGTTCCCCGATAGGCTACATAAGCCTTCAGAACCGAAATAGGGAGAACGACCATGACAGCCAGCATCGTCGGATGGGCGCACACGCCATTCGGCAAGTTCGACGCGGAAACCGTCGAGAGCCTCGTAGTCAAGGTTGCGACCGATGCGCTTGCCGACGCCGGCATCGCGGCCGAAGACGTCGACGAGATCGTGCTCGGGCATTTCAACGCGGGCTTCTCACCGCAGGATTTTACCGCCTCGCTGGTGCTGCAGGCCGACCCGAAACTGCGCTTCAAGCCAGCTACGCGGGTCGAAAATGCCTGTGCCACCGGCTCGGCGGCGGTGCACCAGGGTATCCGGGCGATCGCCTCGGGCGCGGCCAGGATCGTGCTGGTGGTCGGCGTCGAGCAAATGACGCGGACGCCGTCGGCCGATATCGGACGCTACCTCCTGAAGGCGTCCTATTTGCCCGAGGATGGCGATACCGTCGGCGGCTTTGCCGGCGTGTTCGGCAAGATCGCGCAAAGCTATTTCCAGAAATACGGCGACCAGTCGGACGCGCTGGCGATGATCGCGGCCAAGAACCACAAGAACGGCGTCGCCAACCCTTATGCGCAGATGCGCAAGGATTATGGCTTCGAGTTCTGCCGCGCCGAGAGCGAGAAGAATCCCTATGTCGCCGGCCCCCTGAAGCGCACGGATTGCTCGCTGGTGTCGGACGGCGCGGCAGCGCTGGTGCTGACGGATTCGGAGACTGCCAAGACGATGGGCAAGGCGGTGAATTTCCGTGCCACCGCGCATGCGCAGGATTTCCTGCCGATGTCCAAGCGCGACATCCTGCAGTTCGAAGGCTGCACGGTGGCCTGGCAGCGCGCGCTGGCGCAGGCCGGCGTTCAACTGTCCGACCTGTCTTTTGTCGAAACCCACGACTGCTTCACCGTCGCCGAACTGATCGAATATGAAGCGATGGGCCTGACGCCACGCGGGCAAGGCGCTCGCGCCATCAAAGAGGGCTGGACCCAGAAGGACGGCAAGCTGCCGGTCAATCCGTCCGGCGGCCTGAAGGCCAAGGGCCACCCGATCGGCGCCACCGGTGTCTCCATGCACGTGATGAGCGCGATGCAGCTCGTCGGCCAGGCGCCCGAGGGCATGCAGCTCAACAACGCAAAACTTGCCGGCATCTTCAATATGGGCGGCGCGGCGGTGGCGAACTACGTCTCCGTGCTGGAGCCCGCGAAGTAGCGTTGCATCGTGCCGCGCGAAAGGGAGGCATCCGATCCGTAGGGTGGGCAAAGGCGCACCTGCGCCGTGCCCACCATGAGTGCCGAGAGGTGAGACTGGGTGGGCACGCGGAGCCTGCCATCGGGCGCGCATTCGCGCGACCCGGTGGCTTTACCCACCCTACAGTTTTCCGGAGCGTGCATTATGAGCAACGAAAGTTCGATGTCAGAGGCAGAACTGAACAACCGGATCAGGATTCTGGAAGACAACATCCGTCAGTTGATCGAACAGGCTGCCGCGGCCTCCGGCGAACGGAACGAAGCGCGTATCGCCGACCGGCTCAGTCAGCAGAATGAAGAGTTGGAACGGCTGACCCGGGAACGCGACGCCAGGGCCAAGAAGTAACTATCGAAGAAATAGCCATCGAAGAAATAACCGCTATCGCGCATACGCCCATACGCTGAGCGCGCCTTGATCTTCGTAAGCGCCTGCCGTTACTTGGTTCCCAGACAACAATGCGGACCGATGATGGCCGCGTATCGGGAGCAGGCTGATCCATGGGACCATTGGCGGGCATCAAGGTCATCGACATGACGACCGTGCTGATGGGGCCCTATGCTACCCAGATGCTCGGCGATTACGGCGCCGACGTCATCAAGGTTGAATCGCTCGACGGCGACGTGACGCGGCAGATCGGGCCGACCCGTCATCCCGGCATGGGGCCGGTGTTCCTCAACACCAACCGCAGCAAGCGCTCGATCTGCCTCGATTTGAAGAAGCCGGCGGGGCGTGACGCCGTGCTGCGGCTGATCAAATCTGCCGACGTGCTGGTTTACAATGTGCGCCCGCAGGCAATGGCGCGGCTGAACCTCGGCTACGACGTGGTCGCGAAAATCAATCCGCGCCTGATCTACGCCGGCGTATTCGGCTTCGGCCAGGACGGGCCCTATGCAGCAAAACCCGCCTATGACGACCTGATCCAGGGCGCGACCGCACTGCCGGCGCTGATGGCGCAAACGGCAGACGGTGTGCCGCGCTATGTCCCCAATGCGCTGGTCGACCGTATCGTCGGGCTCACCGCGGTGGGCGCGATTTGCGCCAGTCTCGTCGATCGTAACCGCACCGGGCGCGGCCAGCGCGTCGATATTCCGATGTTCGAAACCATGGCCGGTTTCGTGATGGGCGACCACATGGGCGGGCTCACCTATGAGCCGCCGCTCGACAAGGGCGGCTACGCCCGGCACCTGTCGCCGGACCGCCGGCCTTACAAGACCTCCGACGGCTATATCTGCGTTATCGTCTATAACGACAAGCAGTGGCAGAATTTCTTCGACGCCACCGGGCGTGACGATCTTCGCGTCCACCCGAAATTTTCGACCTTCGCCGGCCGCGCCGCCAATATCGACGCTGTCTATGCCGAGTTGGCGCGCATCCTCGAGACCAAAACCACCGCCGAATGGTCGGCGATCCTGGAGAAGGCCGACGTGCCGGTCATGCCGATGCATGATCTCGAGAGCCTGCTCGGCGATCCCCACATCGTCGCAACCGATTTCTTCCCGGTCGTCGATCATCCGACCGAGGGCCGCATCCGCAACATGAAGCCATCGGCGCGATTTTCCGAAACGCCGATTGAAACCAAGCGGCTGGCGCCGCGCCTCAGCGAGCACGGCGCTGAAATCCTCAGCGAAGCGGGTTTCTCGGCGGACGACATTGCCGCTTTGGTGCGCGATGGTGTCACCAAGGCCGTGCCAAACACATAGGACGGACACATGGATTTCGCGCTATCCGCCAACCAGGAATCGATCCGCGACGCGGTCGGCAAAATCTGCTCGCGCTTCGACGATGCCTATTGGCTGAAGAAGGACAAGGAGGGCGGCTACCCCGCCGACTTCCACCGTGCGCTGGCGGATGCCGGCTGGCTCGGCATCTGCATCCCCGAGGAATATGGCGGGTCCGGGCTCGGCATTACTGACGCCGCGATCATGATGCGGACGATTGCGGAATCCGGGGCCGGCATGTCGGGTGCGTCCGCCGTGCATATGAACGTGTTCGGGCTCAATCCCGTGGTCGTGTTCGGCACCAAGGAGCAATGCACGCGCATGCTGCCGCCGATCATCGACGGCCGCGACAAGTCCTGCTTTGCGGTGACCGAGCCCAACACCGGGCTCAACACCACGCAGTTGAAAACCCGCGCGGTGCGCAAGGGCGACAGATATATCGTCAATGGCCAGAAGGTCTGGATTTCCACCGCCCAGGTCGCCAACAAGATCCTGCTGCTGGCGCGCACCACGCCGCTGGAAGAGGTGAAGAACCCGACCCACGGTTTGAGCCTGTTCTATACGGATTTCGACAAGCAGCGCGTCACCGTGCACGAGATCGAGAAGATGGGCCGCAAGCCCGTCGATTCAAACGAACTGTTCTTCGAGAATTTTGAAATTCCGGTCGAGGATCGTCTGGGTGAAGAGGGCCGCGGCTTCGAATATATCCTGCACGGCATGAACCCCGAGCGCATCCTGATCGCAGCGGAAGCGGTGGGGCTGGGGCAGGTCGCGCTATCGCGGGCCGCGGCCTATGCGAAGAACCGTGTCGTGTTCAATCGCCCGATCGGCATGAACCAGGGCATCCAGCACCCCTTAGCGAAGAACTGGATGGAACTGGAAGCCGCGTGGCTGATGGTGCTCTCGGCCGGCTGGCAATACGACCAGGGCATGCAGTGCGGTCCGGCCGCCAACGCCGCGAAATATCTCGCCGCCGAAGCCGGCTTCCACGCCTGCGAGCAGGCGGTGATGACGCACGGCGGTTTCGGTTACGCCAAGGAATATCACGTCGAGCGCTATTTGCGGGAATCCCTGATCCCGCGCATCGCGCCGATCAGCCCGCAGCTTATCCTCAGCTTCATCGCCGAGAAGGTGCTGGGGCTGCCGAAGTCGTACTGAGGATGGGAAATCGGTCTACCCACAACGTCATTCCGGGGCGGCGCGAAGCGACGAACCCGGAATCTCGAGATTCCGGGTCTGGTCCTTCGGACCATCCCGGAATGACGAAGTTCAACGCGGTTAGAGAACCATGAGCTTCATCACCGGCGTCGGACTGACGTCCTATGGCAAGCACGAAGGCTCGTCCTCGCTCGATCTCATGAGCAAGGCGGCCGAGCTTGCCGTCGCCGACGCCGGGCTGAAGCGATCCGAGATCGACGGCATTCTTTGCGGCTATTCGACAGTGTCGCCGCACATCATGCTCGCAACCGTGTTCGCCGAGCATTTTGGCATCCAGCCGTCCTACGCACATGCCGTGCAGGTCGGCGGCGCCACCGGGCTTGCGATGACCATGCTGGCGCATCATCTGGTCGACGCCGGCGTCGCAGGGCATATGCTTGTGGTCGGCGGCGAAAACCGTCTCACCGGCCAGAGCCGTGATGCCTCGATCCAGGCGCTGGCGCAGGTCGGCCATCCCGATTACGAGGTGCCGCTGGGGCCGACCATTCCCGCCTATTACGGCCTCGTCGCCTCGCGCTACATGCACGAATACGGCGTCACCGAGGAAGATCTCGCCGAGTTCGCGGTTCTGATGCGCGCGCACGCGATGACCCATCCCGGTGCGCAGTTCCACGAACCGATCACCGTCGCCGACGTGATGGCCTCAAAGCCGGTTGCGATGCCGCTGAAGCTGCTGGATTGCTGCCCGGTGTCGGATGGCGGCGCGGCGTTCGTCGTCAGCCGCGAGCGCACCGGCGCGACCGGCATTCGCGTGCGCGGCTGCGCGCAGGCGCATACCCATCAGCACGTCACGGCGGCTCCCGCTCTAAGCGAACTCGGTGCCGAAATAGCTGTCGCCAAGGCCAAGGCCGCATCCGGTCTCGCGATCTCGGACGTACGTTACGCCGCGGTCTATGACAGCTTCACCATCACGCTGGCGATGCTGCTGGAAGATCTCGGGCTTGCCGGGCGCGGCGAGGCAGCCGCGCGGGTGCGGGCAGGGCATTTTGGCCGCAACGGCGCCATGCCGCTCAACACCCATGGCGGTCTCTTGAGCTACGGCCATTGCGGCGTCGGTGGCGCCATGGCGCATCTCGTCGAGACGCATCTGCAGATGACCGGGCGTGCCGGCCCCCGGCAGGTCCGCGATGCCTCGATCGCGCTGTTGCATGGCGATGGCGGCGTGCTGTCGTCACACGTCAGCATGTTCCTGGAGCGGGTGCGATGAGCGAAAAACGCGCCGACTGGACCAAGGGCGCCGAGGCCATCGTCTATCAATCCTGCGGCGCTTGCGGGAAGGCGCAGTATTTTCACCGCAGTTTCTGCGCCGCCTGTGGGGCACCTGATCCGGTCGAGAAGCGCGCCAGCGGGAGGGCGATGGTCTATGCGACGTCGCTGGTCTGCCGCGCCGCGACGCCGGAAACCCGCGCCCACGTTCCCTACAATATCGTGCTGGTCGATGCGGCCGAGGGCTTTCGCATGATGGCCCATGGCGCCAATGATCTCGCGATCGGCGATTCCGTTACTGCAAGCTATCGGCTGTTTGCAGGAAGGCTGGTCCCGTATTTCGAGAAAACGAAGTGAGGTTCAGCTAAAATGCTCACGCAACGAAGCAACCCAGAATTACGCGGAACGGGTGAAAAATCTGAGTGCTTCGACGCGTCAACATTCAGTGCCAGTAGAACACAACGCTGGCGATGACGAGCATCGCTGTTACCGCCAGCATCTGCGCAAGTGCTTCCGAGGCCGCCTTCCTGGTGGCTTCCTTCATGCCTAACTCCCTAGACTTGGGCATGAGTCATCCTTGCCTGCGAAGGCCTGATGAGCTCAGTTTGGTTTTACTCGGAACACCCCGCGACGAGTATTCGCTCTTTTGAGTCCCCACTCAGCGAATATCGACAGTCCGGAGAATCGACCAGCATTGAGGCGGCAATTTGGCTCGCTCGCAGCCGGTTTGTGCACGAGAAAGGGAGTTTTTTGGAGCGTGTTTGACGGCTTGAGCGTAGGCCCAACCTGCGACCGCAACGTTTCGACGGTTGATCGGCTCCCTGCTGCAGTGCATGATCTCTCTGTCAGCAAATCAGAAAATCCAAAGCCCAAGGTGACGAATGGCCCGCATCGAATACAGCGATCCTGCCAAGCACAACGATCGCACCCGCGAACTGCTCGGCAAAAACCGCAATGCGAACATCTTCCGGATGATGGCGCACTCGCCGAGCTACCTCGAACAATACTGCCGGCTGGGCGGAGCCATCAGGCACAAGGGCGAACTGGACCCGATCGTGCGCGAGCTCGCCATCACCCGCACCGGCATCCTGTGCGAGGCGCCTTACGAGATCGTCGCCCATAAGCGAATTGGCAAGAACGTCGGCGTGACCGACGAGCAGAACGAGGCGCTGGAAAACTGGGAGGCGGCGACCTGCTTCAACGACGTGCAGCGCGCCGCGCTCGCCTTCACCGACGAGATCGTCAGGCGTCACAAACCGACGGAGGCAACGTTCAACGCGATTGCCGCCAAGCTGACGCCGGCCGCATTGGTCGAACTGCAGCTTTCGGTCGGCTTCTACGTCATGACGTCGAAGTTTCTGGAAACCTTTGCCATCGACATGCAGCCGGTGACGGAAGTGGTGGGGTGAGCGGCGGCTGGGTCCGAGAGCCGCTGATCTCAATTCGCGGGGCCGTATCGCCGTAGCGCCTCCAGCGTCAGCCCCTTGCCGACGGCGCCGAAGATGTCGCCTTCGACGATGCGGGCCGACGGCACGGCTTGGGTGATTGCCTTGTGGACGTGGGCGAGGTTTACCGAGCCGCCGGTCAGGAACACGGAGTCGATATCTTCAGCGGCCAATCCCGCCTGAACGAGGCAGTTCCTGATGCGCGCCGCGATGCGGTCGGCCAACTGCCTGGTATGGTTGACGAGGTCGGGGCGGCCGATGTCGGCGCTGAGACCGGGGGCAACCCACTCCAGCGGAATGTCCGCCCGCCGCTTCTCGGACAGGGCGATCTTGGCATCTTCGACTTCCATTGCCAGCGTATGGCCGCGCTGCTCGTGGACCACGCGGATCAGCCGGTCGAGAAGTTCCGGCTGGCTGGCCTGCAGCCGGACCTGGCGGATATCCGCCATCACGCGCGGTTCATACATGCGGTTGATATTCGACCAGGTGGCGAGGTCGTGAAAATAGCTCGACGGCACGTCGAGCCCGGCGCGCTTCATGGCGCTGCGGAATCCGAACAGCGGCATGACCACGCCGAGACTGAGCTGACGGTCGAAATCGGTGCCACCGATGCGGACGCCGTCATTGGCGAGAATATCGGCTGTACGATCGGCCTTGCCGTGGCGTTCGGGACCCAGCCGCACGATCGAGAAGTCGGATGTGCCGCCGCCGATATCGGCGATCAATGCGAGTTCCTCGGAAGTGGTTTGCCGCTCATAGTCCAGCGCCGCCGCAATCGGTTCGAACTGAAAAGTGACCTCCTCGAAACCGATCCCCTGCGCAATCGATCGCAGGGTTTGCTCCGCCTTGCGGTCGGCGTCCGGCGCATTATCGACGAAATGTACGGGACGGCCATGAACGACATGGCGCAGTTGGCGGCCCGTGGTCTGTTCCGCGCGACGTTTGACTGCGCCGAGGTAATAGGCAATCACATCACGGAAGCTGACTCGCGCTCGGCCCAGCCGGGTGGTTTCCTCGATCAGCGAGGTACCGAGCACCGATTTGAGGCTGCGCATCAGGCGGCCGGCCGTGCCTTCGACATAGGCTTCCATGGCCCTGCGGCCGATCAGAACGCCGCCATCCGCCTCATAGAAGATCGCGCTGGGAATCGTGCTGTGCGCCGCCTCCAGCGCCACCAGAACCGGCGCCGGGCCTTCCATGGTGCCTAGCGTCGTGTTCGACGTTCCGAAATCAAGACCGCAGATCGACATGGGAGCTCCGGGAGGGAGCGCCCGTTTACACATTACGAGGCCATCAATCCACCCCTATCTCGGCGTGTTTTCCACTGCGAATCCCGCGTGCGGGTTGTTGACCGATGGGCCGATCCACAGATCAATTTCTTTCGTGCGGCGGGTTGGCAAATCAATCCGAGATGGTCCATAAGCTGCGTCCCCGCGGCCGGTCCTCCCGCCGCAAACGGCTTTGGAAAGAGGTCGCGTGGCAAATATCAATCGACAGATTGCGCAAGAGCTTGGCGTTCGCGAGGAGCAGATCGCGGCGACGGTCGAACTGCTGGACGGCGGCGCCACGGTGCCGTTCGTGGCGCGCTACCGCAAGGAAATCACCGGCGGGCTCGATGACGCGCAGTTGCGCACCCTGGAAGAGCGCCTGACTTACTTGCGCGAGCTCGAAGCGCGCCGGGTCGCGATCCTTGATTCGATCCGCGAGCAGGGCAAGCTCGACGCTGCGCTGGAAGCACAGATTCTGGCGGCCGACACCAAGGGGCGCCTGGAAGACATCTACCTGCCGTTCAAGCCGAAGCGCCGCACCAAGGCCGAAATCGCCAAGGAAGCCGGACTTGAGCCATTGTCCGAGCTGTTGCTGACCCAGCCGCAGAATGATCCGCAGGTCGTCGCTGCCGGCTTTGTCGATGCCGAAAAGCAGGTGGCGGACGTCGCAGCCGCCCTCGAAGGCGCCCGCGCGATTCTGGTGGAGCGATTCGCCGAAGACGCCGACCTGATCGGACGGCTGCGCGAGGAGATGTGGACCAGCGCGCTGATGATCTCCACCGTACGCAAGGGCAAGAAGCTCGAAGGCGAGAAGTTCAAGGACTATTTCGATTTCAACCAGTCGCTGCACAAGCTGCCTTCACACCGCATCCTCGCGCTGTTCCGCGGCGAGAAGGAAGAAATTCTGGAGCTGCAGATGCAGCCCGAGGCGAATGTGCCCGAGGCCGGCGTCCCCAGCGCCTATGAACTCAAGATCATGCAGCGCTTTGGCATCGCCGATCAGAAGCGCCCGGGCGACCATTGGCTGGTGGAGACCGCGCGCTGGGCGTGGCGCACCAAGATCCAGGTGCATCTCAACATCGACCTGCGGATGCGGCTATGGACGGCGGCCGAGACCGAGGGCGTGCGCGTGTTCGCCTCGAATCTGCGCGACCTGCTGCTGGCGGCACCCGCCGGCGCCCGCGTCACCATGGGGCTCGATCCCGGCTACCGCTCCGGCGTCAAGACCGCCATCGTCGATGCGACGGGCAAGGTGGTGGCGACCACGACGATCTATCCGCACGAGCCGCAGCGGCAATGGGATGCGGCACTGGCGACGCTCGGCAAACTCGCGGTCGCGCACCGCGTCGAGCTGATCGCGATCGGCAACGGCACCGCCTCGCGCGAGACAGACAAGTTGGCGACCGAGCTCGTCAAGCTGCTGCCGGATCTCAAGATGTCTAAGATCGTGGTGTCGGAAGCCGGAGCATCGGTCTACTCCGCCTCGGCCTTTGCGTCGGAAGAGCTGCCGGAGCTCGACGTCACCTTGCGCGGCGCGGTGTCGATCGCGCGGCGTCTACAGGACCCGCTCGCCGAACTCGTCAAGATCGATCCGAAGGCAATCGGCGTCGGCCAGTACCAGCACGACCTCGGCGAAGCCAAGCTGGCGCGTTCGCTCGATGCCGTGGTCGAAGATTGCGTCAACGCCGTCGGCGTCGATGCCAACACCGCTTCCGCGCCGTTGCTGGCGCGGGTGTCGGGCATCGGTGCGGGGCTTGCGCAAAGCATTGTGCAGCATCGCGACGCCAACGGGCCGTTCAAGTCGCGCAAGGAGCTGAAGGAAGTGCCGCGGCTCGGACCCAAGGCGTTCGAGCAATGCGCCGGCTTCCTGCGCATCAACAATGGCGAAGACCCGCTGGATTCCTCCGGCGTGCATCCCGAAGCCTATCCGGTGGTGCGCCGGATTCTCGCCGCGACCAAGAGCGATATCAAGGCGCTGATCGGCAATGCCGATGTCGTGCGCCAGTTGAAGCCGCAGGCCTTTGTCGACGAAACCTTTGGCCTGCCGACGGTAACAGATATCCTGCGCGAATTGGAAAAGCCGGGCCGCGACCCGCGCCCGGCGTTCAAAGCCGCGGTGTTCAAGGAGGGCGTCGAGGAGATCAAGGATCTCAAGCGCGGCATGATCCTGGAAGGCACGGTGACGAACGTGGCGGCGTTCGGCGCCTTCATCGATATCGGCGTCCACCAGGACGGCCTGGTGCACATCTCGGCGATGTCGAAAAACTTCATCAAGGACCCGCGCGAGGTCGTGAAGCCGGGCGACATCGTCAAGGTCAAGGTGCTGGAGGTCGAGGTCGCCCGCAAGCGCATCGCGTTGACGCTGCGGCTCGACGACGAAATCGGCGACAAGGGCCCCAAGCTGTCGGATAGCAAGATGCGCGAGTATTCCAAGGCGTCGATGACGTCGTCGTCGCCGCGCAAGCCGCAGGAGCAGGGCGGCGCGCTCGCGGAGGCTTTGCGGCGTGCTGCCGAAAAGAACGGGCGGGGCAAGGCGGGATAGGTGCCGTCGGTGGCTTCATCCTTCGAGACGCATCGCTTTTCGCGATGCTCCTCAGGATGAGGTCTGAGATCTGGATTGACTCTAAGCCCTCATGGTGAGGAGCCCGGCGGCGCTGGGCGTCTCGAACCATGCGGCCCGTGACCGCGCCCCAAATCTAACCCGACGTCAGCAGGTCCAGCTTGGCGTTGGCGAGGATCAGGCGATCGGCCAGCAATTGCGCAAGGTTGCGCATGATGCGCTCGCCGGCGCGCGGGTGCTGTTTTCGGAAGCGCTCGAAATCACTGAGTGAAACTTCATACGCGGTCGCGGCCATGTCGGCCAGCACGTCGGCGGAACGTTGCGGCTCCAGCAGCGCCATTTCGCCAAAGGGCATTCCCGCCGTCAACGTCGCCAGCCTCACGCCGTCGGGCAGGGTGACGTGGACTGCGCCGCTCCGCAAGAAGAACAGCGATGCGGCGACATCGCCGGCGGAGATGATCTTCTCGCCGGTTTGATAGGTCCGGATTGACGCGAGCGAAGCGAGATCGGTCAATTCCTCCTCCGTCAGCCCCGCCAGCAGCGATTGCTCGGAGAGTTCGGTCGCCTCGAAGAAGTCGATGGCGCCGCCGTAGCGATAGACGAGCTGGTCTTCCGCCCATTCGATCGCGGCGTCGAGCAGGTAGTAGTTGCGGATATTGATGAGACCCTCAGTCCATTCCGCGATCATTTTCCAGTCCGGCGACGAGCGCCTGATGCCGGACAGAATCACCGTGACGTGGTGCGCGGCGAGCTCGCGGAATTCCTCGGCGAGCAGGCGGGCGCCGGCGCGGGTCATGGCGGTGACGCGGCGCAGGTCGAAAATGACGAGTTGCGGCCGCGGCCTGGCCGCAAGCTGGCGCGAGACGTAGTCGACGTTTGAAAACGACAGCGTCCCGACCAGCTCGATCACGCGGACATCCTGGTGGTGCGCGGCGAGGATGGTCTGCTCCTGCGCGCGCCGCACGCGCCGCGAGGGGCTGTTGCCGATGTCGTAATCGGCGATGATGCTGTTGCGCGCATCGTCGCTGCGGTTGAGCATGTGAAGGTCGTAATGTGACGATAGCGCCTCGCAGACCTTGATGCCGCGCACGCTGTTGCCGTGCTTGTCGAGTTTTGGCGAATAGCTGCCGAGCCCGAGCCGCGCCGGGAGTGCTGCGAGAATGCCGCCGCCAACCCCGCTCTTGGCAGGGATGCCGATCCGGTAGATCCACTCTCCCGCATAATCATACATGCCGGAGCTCGTCATCACCGAAAGCGTGCGCGAGATGGCATACGGCGTCATCACCTGCTCGCCGGTCACCGGATTGATGCCGCGGTTGGCGAGCGTCGCCGCCATCACCGCGATATCACGCGCCGTCACCAGGATGGCGCATTGCCGGAAATAGACCTCCAGCACGGCGGCTACGTTCTCCTTGATCACCGCGTTGGTGCGCAGGAGGTAGCCGATCGCGCGATTGCGATCGCCGGTCGCGCTTTCGGAAGCATAAACGGCATCGTCGACATCGAGCTCGCGCCCGGCAAACCGGCCCAGCGCCTGCCTGATGTATTCGAATGCCGCATCGCCCTTGGCCTCGTGGATCAGGCCGGAGCAGGAGATGGCGCCGGCATTGACCATCGGGTTGAAGGGATGGTTCTCGGCGTTGAGGCGGATCGAATTGAAGGGATCGCCCGAAGGCTCGACGCCGATGACGCTCTCGACCCGTGCTGCCCCCAGCGTGTCGAGCGCCAGCGCGAACACGAAGGGCTTTGACATCGACTGAATGGTGAAGGGGACCTGCGTGTCGCCGACTTCGTAGACATGACCGTCGAGGGTGGCGAGGCTGATGCCGAAATGGGCAGGATCGGCCTTGCCGAGTTCAGGGATGTAGTCGGCGACCGCGCCACCGGTCTCGGAGGTGAATTCGGCGTGGCAGGCTTTCAGGAACCGCAGCAACGGCGGTTTCGAACTGGTCCAGGCTGTGGGACTGGTCGTGAAAGGAAGAGGCGATTGTTTCATCGCCTCCTGTTGTGCAACGCAATCAGGGTGCGTGCAACCCGTTCGGCGGCGCCAGCGTCTGGCGGCGCACCAGCAGCAGCGCGACCAGCGCCGTAGGAATGAGAATGGCGAGACCGAGCAGGGTCACCTGCATCTGCGACAACGGCATGATCCCGCCGCCCGGCGTCGCCACCACGAAGCCACCAACTACGAACAACACCCGCAGCGGCCATTCCAACGCGCCGGCGGCTCTGAGATCGCCGACAAAGACCTGATAGCCCTGAATGCCGCCGCAGATGAACAGCGTGCCGAAGCCTGCCAGCGCCATCAGTCCGAGCCCTTCGAGATACGGGCTTGGTCCCTGCAGCACCAGCGCCGGGTTCAGCACGAAGAAGAACGGGATGAAATAGATGATGCTGCCGACCCACATCGATTCCCACCCCGTCTTCATTGCTGGCGAGCCGGCGATGCCGGCCGCGGCAAAGGAGGCGATGGCGACCGGCGGTGTGATCGAGGACAGCATGCCCCAATAGAAGATGAACATGTGCACGGCCATGCGGTTGAGGCCGAGTTTTTCCAGCGCAGGCGCCACCAGGATGGCGAGGAAGATATAGCAGGCCGTCGTCGTCAGCCCGAGCCCGAGCACGAGGCTGGTGAAGGCGCACATCACGAGCAGCAGGAGTGCGTTGTCGCCGGCGATCCGCAACAGGTCGTTGGCGAGGCTCGAGACCACGCCGGTCATCGAGAACGCGCCGATCAAGAGCCCGCATCCGGCAAGGATGCCGACCAGCTCGACGAATGTGCGGCCGTTGACCTCAAGGAACTTGCTGATCGTCCCAAGCGTCCAGCGGGTATCCTTCGAGAAGAGCTGGTTCAGCACCAAAAGAAGCGCAGTGGCGTAGAACGGCGCGTGGCTCTCGCGCTTGAAGTAGAGCAGCATCACGATCAGCAGCGCGATGACGAAAACGTAGTACCAGCCGTCCTTGATCGTGTCCCATACCTTCGGCAGCTCGGCGCGCGGAATGCCCTTCAACCCGTGGCGGGCGGCATAGGAATCCACCTGCATGAACAGGCCGATGTAGTAGAGGGTCGCCGGAATGATCGCAGCAAGCGCGACGTCCGCGTAGCTGACGTTGAGGAACTGCGCGATGACGAACGCGGTCGCGCCCATCACCGGCGGCGCCAGCACGGCGCCGGTCGAGGCGCAGGCCTCGATCGCAGCGGCATAGGAGGCGCGGAAACCGCTCTTCTTCATGACCGGAATGGTCATGGTGCCGGCGGTCAGCACGTTGGAGATGATCGAGCCCGACATCATGCCGAGCAGGCCGCTGGCAAAGATGCAGACCTTGGCGGCGCCGCCGCGGAAGGTGCCGCACATCGCAAACGACAGGTTGATGAAGAATTTCCCGGCGCCCGTCATCATCAGCGCGGTGCCGAACACCAGAAAGCCGATCACGGTATCGGCAAAGGCCTGGATCGGAATGCCGAGCAGGCTTTCGCCCGAAAGCACGTGATACGCCGTCGCTTGTTCGAGTGTCGATTGGGTGCCGCGAAACGGCCCCAGCCACGTCGCATCGGCGAACAGGGGGTACACCGTAAACGGCAGCACGCTCAGCAGCAGGCTCCAGCCGCCGGTGCGCCGCAACGCTTCCATCAGCACGACCCACATGATGACGCCGGCGACGATCACGTAGGTCGGCGCGCCGCCGAATTCCCAGCCGGCCTCTGCCGCCTTGCGGACGCTGCGCATCAGGAGGATTGCGCAGGCGAAACTGGCGACAAACAGCAGGATGTCATACCAGGGAATTCGATCGAGCGGCGCGCTCCCGGTCCCCGGAAAGATCAGGAACGTGAACGGTAGCATCAGCGCGATCAGGAGATAGAAGTACTCGGTGTTGAGCTGGGTGTAGCCGAGGAAGAAGCGCAGGGAGAATTGCTGGTTGATGCACAGCAGGATGGTTACCGCAGTTGCAACCACCAGCGTCCAGCGCCACGCCCCGCGCAATGTCCGCACCCGCGTGACTTCGGCTTCCTGCATGTTGGCATGCGGGTCGTCGAACTCAATTCGATTTGCAGGCGCGGCTACGCTATCACTCGCAGCAGGTGACATCATTCCCCCTAGACGGTATTCGCCTTGGACCCCAGGCGAGTGAGGCAGCACTACTCAAAGCCGTTGGGCATGTTCGCCTTTGCCAGCGCCGCGGCGCGTGCCTTCATCCAGCCTTCGAGAAACGCCTTGTCATCCGATGGCGGGCTGGACTTGCCGTAGTCCGTCCATGCGGCGGCCAGCACTTGCTGGCGCTTCAGCAATTCCTTGTTGTAGGCTTCCTGCGCGTCGGTCCATTGACCGGCTTCCTTCAGTGCCCTGGCGGCGCCCGGATGCACCGGAACCACCCAGTTCTTGGTCTGGCGGTCGGCCGCAAGACCGGCCGCGCCCGGCGCGGAGTCCTTATAGGCGTCGTAGCCCGTGATCATCGCCTTGGTGATGGCATAGACTTCGTCGGCGGGCAGCGTCCCGTATGCCATGAAAATCGGGTAGGGATAGTTGCCGAGCTCGATCGGCTTGTCCTTGGAGATGCCGGCGCCGCAGGTCGCGACGTGCGGGAAAAAGAACGAGCCGACCTTTTTCACGCGCTCCCAGCCGGCCTTGTCTTTGTGGGGCAAGGGCGGCCAGATGATGCCGCGCGGTGATGTCTCGAGTTCCTTCGCCGGGCCGGTGATGGTGGTGGCGAAAGCAGCGTCGACGTCGTTGTTGATCATGCCCTTCCACATCGCGCCGTAGCTCGAGAACTCGACGACCTTGACGTCGCTTTGCTTGAGGTCGCCGAAAGCCAGGATGGCGAGCGCGTTCTGATTCAGCGCCGGCGAACCGACCACAAAGCCCACGCGCTTGCCCTTGAGCTGCTTGATCTCGGTCACACCGGAATCCTTGGCGACGCCGAGCGTGGCGGCGTTGCAATCGACCGTGGACAGCACGAGCTGCAAGGGCTGGGGGCCCCATTCCTTGGTACCGAACTCGAACACGCCTTCCTGGGCGAAATAGGTGCCGGAACCCATTGCGGACATCGCCGCGCGCTTGGCGCGCAGCGGCGCCAGTCGCGCCACGTCATTGCCGGCGGGCAGCACGCGAACGTCGGTGCCGTATTTGTCCTTCATCATCTTGCCGACGCCGACGGCGATGTTGAAGCCTGCCGTACCGGTGTCATAGGCGGTGACCACCATGGTCGGCGGCAGCTTGACGTCTTCCGCATAAGCCGCCGGCAAGGTCAGCCATGAGATGCCTGCAAGGGCGAGTGGTGCGAGCGCCTTCAAGCGGTAGATCATAATTTTCCCCTCAGATTGTTTCGCTATGCGAAAATTCTCTCGTTAGCGTCGATCATGTCATATCGCGGCTGGCGATGGAAACATCACGTGCGTACACGTCAATACCAGAGCTGGACAGATTGTCGCGGAACTCGTTCAAAAAAGTTTATGCCGTGATCCGGTTAAGCTTCGATGATCGCGACAACCTGTCCTTCGGCGATAACGTCGTCGAGTTTGACCAGGATGGCCTTGATCTTTCCTGCCGTCGTCGACGTGACCGGAATTTCCATCTTCATGGCTTCCACGAAAGCGATCTCGTCGCCATCGCCGACATTGCCACCAGTTGCGACGGGAAGCGCGCACACGCGTCCGGCGACTTCGGTGACAATCTTGATCTCTGGCATGTCCGTTCTCCCGGGGACCGTCTGACGGACAGGCTGTCCTCGTGAACGGCTTTTTGTTGTGGCCGCAGATTGCCTGAGGTAGTTTGTTCTGCAAGTGGAATTTTGTTCCGCAGGGCGGAATTAGGCCATGGAGCCATAACAATGGGAAGACGCTCGGAAAGGCTTAGCAAACAGGGAATGCTCGCCAGCGATCTGGCGGGCGAGGGTGACGTGATCCAGGTGGTGTCGCGGGCGTTCGACGTCCTGCGCTGCTTCGAGGGTCATGAAGCCAGACTAGGTAATCTGGAAATTTCCAGCCGCTGCGGACTGCCGCGGTCGACGGTGTCGCGGCTCACGCACACGCTGACGCGGATGGGCCAGCTCGTTTATCTGCCGCGCGACCAGAAATACCGCATCGGGCCAAGCGCGGTGGCGATGAGCACCTCGATGATGAAGGGGTTGCAGCTTCGCAATCTGATCAGGCTGCGTCTGCAGGACGTCGCCGATCAATTGCCGGGCACCGTCGGCTTCGTGATTCCCGATCGCTATCACCTCGTCTATCTCGAATTCGCGCGCGCGGCGAATGCGCTCGGCCTGCACGAAGGCACCGGCAGCCGCATCTCGATGACCAGCACCGCGGCCGGCTTTGCCTACACCGCAGCGCTCGACACCGACGTCGGCGACGCCCTGATCGCCGAAATGGAGCGCGAGATCCCGGAAAATGCGGGGCAGTTGAAGCCGCGCATCGAAGATAACCGCCGCCACCTGCGCGAACACGGCTATGTCGTGGGCTGCGGCACCTGGAGCCCGCATATCAACGGCTGCGCGGTGCCGGTGTGGTCGCCGCAATATCAAACCTTTGTCGTCGTAACGATCGGCCTTCTCGCCGCGATGTTCGACGAGGAGCGGTTGCACCAGGAAGTGGCGCCGCAGATGCTCGAACTCGGCGTTGCGATCGGCGGCCTGCTGGAAGGCGCCGAGGGTGATATCTTCGCCAACCGGATCGAAAGAAAGCCGCTTCCGGTGCCGGCCCACAATAACAACAAGATCATCAAGACGGAGGATACGAATGAACTGGAAGCCGGAGCTCGACGAGCTCGCTCGGCGCGAAGCGTTCGCGCGCGAGATGGGAGGCGTTGACAAGGTCAAGCGCCAGCATGACCAGGGCCGGCTCACGGTTCGTGAGCGCATCGACAAACTGATCGACAAGAATTCCTTTCACGAGATCGGCGCGATTTCCGGCATCGCCGCAATACGACGAAAGCAGCGAACTCAAGCACCTGACGCCGGCCAACTGCGTGTTCGGCCGCGGCAGGGTCGACGGCCGCACCGTGGTTGTCGTCGGCGACGATTTCACCGTGCGCGGCGGCTCGGCCGATGCCTCGATCTCGGCCAAGCCGCTGATGGCCGAGGAGATGGCGCATGATTTTCGCCTGCCGATCATCCGCGTCATCGAGGGCTCGGGCGGCGGCGGCTCGGTGAAGACGATCGAGACGCGCGGCGCTGCGAATCTGCCCGGCGGGGTCGGCGGCACGCGCTGGTATTGGTTCACGACGGCGAACATGGCGCGGGTGCCCGTGGTCGCGCTCGGCCTCGGTTCGGTCGCGGGCCTTGGCGCGGCACGGCTTGCCGCCAGCCATTATTCCGTCATGACCAGAAATTCCGCGATGTTCGTCGCAGGCCCGCCGGTCGTAAAACGTCTTGGCCAGGACCTGACGAAGCAGGAGCTTGGCGGCGCCGAGATCCAGACCCGCGCCGGCGGCGTCGATGATGCCGTCGATACCGAGGAGGAGGCGTTCGAACGCGCCAGGCGTTTTCTGTCCTATCTGCCGTCCTCGGTATATGACCTGCCGCCGACCACGCCATGCACGGATGATTCGGAGCGCGCGGAAGAATCGCTGTTGAAGGCGGTGCCGCGCAACCGCCGCCAGGTCTACAAGATGCGCCCGATCATCGACGCCGTTGTCGACAAGGGTTCGTTCTTTGAAGTGAACGCCAATTTCGGCCGCCCGATCATCACGGGCCTTGCCCGGTTCGAGGGCCGCGCGGTGCTGCTGCTGGCGAGTGATCCCTTTCACTATGGCGGGTCGTGGACGGCGGAGGCATGCCAGAAAGTGGTGCGCTGGGTCGATTTCGCCGAGACCTTCCATCTGCCGGTGGTTTACCTGATGGATTGTCCCGGCTTCATGATCGGGCTCGAGGCCGAGAAGTCGGCGACCATCCGCCACGGCGTGCGGGCGATGGCGGCGGTCAACCAGTCGACCGTGCCTTGGTGCACCATCATCGTGCGCAACGCGTTCGGCGTCGCCGGCGTCGTGCACCAGCCGGCCAACCGCTATTCGATGCGCTATGCCTGGCCGTCGGCCTATTGGGGCTCGCTGCCGCTCGAAGGCGGCATCGAGGCTGCCTACCGCGCCGATATCGACGGGTCGGATGATCCGGCCGCGAAGCTGAAGGAGATCGAGGACCGCCTCAACAAGCTGCGCTCGCCGTTCCGCTCCGCCGAGAAATTCTGGGTCGAGGAGGTGATCGACCCGCGCAAGACGCGTTCGCTGCTGTGCGAGTTCGCACGATTGGCGGAGCCGATCCGCAGCGTAGGTCCGCCGAGCAACATGTCGACGCGGCCGTGATGGGATGTTATTCCGGGGCGATGCGCAGCATCGAACCCGGAATCTCGAGATTCCGGGTCTGGTGCTAACGCACCATCCCGGAATGACGTGTTCTCTCACGCCACCGCCGCTTTCGGCCGCGAGATCGCCAGAACAATCAACGCCGCCACCACGCAGAGCGCACCGGCGACAAAGAACGCCGGCAGATAGGTCTGCAGTACCGTCCGCGACAGGCCCGCACCGAAGGCCGCGACACCCGCCCCCAACTGATGGCCGGCAAAAATCCAGCCGAACACCAAGTTGGCGCGCTCCGCGCCGAACCGCTGTGCCGTGAGCCGCACCGTCGGCGGTACGGTTGCGATCCAGTCGAGTCCATAGAACATCGCAAACAGCGACAGGCCGTAGAGGGTGAAATCGGAGAACGGCAGAAACAGCAGCGACAGGCCGCGCAGCCCGTAATACCAGAACAGGAGCCAGCGATTGTCGTAGCGGTCCGACAGCCAGCCGGAAGCGATGGTGCCGACGAAATCGAATATGCCCATCGCAGCCAGCAGGCTCGCCGCCTGCACCTGCGGAATGCCGAAATCGAGGCACATCGGAATCAGGTGAACCTGGACCAGGCCGTTGGTAGAGGCGCCGCAGATGAAGAATGTGGCGAACAGGATCCAGAACACGCCCGACTTCGAGGCATCGCGCAGCGTGCCGAGCGCCGCTGCCATGATCGGGGTGTTGTTTGCGGGAGGCGCCGGCAGCGGCTCGGTGCCTTCGTCGCCGAATGGCCTTAAGCCCACATCGCTCGGCCGGTCGCGCATGATCATCAGCACGGCGAAGGCCGCGACGCCGAGCATCACGCACACCAGCGCCAGTGCGATCCGCCAGCCATACGTATCGGTCAGGCTCGCCAGCAGCGGCAGGAAGGCGAGCTGCCCGGTGGCGACGCTCGCGGTCAGGATGCCAACGACGAGACCGCGGCGCGCCACGAACCAGCGTGCAGCAATCGTTGCGCCCAGCACCAGCGCCGTCATGCCGGTGCCGAGCCCGATCACCACGCCCCACAGCAGCATGAGCTGCCAGACCTGTGTCATCGCCAGCGACGCCACCAGGCCGGAGACGACGATCAGCAGTGCCAACAGCGTCACATTGCGCAGACCGTAGCGGTTCATCAGCGCGGCAGCGAAGGGCGCCATCAGCCCGAACAGGATGAAGCGGATCGACAGCGCGGAAGAAATCTCCGCCGTCGTCCAGCCGAATTCCTTCTGCAAGGGCACGATGAAGACGCCGGGCGCGCCGACCGTGCCGGCGGAGATCAGGGCGGTGAGGAAGGTCACGGCGACCATCACCCAGCCGTAATGGATATTGCGGCGGGCGAGGGCGGCTGAAAGCCAATTCGAGATCATTGGGCCTCGGCGAATTCGGGTGGGAAAGTTTGCTTAAGGCGGCTTTACGTATTCTGACGTGACGTTGGTCCGACTTGAATGTCGTACTTCCCTCATTTCAGGACACGACGACGCCAGCGCGATCCACGCAAAATCGGCGATTGGATTATGGGTGTAATATTATGCGCAGCAGAATTCGCAACCAGGCAATCCGATCAAAAATCTCATCATTCGCATGAGAGAAATTGATCGATCGACGAGGCAGTGTCTCAGCTTGAAATTTATGGCAGCAACTCGTTGATCTGTGCCAACAAGGCGCGAAGATCGCTCCGTTCAAATGCTAACCGCGTTTGAAATGCCTTTTCGTGAATGTGGACACCGTTACAGACCTCATTCAGCGCATTGTTCAGCATGAGCAACTCGTCATAAGTAACGCGGAGATCGGCTCCCTCGTCGGTAATTTTCAAGCAGATCATCGCCTAAGGCCTCCCTTACGAAGCTTACCGCCAAACTGAGGCACTACTATTTCTTCCGAGCGAGAAATCCCTGCATCAGCCGCTGCGGCTCGCCGGTCAGAAAGGACTTTCCGAATATGCCGACGCTCAAGTTGACGGATTCGGTCAACGGCAGCTCCTCCCATTGCCGCAGCAACTCCTTCTGCGAACGCAGCGCTTCGGGCCCGCATTCGAGCAGCGCCTGCACCGTATGCTCGACCGCGGCATCGAGCCCGCCTTCCTTGGCGACCACGTCGACGAGGCCCCAGGCGAGCGCGGTAGGCGCGTCGATATTTTCCGCCGTCATGACCAGCCAGCGGGCGCGGCCCCACCCGATCAGCCGCGGCAGCAGCGCGGCATGGATCACCGAGGGGATGCCGACGCGCACTTCCGGCATGCCGAATTTGGCATCGTGGGCCGCAATCCGGAAATCGCAGGCGGCGGCGACTTCCAACCCGCCACCGAGACACCAGCCGGGAAGCCGTGCGATCACCGGCGCCGGAAAGTGGCGCACGGCCTCGCAGAGGTCGCGCAGCCGCGTGATGAAGGCTTCCGCCGACTTCTGGTCGAGGCGCGCCATCTCCTTGATGTCGGCGCCGCCGATCATGCTCTTCTCGCTCCGTCCGGCGAGGATGATCGCGCGAATGGTTTTGTCGCTGGCGAGCCGCTCGAACCCTTCGCGCACACCGTCGGTGACGGGGGAGGAGAGGATGTTGAGAGGGCCCGCATTGCAGATCGCGAGGCGAACGACGCCTCTGTCGTCGCGGTCGATGCCGCAATGAGGATTGAGCATTTCCATTCTGTTTTTCCGGGCCTGTCTGTTCGTTGCCATCACTTCCGGGACATTGCGCCGGCTTGTCAAGGGCGGGCGGGGGGCATTGCGCGAACGCTCGCACGATATAGAATTATGATCGTCATCTAAAGGAGCCGCCATGACCATGACCGAGACTGTCGATCTGTTTTCGTTCGATATGCGCGGGCATCGGGTGGTGGAATGGCAGGCGCCGGGGCCGATTGCCCGGGCGGCATTCGGAATGTCCGGGCTTCGAGACCATGTGCGCGATCCGCGACGGCATCCTGCCACCGCCGCCGATGGCGCGGCTGATCGGTTTCGAGATGTGCATCGCCGAGCCCGGCCGGGTCGTGATGGAACTGGATCCGGATGAAAGCCTCGAAAACACCATCGGACTGCTCCACGGCGCGACGGCCGCGGCACGCCTGGATACTGCCATGGGTTGTGCCATCACCACCATGCAGCCGGCGGGGCAGGCCTCGGTCACGCTGGACCTCAAGCTGACCTATCTGCGGCCATTGTCGGTGCGCTCGGGCGCGATCTCGGCGGAAGGCAAAGTGATAAAGTTCGGCCGCCAGACCAGCTATGCCGAAGGCTTCGTCCGCGACCGTGCAGGCAATCTTGCAGTGCACGCGACCGGAACGTTCACGATCATCGGCGTTGAAAAGACGAATTAGATGCAGCTTTTCCTGCGCGCAACTGCTATTATATGACCAGGGACATTTAATAGGATGCGTTGATGCGTTATTCGAGAGAGCACAAGCAGGAGACCCACGCACGGATCGTAAAAAAAGCCTCGGTGCGGCTTCGCGAAAAGGGCGCGCATGGCATCGGCGTCGCCGACCTGATGAAGGAAGCGGGCTTGACCCATGGCGGCTTCTACGCGCATTTCGATTCCCGCGAGGCGCTCGTCATCGAGGCTTTTGCCTATGCGATGGACCGCTCGGTCGAGCACTGGCGAAAAATCGCCGCTGAAACGCCGCCGGAGAAGCGGCTGTCGACGATCATCGATTCCTACGTCTCGACGGTTCATCGCGACGATCCCGGCCGCGGTTGCGCCGTTACGACGTTGGGTGCCGAGATCGCCCGGGAAAGCGCGAAGACGCGCAAGGCCTTTGCCGCCAAGCTGGAGCAGTTGATCGATGTGATCGCCGACCAGATTCCCGACGTGCCGCGCAAGACGGCGCGCCGGCAGGCCATGGGTACGCTGGCGACGATGATGGGCACCCTGGTGATGTCGCGCGTTGCCGGCAGCGGCGAACTGTCCGACGAAATTCTCCTCGCCGGCCGCGATGCGGCGCTGACGCGCGCCGAGGCGAAGCCGGTCGCGAAGAAGACGCGGGCAAAGGTGAATTGATCGCGGAATCGTAGGGTGGCAGAGCGCAGCGTGCCCACCATCCAGCCAACGCGCGGAAAGATGGTGGGCACGCTTCGCTTTGCCCGCCCTACAGCTCACCGCCCGCCAAACAGCGCGCGCTCGCTTTCCACCGTCTCGTGGATGTAATCGGCCACCGCCCTGATCCGCGCCAGGTCCTTGCTGTCGGCGTGCATCAGCATCCAGAACGTGCGCGAGATCCTGACCTCGTCGGGTAGCACCGCGCGCAGTTCGGGATGCGCCTTCGCCATGAAATGCGGCAGCACCGCAATACCAAAGCCGGCAATGGTGGCGTTGAGCTGCGCGATCAGATTGGCGCTGCGGAATTTGGCCGAGATCTTCGGCGAAACCTGGGGCAGGTAATCCAGCTCCGGCGTGAACAGCAGTTCCTCGATATAGCCGACGAAGCGATGCCCCGGCAGGTCGCCGCGGGAAGTGATTTTCGATGCCCGGTCGAGATAGGCCGGCGCGGCATAGAGCCCGAGGCTGTAGTCAAGCAGCTTGCGCCCGACGATCCGGCCCTCCTTGGGCATGGAGAGGCTGATCGCGATATCGGCCTCGCGTTTCGACAGGCTGAACAGGCGCGCGGTGGCGACGAGCTGCAGATCGAGATCGGGATACCGCTCGGTGAATTTCAGAAGCCGCGCCGCCAGGAAATGGCTGCCGAACCCGTCGGGGGCGCCGATCCGGACCGTGCCGGTGAGCTGGGCGCGCGAGCCGCCGACCGCCTCCTGGTTGGCGACGATGGTGGATTCCATCGCTTCGGCACTGTCGGCGACGCGCTGGCCGGCTTCGGTCAGGAGGTAGCCGGTCTTGCGGCGGTTGAACAGTTTTGCGGAGAGATGCCGTTCCAGCCGGTCGACACGGCGGATCACGGTGGCATGGTCGACAGATAGCTGCTTGGCGGCAGCGGAAACCGAGCCGCCGCGGACGATCGCCAGCACGAAACGGAAGTCATCCCAGTCGATCGTCTTGGTGCCTTGATCCAGCATTTCCGCACATCTATGGTGCAATATATCGGACTTGTATCCCAAGAAATGCAGGTCAAAAAGGGGCTCGAAAGCGATCCCAGACGGGACCTTAGGGAGATCATTCATGCGCTCAATCGGACACTTTATCGGCGGCAAAGAGGTCAAGGGAACGTCCGGCCGGACGGCCGACGTGTTTGAGCCGATGACCGGCGACGTCCAGGCCAAGGTGGCGCTGGCGTCAAAAGCGGAAGTCCGCGCGGCCGTCGAAAACGCCGCACTCGCCCAGCCCGAATGGGCCAACACCAATCCGCAGCGCCGCGCGCGGGTGATGATGAAGTTCCTCGAACTGGTGCAGCGCGACTATGACAAGCTCGCTGAATTGCTGGCGCGCGAGCACGGCAAGACAGTTCCTGACGCCAAGGGCGACATCCAGCGCGGCCTCGAAGTCGCGGAATTCGCTTGCGGCATTCCGCATTTGATGAAGGGCGAATACACCGAAGGCGCCGGCCCCGGCATCGACATCTACTCCCTGCGCCAACCGCTTGGCGTCGTTGCCGGCATCACGCCGTTCAATTTCCCGGCGATGATCCCGATGTGGAAGTTCGCGCCCGCGATCGCCTGCGGCAACGCCTTTATCCTCAAACCTTCGGAGCGCGATCCCGGCGTGCCGATGCGGCTGGCCGAACTGATGATGGAAGCGGGGCTGCCGCCCGGCATCCTCAACGTCGTGAACGGCGACAAGGAAGCCGTCGACGCTATTCTCGACGACCCTGATATCAAGGCGATCGGCTTCGTCGGCTCGACGCCGATCGCGCAGTACATCTATGAGCGCGCGGCCCAAACCGGCAAGCGCTGCCAGTGTTTTGGCGGCGCCAAGAACCACGCCATCGTGATGCCCGACGCCGACATGGACCAGACGGTCGACGCGCTGATCGGCGCCGGCTACGGCTCGGCCGGCGAGCGCTGCATGGCGGTCTCCGTCGCCGTTCCCGTCGGCAAGACCACCGCCGACCGCCTGATGGAAAAGCTGATCCCGCGCGTGGAGTCGCTCAAGATCGGCACCTCGGTCGATCCGTCCGCCGATTACGGTCCGCTGGTGACGCGCGAGGCGGTCGAGAAGGTGAAGAACTACATCGATATCGGCATCAAGGAAGGCGCCACGCTCGCCGTCGACGGCCGCGGCTTCAAGATGCAGGGCTACGAGAAGGGCTTTTATCTTGGCGGCTCGCTGTTCGACAACGTCACCAAGGACATGCGGATTTACAAGGAAGAGATTTTTGGCCCCGTGCTCTCGGTGGTGCGCGCCCACGACTATAAGGAAGCGCTGGCGTTGCCGTCCGAACATGATTACGGCAACGGCGTTGCGATCTTCACCCGCGACGGCGACGCGGCGCGTGACTTTGCCGCCAAGGTCAATGTCGGCATGGTCGGCATCAACGTGCCGATCCCGGTGCCGATCGCCTACTACACCTTCGGCGGCTGGAAGAAGTCGGGCTTCGGCGACCTCAACCAGCACGGTCCGGACTCGGTCCGCTTCTACACCAAGACCAAGACGGTGACCTCGCGCTGGCCGTCCGGTGTCAAGGAAGGCGCGGAGTTCTCGATTCCGTTGATGAAGTAGTCGTGTGCTAGACGCCGTCATTGCCTGCGACAAACGCGAAGCGTTTGCGCAAGGGAGCGCAGCGACGAAGCAATCCATCTATCCCTGGGCGGCGAGGTGGATTGCTTAGCTGCGCTCGCAATGACGGTGGGGTAACCTTAAGGGGTAAGCGGCAAGAATGCAGTTCGCTCTCAACGAGGACCAGGTGGCGGTTCGCGACATGGCGCGCGAATTCGCCGCGGAGAAGATCGCGCCGCATGCGCTGCGCTGGGACGAGGAGAAGCATTTTCCTGTTGAAGTGATGCGCGAGGCCGCGAGCCTCGGCATCGGCGGCATCTACATCAAGGACGACGTCGGCGGCTCCGCAATGACCCGTTTCGACGCCGCCCTGATCTTCGAGGCGCTGGCGACCGGTTGTCCGACGGTGTCGGCCTTCATCTCGATCCACAACATGGCGTCCTGGATGATCGATGCCTATGGCAATGACAGCCAGCGGCAAAAGTGGCTGCCAAAGCTCTGCACCATGGAGCTGCTGGCAAGCTATTGCTTGACCGAGCCGGGCTCCGGCTCGGACGCCGCGGCGCTGCGCACCCGCGCGGTACGCGACGGCGATCACTATGTCCTCAACGGCCAGAAACAGTTCATCTCCGGCGCCGGTGGCGGCGATCTCTACGTCGTGATGGTGCGGACTGGCGGCGAGGGGCCCGGCGGCATCTCGACGCTTGTCGTTCCGGCCGAAACGCCCGGCGTCTCGTTCGGCGCCAACGAGCGCAAGATGGGCTGGAACGCCCAGCCCACGCGCGCGGTGATGTTTGAGAACGCCCGCGTGCCGGTCGAAAACCGGCTGGGCGAGGAGGGTATCGGCTTCAAGATTGCAATGGCCGGCCTCGACGGCGGCCGCCTCAACATCGCGGCGTGCTCGCTCGGCGGCGCGCAGAGCGCGCTCGACAAGTCGCTCGCCTACATGAAGGAGCGAAAAGCCTTCGGCAAACGTCTCGATGAATTCCAGGCGCTGCAGTTCCGCCTCGCCGACATGGCGACCGAGCTGGAAGCGGCGCGGACTTTTGTATGGCGCGCGGCGGCTGCGCTCGACCGCAAGGATGCGGATGCCACCATGCTGTGCGCGATGGCCAAGCGTTTTGGCACCGATGTCGGATTCGAGGTCGCCAACCAGGCGCTGCAACTGCATGGCGGCTACGGCTACTTGAGCGAATACGGCATCGAAAAAATCGTGCGCGACCTGCGCGTGCACCAGATTCTGGAAGGCACCAACGAAATCATGCGGCTGATCGTGTCGCGCAAGCTGATCGAGGGGGCGCGATGACGGATGCGGCCATTGCAGACGGCGACCTGATCGCGCGCAAGGAAGGCTCAGCCGGCATCATCCGCCTGAACCGGCCGAAGGCGATCAATGCCGTGACGCTGGAGATGTTCCACGACGTCGACAAGGCGCTCGATGTCTTTGAGGCGGATCCCGATGTTGCCGTGATCGTGCTTGAAGGAGCGGGCGAGCGCGGGCTGTGCGCCGGCGGCGACATCCGCGCGCTCTGGGAAAGCTCGAAAGTGAAGGGCGATCTCGGCAAGATCCTGTGGCGGGATGAATACATCCTCAACGCCCGCATCAAGAAGTTCCCAAAACCCTATGTCGCTTTCATGGATGGCATCGTGATGGGCGGCGGCGTCGGGCTGTCCGCGCATTCGAGCCATCGCGTCGTCACCGAGAAGACGAAACTCGCGATGCCCGAGGTCGGCCTCGGCTTCTTCCCTGACGTCGGCGGCACCTGGCTGTTGTCGCATTCGCCCGGCGAGATCGGCACGTATTTTGGATTGACCGGGCAGACCATGAACGGTCCAGATGCCATTCATGCAAAGTTTGCCGATGCGGTGGTGCCGTCATCAAAACTGCCGGCCTTGCGCGAGGCATTGACGAAGGTGGCGTCGGGCACGACGTCGGCTGACGTCAGGAAGCTGATCGACGGCTTCTCGACTGGAGAAACGGCCGGGCCGGTCGCTGCGCAGCAGGCGAAGATCGACGCGTTGTTCTCCCACGATCGCATGGAAGACATCTTCGCAGCGCTGCAGCGCGATGGCTCTGACTTCGCGCAGGCGACGCTGAAGACGCTGAACGAAAAGTCGCCGCGCGGCATGGTGGTGACGCTCAAGCTGCTGCGGCTGGCGCGCAACGCGCGCTCGCTGGAGGAATGTCTGGTGCGAGAATATCGCGCCGCGCTGGAAGTCTTCGCGAGCGACGATTTCCGCGAGGGCGTGCGCGCGGCCGTAATCGACAAGGACCGCAATCCGAAATGGTCGCCGCCAAGAATCGAGGACGTGACGCCGGAAATGGTCGCGCCTTACTTCGCCGAGATCGGCGCTGACGAACTTAGATTTCCCTGATCAGAGCAAGAAAGTTTAGCGGAGGATTCGAGATGGCAAATATCGCATTCATTGGCCTCGGCAATATGGGCGGCCCGATGGCCGCCAATCTGGTCAAGGCCGGCCACAAGGTGACGGCGTTCGATCTGGTCGAAGCCTCGCGCGATCAGGCCAAGGCCGATGGTGCTTCCATTGCCGAGAGTTCGGCTGCAGCCGTGAAGGGGGCGGATGTCGTCATCACCATGCTGCCGGCAGGCAAGCATGTGCTCTCGGTCTGGAACGAAGTGGTCCCTGTCATGGCCAAGGGCACGCTGATCATCGATTGCTCGACCATCGACGTCGAAAGCGCCAAGCAGGCGCACGCGCTGGCCGGAAAGCACGGCATGCTCTCGGTCGATGCGCCGGTCTCCGGCGGAACCGGCGGCGCCAAGGGCGCGACGCTGACTTTCATGTGTGGCGGCGAGGAAAAGGCGTTTGCGGCGGCAAGGCCCGTGCTGGAGAACATGGGCAAGAAGATCGTCCATTGCGGCGGCGCTGGTGCGGGGCAGGCGGCCAAGATCTGCAACAACATGATCTTAGGGATTTCGATGATCGGGGTCGGCGAGGCCTTTGCGCTCGCCGAAAAGCTGGGCCTGTCGCATCAGGCGCTGTTCGATGTCGCCTCGACCTCATCGGGGCAATGCTGGGCGCTGACGTCCTATTGCCCGGTGCCCGGCCCGGTGCCGACTTCGCCCGCCAACAACGATTATAAGCCGGGATTCGCGTCGGCCCTGATGGTGAAGGACCTGACACTGGCGCAGGATGCGGCCAAGGCTGCGGGCGCGGCGACGCCGCTCGGCAAGCACGCGCAGGAGATCTACAAGGCTTTTGATGCCGCCGGCCATGGCGGGGTGGATTTTTCCGGTATTATCCAGCACGTTCGGAGCCTCGCTGCGAAATAACGGAGAGCTAATGACGACCTTCCAGGAAGCGCGCGCCTTTCTGCTCAAGCACCGCACCGATTACGATGCGGCAGTGAAGGGCTTTCGCTGGCCGGATCCCGTTCCATTCAATTGGGCGCTCGACTGGTTCGACGCGGAGCTCGCGCGCAATCCTGACAGCCGGGATCGCCCGGCGCTCTGGATCGTCGATCCCGGCGACAAGGAGACAAAACTTTCCTTCGCCGCGCTGTCGCGCCGCTCCAATCAGGTCGCAAACTTCCTGCGGGCGCAGGGGCTGAAACGCGGCGATCATTTGTTGTTGCTGCTCGGCAATGCCGTGCCGCTGTGGGAGACTATGCTGGCGGCGATGAAGCTCGGTGTCGTCGTTATCCCCGCCACCACGCTGCTCACGCCGGACGAACTGCGCGATCGGCTCGAGCGTGGCAGGGCGCGGGCGGTGGTTGCCTCGCAGGATCAGGTCGCGAAATTTGCGGGCCTCGGCGGCGACGGACTGGTGCGCGTCGTGGTCGGCGCGACATCGAAGCACGATGGCTGGCTGCCCTGTGAACAGGCCGCCAGCGCCTCGGACGACCTTACGCCTGATGGCCCGACAAATGCCGACGATCCGATGCTGCTTTATTTCACCTCGGGCACCACGGCGAAACCAAAGCTGGTGCGGCACAGCCAGCGCAGCTATCCGGTCGGCCACCTCTCGACGATGTTCTGGCTCGGCCTGCAGCCGGGCGATGTGCACTTGAACATCTCTTCGCCAGGCTGGGCCAAACATGCCTGGAGCTGCTTCTTCGCGCCGTGGAATGCGGGGGCGACCGTGTTCGTGGTCAATCAGCCGCGCTTTGACGCCAAGGCTTTGCTCACCACGATCGGCCGCTGCGGCGTCACCACGCTGTGCGCGCCGCCGACGGTGTGGCGGCTGTTCATTCAGGAGAAGCTCGCGGATTTCAAGGTCAGCCTGCGCGAGGTCTGCGGCGCCGGCGAGCCGCTCAACCCCGAGGTGATCGACCAGGTGAAGGCGGCGTGGGGGCTGACCATCCGCGACGGCTATGGCCAGACCGAGACCGCCGCGCTCGCCGGCAATTCGCCGGGCCAGAAGGTGAAGGTCGGCTCGATGGGCCGGCCGTTGCCGGGCTACCGGGTGCGGATCACCGACAGTGACGGCCACGTCACCAAGGAGGGCGAGGTGACGCTTGTGCTCGGCGCCGACCGCCCCGCAGGCCTGATGCAGGGCTACCAGGGCGACGACGGCAAATTGGGTGGGGCAGACGGCGATCTCTACCGCTCGGGCGACGTGGTGTTTGCCGATGACGAGGGCTATCTCACTTTTGTCGGCCGCTCCGACGACGTCTTCAAATCTTCCGACTATCGCATCAGTCCATTCGAGCTGGAGAGCGTGCTGCTGGAGCATGAATCGGTTGCGGAGGCCGCCGTCGTTCCGAGCCCCGATCCGATCCGGCTCGCGATCCCCAAGGCCTATGTGCTGCTGGTGTCGGGCGCAGAACGGACCCCCGAGACCGCGCTGTCGATCTTCATGCATCTGCACACGCGGCTCGCGCCGTTCAAGCGTATTCGCAAGATCGAACTGGTGACGGAGCTGCCGAAGACGATTTCCGGAAAAATCCGCCGCGTGCAGTTGCGCCGGCTCGAGCATGATAATAACCGCAGTGATGCGTTGCGCGGCGCCGAGTTCCGCGAAGAAGAATTCCCGGAGCTGCAGAAGGTGCGGACCGCCGGGTTGGAGAGCTAGCGAATGAATGAAGTCTGGAAGAAGCCGCCGGTCTCGTTTGAGGCCTATCAGGCCATGGTCGGCAAGGAGATCGGCGTGTCGTCGTGGCACCTGATCGACCAGAGCCGGATCAACCTCTATGCCGACGTGATCGAAGACCATCAGTTCATCCATGTCGACCCGGAACGGGCAAAGAAGGAAACCGCGTTCGGCAATACCATCGCGCATGGATTTCTGACGATGTCCTTGATGAGCATCATGTCGTATGAGGTCATGCCGGTCATCGAAGGCACGTCGATGGGCGTCAATTACGGCTTCGACAAGCTGCGTTTCCTCTCGCCGGTCCGCGCCGGCTCGCGGGTCCGCGGCCGCTTCTCGCTTGTTGAAGCCAAGCTGCGCAAGCCGAAGGAATTGCAGTCGCGCACCAACGTCACCGTCGAGATCGAGGGCGAGGGCAAGCCGGCGTTGGTCGCCGATTGGATCGGGCTGATCTATTTCCACTGACCTTTGCCGTCATGGCCGGGCAAAAGCGCGAAGCGCGTCTTCAAACCAGTTGACCCGGCAATCTATCGCTGATCAAAAACTCTTCAAATTTTGATGGATGGCCGGGTCAAGCCCGGGCATGAACAATCGGGATCAATTCACATGGCAATCAGGTTTGACGGACGCGTCGCAATCGTCACAGGCGCGGGCAATGGTCTGGGACGGGCGCATGCGCTGGGGCTGGCGAGCCGCGGCGCCAAGGTGGTGGTCAACGATTTCGGCGGCGCGCGGGACGGCACCGGCGGTTCACTGACGCCGGCCGAATCCGTGGTCGAGGAAATCCGCAAAGCGGGCGGCACGGCGATGGCCGACGGCGCCGATGTCTCCAAGTTCGGACAAGTCACGGCGATGGTCGAGCGAGCCACGAAGGAGTGGGGTAGCGTCGATCTGCTCTGCGCCAACGCTGGCATTCTCCGCGACAAGTCGTTTGGAAAAATGGATGTCGCTGACTTTGCCAAGGTGCTCGACGTCCATCTCGTCGGCACGTTTTACTGCTGCAAGGCGGTGTGGGATGGCATGCGCGAGCGCAACTATGGCCGCATCGTGCTGACCACTTCGTCGTCTGGCCTGTTCGGCAATTTCGGCCAGGCGAATTACGGCGCGGCCAAAGCCGGCATGGTCGGCCTGATGAACGTGCTGGCCGAGGAGGGCCGCAAGAACAACATCCGCGTCAACACGATCTCGCCGACCGCGGCCACCCGAATGACGGAAGAGCTGCTGCCGCCGCAGGCGCTGGCGCTGATGAAACCAGAAGCGATCACGCCCGCGGTGGAATATCTGCTGAGCGAGGACGCGCCGACCCGCACCATCATGGGCGCGGGCGCGGGTTCGTTTGCGGTGATCAAGATCATCGAGACCGAAGGCATCAACCTGGCCCAGTCCGACTGGACGCCGGACGCGATCGCGGCACATTTTGCCGAGATTGACGACGTGTCGAAGGCGAAGGCGCTGCAGGGCGCATTCGAGCAGACGCAGAAGTATGTCGCACAGGCCGCGGCACGGGCGGGCATCAAGCTGTAGCCTGTTGGTCGTTCCGGGGCGATGCGAAGCATTCGAACCCGGAACCTCGAGATTCCGGGTCTGGTCCTTCGGACCATCCCGGAATGACGGCGTTCTCCTGGGCAGCCGAACATTCCTGCCATGTCTTCGCACTCCAAAAACACCGCCATCATCGGCGCCGGCCCTGCCGGCCTGATGGCGGCCGAAGTCCTCGCGCAGCGTGGCGCCGCCGTCACCGTCTACGACGCGATGCCATCCGCCGGCCGAAAATTCCTCATGGCCGGGCGCGGAGGGCTCAACCTCACGCACAGCGAGCCGTTGCCGCAATTCCTTGTCCGCTATCGCGAGGCGATGCCGCACTTGAAAGCCGCCATCGAAGCGTTTCCGCCGCAGGCGTTGCGCGACTGGAGCGAGGCACTGGGGCAGGAGACATTTATCGGCTCCAGCGGCCGCGTCTTCCCGAAAGCCTTCAAGGCCTCACCATTGCTGCGGGCATGGCTACGGCGGCTAGACTCAATGGGCGTAAAGTTGGCGCTGCGCCACCGCTGGATCGGCTGGGATGAGCAGGGCCGCCTGCGCTTTGAAACGCCTGGTGGACCGCTCGTCGTCGAGCCTCGCGCAACCGTGCTGGCGCTTGGGGGCGCGAGTTGGCCGCGGCTCGGATCGGATGGCGCGTGGACACAGATTCTAGCGGCAAAAGGGGTGAAGATATCTCCGCTCCGGCCGGCAAATTCCGGCTTCACCGTCGCTTGGTCGGAAATTTTCCGCGACCGCTTTGAAGGCCAACCTCTCAAGGGCGTGGCGTTGAGCTTTGGCGCGCATACCGTGCGCGGCGAAGCCATCATCACTCGTACCGGCATCGAGGGGCGGCGCGATCTATGCGCTATCTGCCGAGTTGCGCGAGGCCATTGTGATTTCAGGGCAGGCAATCCTGCACATCGGGCTGCGGCCAGATCTTGAGCAAAGAGAGCTGATCGCGCGGCTGTCGGGACCAAGGGGCAAGCAATCCCTGTCCAATTTTCTGCGCAAGGCCGTGGGTTTGTCGCCGGTTGCGATCGGCTTGCTGCAGGAAGCCGCCAAGGCATCGGGCGCTTCGCTGGCGTCGATGTCGCCGGCCGATCTCGCGCACCTCATCAACGCCGTCCCAATCGAACTCACCGGCACGGCTCCAATCGCGCGCGCGATTTCAACCGCGGGCGGGATCGCTTTTGAAGAAATCGACGCCGCTTTCATGCTCCGCCGCTTGCCCGGCGTGTTCGCGGCTGGTGAGATGCTCGACTGGGAAGCGCCGACCGGCGGTCACCTCTTGCAGGCGTCGTTTGCGACAGGCGTGGCGGCCGGGCGAGGGGCGCTGAAGTGGATATCGGAATCGTAGGGTGGGCAAAGCGAAGCGTGCCCACCATTGCTTGCGTTGCACTTGATGGTGGGCACGGCCAAGTGCGCCTTTGCCCACCCTACGAATTCACCGCAGCTTCCCCCTTGCCGCGACCGGCAGCGTGCCGATGATGTCGTCGCCGCGCACCATCACCACCTCGTCCATCATGTTGACGACGACGCAGACATGGTTGGGCACGATGCGAACGACGTCGCCGACATTCGGCCGCGTGTTGCTGCGGGCCAGGTCAAGAAAGCCGTGCTCTTCCGCGAAGCGCGCGATCTTCGCTTCCGGGTGCTCCAGGATCAGCCCGTAGCCGTCGAGGCCGCCGCCGGGATCCGATGTCAGCGTCTTCGAGCCAGCGTCCAGAATGCCGCGGTCCGGTCCGGCGCGGCTCACGACTGTGGAATAGATGTTCAGCGCGCAATCGTCCCATTCGGCGACGCCGGCCGCGACCTGCATGCGGTCGTTGTAGATATAGGTGCCGGGCCGATGCTCGGTCGCGCCCTTCAGCTTGCCGAGATTTTTCAGATTGGGCGAGCCGCCCGTTGAGACCATCGTCGCATCGAGCCCGTGCGCGCGGACGCCCGCCAGTGCCTCGTCGAAAAACTGCTGCGCCTCAGTCCAGCCGGTCTCGGTCGGGTACAGCATGAAGCCCGCAAATTGCAGCCCCTTCGAGCCAGCGATCTCGCGCGCCAGCGCAATCGCTTCGGCCGGCGTTTCGACGCCGGCGCGCTTGCGCCCCGTATCGCACTCGACCACGACCGACAGCGGTCGGCCCGAAGCAGCCGCCGCCTGCGGCAGACCGGCGATCACGGTCGAATTGTCGGCAGCGACCGTCATGTTGGCCTTGGCCTGCAGCGCCGCGAGCCGGGCCATCTTTTCCTCGCCGATCAGATTGTAGCTGATCAGGATGTCGTCGATGCCGGCTTCCGCCATCACTTCGGCCTCGCCGAGCTTCTGGCAGGTGATGCCTTTTGCGCCGGCCGCGACCTGCATCTGTGCGAGCAGCGGGCTCTTGTGGGTCTTGATATGCGGTCGGTTGGCGACGCCGGCGGTATCGCAGGCCACCTGGATGCGGGCGATGTTGCGCTCGACGCGGTCCATGTCGATGACCGCGCAGGGCGTGCCGTACTCACGGGCGATTTTTGCGGCGAGGGGCGTTGTCATGACGTGAACTCCGGTTGTTCTTTCGTCATTGCGAGCGAAGCGAAGCAATCCATCGTAACGGCATAGCGGATGGATGGATTGCTTCGTCGCTTCGCTCCTCGCAATGACGGTGAAATGCTTACGCTTGTTCTATCTCTTCCCGCAAAACTTCCAGCTCCAGCCACCGGTCTTCGGCGGCGGCCAGCTCCTCCTGCGCTTTGGCCATCGCCGATGACGCCGCGTCGAACTTCTTGCGATCCTTGGCGTAGAGATCGGGATCGTCAAGCAGCTTCTGCTGCTTTGCGATCTCGGCCTGCAGTTTCGCGATCGTCTTCGGCAGGGTTTCCAGCGCGTGCTTTTCGTTGAAGTTCAGCCGGCGTTTTGGGGCGGCGGAAGGGGCGGTAGCTCTGGTCTCTTTCTTTTCCTCAACCGGCGCGGGTGCGTTGACGGATTCCCGCGACAAATCTTCGCCGCGCTGGGCCAGCATGTCGGTGTAGCCGCCGGCATACTCGATCCAGCGGCCATCGCCTTCAGGCACGATCACCGATGTCACCACGCGATCGAGGAAGTCGCGGTCGTGGCTGATCAGGATCACCGTGCCCTCGTAATCGCCGAGCATCTCCTCGAGCACGTCGAGCGTTTCGAGATCGAGGTCGTTGGTCGGCTCGTCCAGTACCAGGAGGTTCGACGGCTTTGCCAGCGCTCGCGCCAGCATCAGCCGGCCGCGCTCGCCGCCGGAAAGCACCTCCAGCGGCGTGCGCATCTGTTCTTGCGCGAAGAGAAAGTCCTTCATGTAGCTGACCACGTGTTTCGGCTTGCCGCCGACCATGACATGGTCGCCGCGGCCGCCGGTCAGCGCTTCCGCCAGCGTCGATTTCGGATCGAGGCTTTCGCGGTGCTGGTCCAGCGTCGCCATTTCGATATTGGCGCCGAGCCGGATCGTGCCGCCATCGGGTGGATCGTTGCTGATCAAAAGATGAACCAGCGTGGTTTTCCCGGCGCCATTCGGGCCGACGATGCCGATGCGGTCACCGCGCTGGACCCGAATTGAGAAACCATCGACGATCTTGCGGTCGCCATAGGCCTTGGCGATGTTCTTCGCCTCGATGACCAGCCGGCCAGATTTTTCAGCTTCGGCGGCCGCGAGGTTGGCATTGCCAGCAGCACCGCGATAATTGCGCCGCTGGTCGCGCAGCGCGTGCAGATTGCCGAGTCGCTTGACGTTGCGCTTGCGGCGGCCGGAGACGCCATAGCGCAGCCAGTGTTCCTCGTTGACGATCTTGCGGTCGAGCTTGTGCTGTTCGCGTTCCTCTTCCGCCAGCACTTCGTCGCGCCAGGCTTCGAATGCGGAAAAGCCGCGGTCGATCTGCCGGATCTGGCCGCGGTCGAGCCAGGCGGTCGAGCGCGACAGGTTGGAAAGGAAGCGGCGGTCATGGCTGATGAGGACAAGCGCGCAGCGGCGGCTTTCCAGTTCACCTTCCAGCCATTCAATGGTCGGCAGGTCGAGATGGTTGGTCGGTTCGTCCAGCAGCAGGATATCCGGCGAGGGCGCCAGCACCCGCGCCAGCGCCGCGCGGCGGGCTTCCCCGCCGGAAATATGCGCAGGGTCCTCGTCACCGGAGAGGCCGAGCTGTTCGACCAGATAGCGCGCCTGGTAGTGATCGTCGCCGGGGCCGAGGCCTGCCTCGACATAGGCCAGTGTCGTCTTATGGTCGCCGAAATCAGGCTCCTGCGGCAGATAGCGGATGGTGGCGCCCGGTTGCACGAAGCGGCTGCCGCTATCCGGCTCGACAAGGCCGGCAGCGATCTTCAGCAGCGTCGATTTGCCGGAGCCGTTGCGGCCGATCAGGCAGACGCGCTCGCCCGACGACACCGACAGTTCCACGCCCGACAACAGCGGCGTGCCGCCAAACGTCAGCCTTATATCCTTCAACTGGATCAGCGGCGGCGCCATCGTTCAACCCTGGTTCGGCGCAGGCTGCTGCGCCCGCTGGCGCTGGATGCGGCGGATGGTCCGGTCGAGCGCAGACAAAAACGTCGAGCGGTCGCGCGGTGCAAAGGACTTTGGACCGCCGGTCACTTCGCCGGACGAGCGGAGATCGGTCATCAGATTGCGCACCGCGAGTGTCATGCCGATCGATGCTTCCGTAAACGGCTTGCCGTTCGGCGCGATCACCTCGGCGCCGGCCTTCACGCAGCGGCTGGCGAGCGGGATATCCGATGTGATGACGATGTCGCCGCGGCCGGCGCGCTCCGCAATCCAGTCGTCGGCGGCGTCCATGCCGGAACCGGCAGAGATGCGTTCGATCAGCGGATCCTGCGGCACGCGGATGAAATTTCCCGCAACGACGCTGACGGGGAGGCCGTGGCGGATCGCGACGCGATAGATCTCGTCCTTCACCGGGCAGGCGTCGGCATCGACATAGATGCGGGTCGGGTTCACGTCAGGCATATCGGTTCGACTGCGGCTCTGTTGCCCGCGCGTGGTAACCTATTCGATGCCGGAATGCGAGGAAAACAGGGACCGGGAACACGCTTGCCTCGGCACATTCTTCGCGTACCATAACCGGCGGAAAACAACCAAAAAAACAGGAAACCGGCATGCGCATCGAGCCGTATCGCGTCCAAGCCTACAACACCGCCAAACAATCCGAAAACAAGATGCATGACGACACCGTGGCAAAGCGGTTCGGATTCTCGGGTGGGCTGGTCCCCGGCGTCGACGTGATGGCCTACATGATGCATCAGCCGGTGATGAAGTGGGGCCGTGCCTTCCTCGAACGCGGACTGATCGAGGCGCGTTTCGTCAAGCCGGTCTATGACGGCGAACTTGCGGAGCTGACGGCGGAAGAAAGTAACGGCGTGCTGTCGATCGAGGTGCAGAGCCGCGGCCAGCTTTGCGCCACCGGCACCGCGTCCCTGCCGGTCTCCGCACCGGCGGTTTCGATCGGAGACTACCAGGAAGTCGCGGCGGTCGCGGAGCGCAAGCCGGTCAACGCATCTTCCTATGAAGTCGGCAAATGGCTCGGCACCATCCCGCGCGACTGGGCAGGCGAAGCGGCCGCGGGATATCTCGCCGACGTCAGGGAAACCGATCCGATCTACGCCACGGAGGGTTTCGGTCATCCCGGCCTGCTGCAGCGGGTGATGAACCGGGTGCTGGTCGATAACGCCATCCTGGGCCCGTGGATTCATGTCGGCAGCCGCATGCAACTGCTGTCAGCGGTGAAGGCCGGCGACGTCATCACCGCGCGTGCGAAGGTGGTCGGCAATTACGACAAGAAAGGCCACCGTTTCGTCGAGCTCGACGCGCTGGTCGTCGGCAACGGCAACACGCCGCTGGCGCATTGCCACCACATCGCGATCTACCAGCCGCGTGAGCAGGCGGCGGCGTAGGGGCAAGGCGGTGGCCACAATCTCACCTGTCATTCCCCGCGAAAGCGGGGAATCCAGTACGCCGCGGCCTCACGGTTCTATCACGAACGTCTCTGGAATACTGGGTCGCCCGGTCAAGCCGGGCGATGACAAGTTGTGTGTATGGCGAACAGTGCGGCGCTACGCGGCCTGCTTCGCCTTCGCATCCTGAATCGCCTGCCACACCCGTTCCGGCGTCAAGGGCATGTCGATATGGGTGATGCCGTAATCCGACAGCGCGTCGATCACAGCGTTGACGACGCAGACGAGGCTGCCGGCGCAGCCGGCTTCGCCGCAACCCTTGGTGCCCAGCGGATTGGATTTTGCCGGCGAGGGGTGGTCGCCGATCTCCATCGGCGGAATGTCTTCGGCCCGCGGCAGCGCGTAATCCATGAATGAGCCCGTGATCGGCTGGCCGCTGGCATCGTAGCTGACCTGCTCCATCAGCGCCTGCCCGATGCCTTGTGCGACGCCGCCATGCAACTGGCCGGCGACGATCATCGGATTGACCACGGTGCCGAAATCATTGACGGCAAAATAGCGGATGATTTTCACGACGCCGGTTTCGGGATCGATTTCCACTTCCGCGACATGGCAGCCGTTGGGGAAGGTGGACGGCGTGTCCTTGGTGGCATGGTCGACGTCGAGCGACAGCGGCACGCCTTCGGGCATCTTGCCATCACGCAGGCGCTTCGCCAGATCCATGATGCCTATCGAGCGGTCGGTGCCCGCGATGGTGAAGCGGCCATTGGCGAACTCGATGTCGCCTTCGGACGCTTCCATCAGATGCCCGGCCGCCTGCTTGCCCTTTGCGATCACGAGCGCGGAGGCTTCCACGATCGCCTGGCCGGTCGCCGTTATCGAGCGCGAACCGCCGGTGCCGTTGCCGAAGCGGACGAGATCGCTGTCGTTCTGCTCGATAGTGATTTTTTCGAAGGGAACGCCGAGCTGCGCCGACAGCACCTGGGCGAACGGCGTGGCGTGGCCCTGGCCGTAATCAAGCGTGCCGGTGGTCAGCTTCACCGACCCATCCGGCTCGAAGGTGATCTTGCCGAGTTCGCCGCTCGGCGGCGCGGTGACTTCCAGATACGACCCAACGGCGATGCCGCGGAGGTTGCCGCTCTTCCTGCTCTCCTTCTTGCGCTTGGCAAAATTGGCGTGGTCGGAAATCTCCAGCGCCTTGTTGAAGACGCCTGCAAAGTCGCCGCTGTCATAGGTGACGCCAGAAGCCGCCGCGAACGGCAGTTGCGACGGCTTGATGAAGTTGCGCTTGCGCAGCGTCAGCCGGTTGATGCCCATCTCGTCGGCGGCGCGGTCGATCAGCCGCTCCATGTAGTAGTTCGCCTCGGGCCGGCCGGCACCGCGATAGGCGCCCATCAGCGTGGTGTTGGTCAAAACCGTCTTGATGTCGACGCCAAGCAGCGGCGTGCGGTAGACGCTGGCGAGGTTCTTGCCGGTGTTGAGCGACAGCGGCCCCGGCGCGACGCCGGTGATATAGGCGCCGAGATTACCGTAGCCGGAAAGGCGCACCGCCAGAAACTTGCCGTCGGCATCGAGCGCCAGTTCGGCGTGGATGAGCTGCGCGCGGCCGTGGCTGTCGGAGAGGAAACTGGTCGAGCGCTCGTCGGTCCACTTCACTGGCCGGCCCAGCGCCTTCGCCGCGTGCAGAATGCAGGTATATTCGGGATAGCTGACGTTCTTCATGCCGAAGGAGCCGCCGACATTGGCGGTCAGGATCCGCACCTTGTCGTTCGGCACATTGAGGATTTTTGCCAGCGTCACCTTGTTGCCGGAAACGCCTTGCGTCGGCACCTGCAGCGTGAAGCGCTCCGCCGCCTTGTCGTAGGCTGCCAGCGCCACGCGCGGCTCCATCGACACCACGGCCACGCGGGTGTTGACGATGTCGAGCCTGGTTACATGGGCGGCGCTTGCAAACGCCGCATCGATCTTGGCGGCATCGCCATAGTGATAATCCAGCGCGACATTGTTCGGGATGTGATCGTAAAGCTGCGGCGCGCCGGGCTTTGCGGCTTCCGCCGCGTCGGTCACGGCGGGCAGCGGCTCGATGTCGAGTTCTATGGCCTCCGCCGCATCGCGCGCCTGCGCCAGCGTTTCCGCGACCACGAACGCCACGGGGTCGCCGACGAAGCGCACCTTGTCGGTCGCCAGCGCCGGGCGGTTGGTCTGCAACAGCGGCGAGCCATCCCGGCTCTTCAACGGCAGGCCGCAGGTGAAGGGCCCGTAGCCGGCGGCCTCGAGGTCCTTGCCGGTCCAGACGCCGAGCACCCCCGGCATCGCCTTGGCGGCGGCCGTGTCGATCCCCCTGATGATTCCGTGGGCATGGCTGGAGCGCACCATCCAGCAATAGGCCTGGCCGGGCAGGGCGAAATCGTCGGTGTATTTGCCCCTGCCGCGCACCAGCGTGTCGTCTTCCTTGCGGCGCACCGGCTGCCCCACACCGTATTTTTGCAGTGCGATAGCGTTGTCCAGGGAGGGGGCCGACGTGTGATCTTGCATCGAAAACACCTGAAATGCTTGGGATTCTCTTGGATTTCTTGTTGGATTCTTGGTTCCGCGAGTTCCCGCTCAGATAACGTACCGTGTAATCCCGGACAACGCCTGATTGGGCATAGTCCTATGTGATGGGTTGTTGCGTAGCCCCTTGGCGCTGCTAAAGTTTCCGTGAACGGTAATTTTTCTTCGGCGGCCCGGACGCGGCCTGCGGAAAGACAGTTTTGATGAACCACGATACGCGGCTGCGCGAAGCCATTGAGGCCTGCGCCAGCCCGTCAGGGTCGGTTGCGGCGGCCACGGCAAACGGTGTCTATGCCGCGCTGGACCTTGGCACCAACAATTGCCGGCTGTTGATCGCCAGCCCGACCGGCGACGGTTTTCGCGTGGTGGATTCGTTTTCACGGATCATCCGGCTTGGCGAGGGCATTTCCGCCACCGGTTCCATCAGCGAGGCGGCGATCGAGCGCGCCATCGCGGCGCTCAGCATCTGCAGCGACAAGATCCGCTACCGCAAGGCCAAGCGCCTGCGGCTGATCGCGACCGAAGCCTGCCGAGCTGCCGCCAATGCCGACAGCTTTCGCGCCCGCGTCGCGAGCGAGACCGGCATCCGCCTCGAGGTGATCGATCGCGAGACCGAAGCAACCCTGGCCGTGATCGGCTGCTCGCCGTTACTTGATTCAAGGGGGCGGGGTGCGATCCTGTTCGACATCGGCGGCGGCTCGACCGAGCTGGTGCGGATCGAGCGCGATCCGGACGAGCAGAACGCGGTGCCGCGCATCAAGGCGTGGATGTCGGTCCCGCTCGGCGTCGTCACGCTGGCCGAGCATTTCGGCGGTCGTGACGTCACGGCGGAATCCTATGCGCGGATGGTGCGCGAAGTCGCGCACTATGTGGCGCCGTTTGCGGCCGAGCACGGCAACGATTTGCGCGACATGCATATGCTGGGCACCTCGGGCACCGTGACGACGCTTGCCGGCATCCATCTCAATCTGGCGCGCTACGACCGCCGGCGCATCGATGGCATCTGGATGAACGGTCCCGACGTCACGGCTGTGATTCAGCGGCTGCTCGGTATGAGCTATCAGGAGCGGGCCAACAATAACTGCATCAGCGTCGAGCGCGCCGATCTGGTGCTGGCCGGCTGCGCCATTCTCGACGCGATCCGCGACGCCTTCCCATTGCCTCGGCTCCGCGTCGCCGACCGCGGCCTGCGCGAGGGCATGCTGGTGGAGATGATGCGCGAGGACGGCGCGCTGCGGCCGTGCTGATGTGTGGGTCCCGGGCTATGCCCGCAAACTGGAAGAGCGGCTGAAAGCCAGCCGCTCTTCCCTCAAAGCTGAGCAATAGGGCCCGCACTAGGCGGCGCGCCGCACCTCTTCCATATTCTGCTTAATCTGCTTTCCGGCATCGTCGGCCAATTTGAGCGACATATCGGCGATCCGCCGGCTGCTCTCCAAAACAGAACCCATGGTCTCACGGACCAGGTCCGTCTGAACGGCTGCAACCTCCTGAGGAGTTCGGCAGGCCCACAATTCATTCATGCGGTCCATGTTCGTCTCGACTTGATGCCGAACTAACTGCAGGTATTCCTGCGAAATGCCGCCCATCACTTTGGCAGCCGTTGTGCCGGTATATAGGATGGTTTGCGCGTTGCGGGCCGATCGTTCGGTTGCCTGTTGCACTCCCTCTCCTGACAGGCCGAGCGAGCGACCAAGTTGCTCCGTGGACCGCCCCATCATGGTCGTCGCCATATCCAGGCCGAAGCGCCAGGTGCTCTGTAACGTCTCGGCGTTTTGCTGGAATAGGGTAGCACCTGCCCGGACCACTTCCTCGCCGGCTTCAGCCGCAGCATGTCCGATTCGCGTTGTCTGCTCGGCTGCAGCTTGTCCAAAGCGGCTGGTCTGTTCGGCAGTCCTCTCGCCGGCGCGGCGGGCGGCGTCTTCCATGCCTTGGGTAGACTTTTCCTCTTGGCGTGGGTTGGCCATCTGAACTTCTCCGCTGATTGCAGGTTGATGACTCCCCCAGCTCCGACCCGAGCAACGCAATCGCTGTGCGACCGTTCCAAGCCTTCCGATCTTTTCTGCACACCTCGCTTGGTTCGCAACGACTGCTTACGAACGTCGGCAAACATGTCGCGGTTATGCCGCAGACTGGCTCTTCACCCGCCGCAATTCGGATCGCTAGGCACGGCACGAGGCTCAGCGAATGTCCACTGCCCCGAAGCTATCTTAGGGTGTCGTCCTTGTTCTGGTGATTGGGAATATAGTGTTCTCAGGTCACGGCCGAACGGAAAGAACCCACCGATCGGCAATTTCATCGACTGCAATGGCGTGCGGCTGCATTGCCTCGAACGGGGTGACCCGGCAGCCCGGTGCGTCGTCCTGTTCCATGGCAACGGGGGGCTGGCGCTGAGACAGTGGGTCCGGCGATCTCATCATACTCGCTTCAATGCGCATCCACTTCCGTGCTACTGATTCCAGGCTCCGGGTCCGGGCTGGCATTTTCAAGACAAGTATCGATATGGCGAAAGACACCACCGGACGGCTGCACGTCACGGTCAAGAGCGCGGGCAAGCGCAAGCTGTCGTCAAAGCTCTGGCTGGAGCGGCAGCTCAACGATCCCTACGTGGCGAAGGCCAAGCGGGAGGGCTATCGCTCGCGGGCGGCCTACAAGCTGATCGAAATCGACGACAAGTATCGGTTTCTCAAGCCCGGCAACGCCGTGGTCGATCTCGGCGCTGCCCCCGGCGGCTGGAGCCAGATCGCGGCCAAGCGCGTCGGCGCGATCAATGGCAAGGGCAAAGTGGTCGCGATCGATCTGCTGGAAATGCCGGAAATTCCCGGCGTCGATTTCGCGCAGCTCGACTTTCTGGCCGAGGACGCACCCGAAAAGCTGATCGCAATGATGGGCGGTCGCGCCGATGTTGTGATGTCCGACATGGCGGCCAACACCACCGGCCACCGCAAGACCGATCAGCTCCGCATCATCGGCCTCGTCGAGACGGCCGCGGCCTTTGCCGCCGAGGTGCTCAATCCCGGCGGGACGTTCCTGGCAAAAGTCTTTCAAAGCGGCGCCGATGCCGAACTCGTCGGCCAATTGAAGCGCGACTTTTCCAGCGTGCGTCACGTCAAGCCGGCCTCGAGCCGGCAGGATTCCTCGGAGCGCTACGTGCTGGCGATGGGGTTTCGAGGGCACCGCAATTAGAGCGTTTTCCAGCGAAGTGGACACCGGTTCGCGTCAAGAAAACGCGTCAAAACAAAAATCTAGAGCCCGGTTCTGATCAGAACTGGGCTCCTGCAACCTGGACGGCGCGAGGACTGGATAGCGTCTCCAACGGTTGCCGTCCTTGGCCCGGATCACGCGTCGAATCCCTGGAACTTTCTCCCGTAGCGGCGTATTTCAGTACTAAGTATTTGTTTCAGTACTCAGGCGCGGTCTGTTTGTCACATGCAGCCCCAACGCCACCGGGAATTTTCTGCAAGTGAGCCGCGCCTCCGTCTGGGAAGGAGTATTCCCGTGATGGAGCAGAGGGCCAGAGTTGGCAATCGATTGTTAGCTGCGTTGCCGCCGGCAGACCTCGATTTGCTTGTGCGTCATTTCCGACTGGTCACCCTCGAACGTGACGCCGTGCTGGTGCGGTCGGGCGATCCAATAGAACGGATTCACTTCCCGCTTAGCGGCCTGATCGCTTTCGTGATGGATATGCCGAGCGGACAAACCGTTGCGACCGCAGTCGTTGGCAATGAAGGAGCCGTGGGCGTCCTGACGACGCTGGGGCCTGCCCGCTCTCCAACAACGGCGGTGGTGCGGATGGCGGGGACCGCGCTGCAGATTTCGCCGGCACAGTTTCAGGCGGCGCTTGAACGCAGCAGCGCCTTGAGGGGAACGGTTCAAATCCACACCAGGGCGCTAATGGTCCAATTCCAGCACGTTGCAGCCTGTAATGCGCTGCACTCGGTGACGGCGCGCCTGGCAAGATGGTTGCTGCAGCTCCACGATCGTGCCGACGGCGACATCCTGCCGGTGACGCAACAGACGCTTTCGGAACTGCTCGGTGTGCGCCGCCCGACGGTGACGCATGTCGTATGCAAGCTGCGCGACTCCGGTGGAATCCGATCCAATCGGCGCAGCTCGATTGAGATTGACAGGAAGCGGCTCGAAGCGGCGACATGCGAGTGCTACCAACTCATGCGCCGTAGAATCGATCGCATCGTCCTGACGGAAGACATGAAAGTGCCGCCGCTTGGCGCCGAAGCTTCCCTGTCTGCCAACGCGGACGAAGTGCGGCAGCGCACTCCGACGCGGGGAGCGACCGGCCAACGGCCAAGGGGTCATTGAGAGGTCATTGACCGGATTGCTGGGCCTCAACGGTCGACAGGTGCAGGATAGTCGGCGAGGCGCGGAGACGGGAAAATTCGGCATTTGGGCGTGAAAGCGCGCCGCGAGTTACCCCAGCCGCTGGTCCCGCGCGTCCTCGGTGCCTTCGCTGGCGGCCTTCTTGGTCGCTGCCTTTTCCGCACCCTTGCGGCTGGAGATCTCGACGACCTTGCGCCCTGAAATCTCGTGGCCGGCATCGTCGGGCATCTGCCAGAAGAAGTATGCCGACGCCGCCGAGATGATCGCAACTACGAGGAACGCGGGCGGGAATACGCCGGCACTCAGCTCCGTGACATGCTGGTACAGCATGGTCGATTCCACCGAGAACGCGCCGACGGCGACGCCTGCCGATATCGCCAATTGCTGGTTGACGCTGACGAGCGTGGTGGCTCGGCTCATCTGCGCCGGCTCGACCTCGGCATAGGCGACGGTGTTGATCGCGGTGAACTGCAGCGAGCGGAAGAAGCCGCCGACCACGAGGATGATGAAGATCAGCAACAGCGGCGTCGTCACCGTGAACAATGCGCAGGCGGCGAGAAAGACCGCGCTGATGACGGCGTTGACCGTCATCATGTAGCGGAAGCCGAACGCACGGATGATGCGTGCGGCCAGCGTCTTCATCCCCATGGCGCCGACGGCCGAGGCAAACGTCACCAGGCCGGACTGGAATGGCGTCAGCCCAAAACCTTCCTGCATCAACAGCGGCAGCAGGAACGGCAGCGCGCCGATGCCAAGCCGGAACAGGAAGCCGCCAATAATGCTGGCGCGCATGGTGGACAGTCGCAGCAGCGAGAAATCCAGCACCGGCGAGCCGGTTCGTTTCGCGTGCATGACATAGAGCGTCATCGAGATGGTGCCGATCGCGACCAGGCCGGCGATAATCGGCCATGGCAACAAATTGAGACCCGCGACCGAGAGACCGAAGGCGATTCCGGCTAGCCCAATCCCGGCCAGCACCAGCCCATAGAGATCGAAGCGCTCGGGATCGTCGCTCTTGATCGGGTCGATGTACTTCATGGCCATGAAGATGCCGAGCAGCCCGATCGGGATGTTGATCAGAAAAATCCAGTGCCAGGAGAAGTAGGTGGTAATGAAGCCGCCGAGCGGCGGGCCGATCACCGGCCCGACCAGCGCCGGCACCGTCACCCATGTCATCGCATTGACCAGCGCGCTCTTGTCGATCGAGCGCAACAGCACCAGCCGTCCGACCGGCGTCATCATCGCCCCGCCCATGCCCTGCAGGATGCGGGCGATGACGAAATGGGTGACGTTCTGCGACAGCGCGCACCCGATCGACCCGATCATGAACACCCCAATGGCGATCGAGAACACCATGCGTGCACCGAAACGATCGGCGGTCCAGCCGCTGGCCGGAATGAACACCGCGAGTGAAAGCAGATAGGACGTGATCGCCAGCTTCAGCGTCAGCGGGCTGGTGCCGATGTCAGCCGCGATCGCCGGCAGCGAGGTCGCAATCACCGTCGAGTCCATGTTCTCCATGAACAGGGCGGTGGCGACGATCAGCGGGATCAGGCGTTGCTTGTCCATCGGGATGGGGGGATTGAAGAAAGAGGCAGGCGAGGGCGCTGTATCACCCCACTGTCACACAAGCCATTGCGAAACCGGGCATACCACCTAAATCCTGCGTGACGCTGGTATGCACCGCGCCAGCCGCTGGAGGTCATGATGATCTACGTTCTCGCCGCGCTGTTGCCGCCGCTCGGGCTGCTCCTGAACGGGCAGCCGTTTTCGGCGATCTTCAACCTGGTCCTGATCGTGTTTTGCCTGGTTTTCGGGCTGATCTTCCACGTGCTGTTCCTGGTGCCGTCGGCGCATGCGCTGATCGCGGTTCACATGAAGCGGGAGGACCGCCGGCACCGCGAGGTGGTGGAGGCGATCCGCCAGCACGGGCCGCCGCCGGGCTATCGGCCGTAAGGCCTTGCCGTAAACTCTTCCCCTAAGCCCTTGGGATTGCGGCGTTTCCCGAAAAGTCTGTGCATAGCCGTCAAACGCTTTGATTCGGCGTGCTGCCATGCTATCGACCACCGTCAACCCCACCGATGGGCTTCGATTCGACGGCGATGCCGGTAGCATCGCCGAAGGCGGCGTTCATCCATAGAACTGATTGGGGCGGCGAGCCGCCGAAAGGAGTTGGCAATGGCGCAGGGCCTTCAGGGTATCCGTGAAGCCTTCACGTTCGACGATGTGCTTCTGAAACCCGGTCTCTCGGATATCTTGCCCTCGGAGGCTGATATCCGGTCCTACGTGACCCGCGCGATTCCGCTGAACATTCCGATTATCGCGTCGGCGATGGACACGGTCACCGAAGCGCGCATGGCGATCGCGATGGCGCAATCCGGCGGCGTCGGCGTCATTCACCGCAACTTCGATCCGGAAGGGCAGGCCGCCCAGGTGCGGCAGGTCAAGAAGTATGAATCCGGAATGGTGGTCAATCCGCTGACCATCGGTCCCGATGCGATGCTGTCGGACGCGCTGGCGCTGATGAAGGACCACGGCTTTTCCGGCATTCCCGTCGTCACCGGCGCCGGCAAGAATTCGCCCGGCAAGCTGATCGGCATTCTCACCAACCGCGACGTCCGCTTTGCGACCAATCCCAAGCAAAAAGTCTCGGAGCTGATGACGCATGAGAACCTTGTCACGGTTCGCGAAGACGTCAGCCAGGACGAGGCGAAGCGGATGCTGCACACGCACCGCATCGAGAAATTGCTCGTTGTCGACGACCAGTACCGCTGCGTCGGGCTGATCACCGTCAAGGACATGGAAAAGGCGGTTGCGCATCCGCTCGCCTGCAAGGACGAGCATGGCCGCCTGCGTGTGGCTGCCGCGACCACGGTCGGCGAGGGTGGCTTTGAGCGCACCGAGCGGCTGATCGATGCCGGCGTCGACCTGATCGTGGTCGATACCGCACACGGCCATTCCTCGCGGGTGCTCGACGCGGTCAATCGCATCAAACGGCTTTCCAACGCGGTGCAGGTGATTGCCGGCAACATCGCAACGAAAGAGGGCGCGCAGGCGCTGATCGACGCGGGCGCCGACGCGATCAAGGTCGGCATCGGCCCGGGCTCGATCTGCACGACGCGCATCGTCGCCGGCGTCGGCGTGCCGCAGCTCACCGCGATCATGGATGCGGTGGAAGCGGCGAAGAAGGCCGATGTGCCCGTGATTGCCGATGGCGGCATCAAATATTCAGGCGATCTGGCCAAAGCGCTCGCTGCCGGCGCCGACATCGCCATGGTCGGCTCGCTGCTCGCCGGCACCGACGAGACGCCCGGCGAAGTGTTTTTGTGGCAGGGCCGCTCCTACAAGGCCTATCGCGGCATGGGTTCGGTCGGCGCGATGGCGCGCGGCTCGGCCGACCGCTACTTCCAGCAGGACATCAAGGACACGCTGAAGCTCGTGCCTGAAGGCATCGAGGGCCAGGTGCCCTACAAGGGCCCCGTCGCCAACGTCATGCACCAGCTCGCCGGGGGCCTGCGCGCCGCGATGGGCTATGTCGGCGCACGCAACCTCGCCGAATTCCACGCCAAGGCTCAGTTCGTCCGCATCACCGGTGCTGGCCTGCGCGAAAGCCACGTCCACGACGTGACGATCACGCGGGAGAGCCCGAATTATCCGGGCGGGGCGTAGTTTCGACAGACGAAATTACCGTCGTCATTCCGGGGCGATGCGAAGCATCGAACCCGGAATCTCGAGATTCCGGGTCTGGTCCTGCGGACCATCCCGGAATGACGGCTTCCGATTGCTTGACTCCTCCGCTACGCTCGCAATGACGAAGAACAATAACATTTGGAGGAAACCGTCATGTCCGCATCAGCCAAACGCATCGTTCTCGCCTCGCGCCCCGTCGGCGAACCAAAACCCTCCGACTTCCGGCTCGAGGATTGCCCCATCCCCACGCCGGGCGCTGGCGAGGTGCTCCTTCGCACCATCTGGCTGTCGCTCGATCCCTACATGCGCGGGCGCATGAGTGACGGGCCGTCCTATGCCCAGCCGGTGCCGATCGGCGGCGTGATGGAAGCAGGCACCGTCAGCGAAGTGATCGCCTCGAACAATCCCGGCTTCGCCAAGGGCGACATCGTGCTGTCGCGCGCCGGCTGGCAGACGCATGCGGTCTCCGACGGCAAGGGCGTTGCAAAAATCGATCCGAAAATCGCGCCGATCTCGACCGCGGTCGGCGTGCTCGGCATGCCCGGCATGACGGCGTATACGGGCCTGCTCGACATCGGCAAGCCGCAAGCGGGTGAGACCGTCGTCGTCGCGGCCGCTTCCGGCGCGGTCGGCTCGGCGGTCGGCCAGATCGCGAAGATCAAGGGCGCCCGCGCGGTCGGCATTGCCGGCGGCAAGGACAAATGCGCTTACGTCAAGAATGAACTCGGCTTCGACGATTGCCTCGATCACCGCGATCCTGATCTCGCGGCCAAGCTGAAGGATGCCTGCCCAAAAGGCATCGACGTCTATTTCGAAAACGTCGGCGGCGCGGTGTTCGAAGCCGTGTTTCCGCTGCTCAATGCCTTTGCGCGCATTCCGGTCTGTGGCCTGATCGCGCATTACAATGACACGCAGGCGGTGGCGCCGAAATGGGCGCCGTCCCTGATGCGCGCGGTATTGACCAAGCGGCTCACCATCCGCGGCTTCATCGTCAGCGATTTCGCTGCGCGCCACGGCGACTTCCTGCGTGACATGTCGGGCTGGGTGCGCGAGGGCAAGGTCAAGCACAAGGAATTCGTCACCGAAGGCCTCGAGAGTGCGCCTGAAGCGTTCATGGGCCTTCTGAAGGGGGCCAATTTCGGTAAGCAGTTGGTGCGCGTCGGGCCGGACAGGATTTGAAACCGGCGCGCGCCCGGAGTTCTGGGGAACCCTCAACGAGGAAGCTCACGCCTACTTGAGGTGGCGGAACGTCCCTTCGAAACTGTCGTTGGCCCTGACATCTAATGGAGAAGCCAAATGACGATCTTCAAGAAACTATCGCTCGGCCTGGTTGCCGCCACGATGCTGGCCACTCCTGCGATGGCTCAGGCGGTTTATCAGGAACCCGGCATGATCGGGTTTAACTATCCGAACTCCGCTTACACGACGGGAGGTTACGGTGTCACTGTGACGCCCGGACCCGGTTACTACGGCAACCGGTTTCAGCCGGCCCCACGCGTAGGTGCCTTTGCGACGGCACCGTGGACCGATGGTGGCTCCTACTACGGCTACGTTGAGCGGGAATACTGAGCTGCTCTAGGATTTCCTGCCAATCAGTGAATCCAGATCAACATCGGTTTGTCCCGGCGCCTTGACGTGCCGGACTTCAAGGGCGTCGGGCTGGAAACGATACTCTACCAGCCCGACTTCCTTGACACCGATCACTTCCTGCATCCGATCGGGAATAATGAAGCCGGCGGAGGGCGCCCAGACATGGCGGGTGTGGCCAAAGGTAAAGTCGCGCCGCTGATGAACGTGGCCTGAGGCGACCAGCCGCAGATCGACGGCCGAAAACATCTCGATCAAACTCCTGCGCCGGGGCTGCGGCACATAGCGGATTGCCGTTCCCGCCGTCTCGGGATCATCAGGCGTGTGCAGGTAAAGCGGCTTGTGCAGGAACAGCGCAACCGGCCTGCCATTGATGCGCCCAAGCTCCGCCGCCAGCCAGCCGAACTGCTCGGCCTCGCTCTCGATTCCCGTGTTCATGATTAGCGAATTCAGGCCGATAAAGCTCCAGCCGGCCGCATCGAAGCGCCAGCGGTCTTCGCCGATGACGGACAGATATTTCTGCCGCTCCTGTTCGGTTGCCGGCGGTTTCGGCGGGGCGCCGACGGCCGTCGGGTTGTCGCCGACATCGTGATTGCCAGGCAGATGTCGGCACGGCACCGGCAGCGCGTCGTGCAATTCCTTCGCGAAGTTGAGATCGTCCGGGTTGGTCGGCGCGTCGAAGGCGAGATCGCCGGTGTTGACGACGAGATCGGGACGCGTCGCGTCGATATGCTCGCTGACGCGGTGAAAATTGTCGGTGAGTTGTTGCAGACGGCGGGTGAGGTGGGTATCGGAAATTTGCGTCAGGCGAAATTCGGTCATGCAGCAATCCTTTCGGACGGATTATCGCCGCGTCTGGAGTCAGAACGATGACGATATCTTAAGTCGCCGTCGCCGCCCCACTTTCCATTGTCGTACCCCGCCACCGGGTCTCGCCTTCGGCGAGCCCGATGACAGGCTCCGGCGGGGTACCCAGTACGCCGCGGCCCATCAGTTCAATCATTGCTGTCTCTGGAATACTGAATCACCCGCTTTCGCGGGTGCTGACAGTTTTCGGGATGGCGCGATCCTCACCCCAACGTCCGTCGCCAAAACGCCAGCATGTCCTCCCGAAACAGCTCAGCGTCGCCGTCGCGGCTTCCAATCTTCGCGCCCTTGCGGCCATAGCCGGCCTTCAGCGCATAGATCATCAGGTCGCGGTCGGTCAGCTTGCTCTCCGCGACGCCCTGAAGCGGATGGATGAAGGCGCCGTCATTGGCGATATAGGCCGTCGGCGCGGCGGGGGAGACGGACGCGTCAGCGACGTTCTCGATTCCGGTGCCGCGGTCAAAACTGTGCTGCGCGCCGCCGATCAGCCGCATCGTCGCCTTGCCGCCGGAGAGGCGGACGGCCTGGCAATGGCCCTGCACCTGCATCGGCGAGCACCATTCATCGGCATCACCCATGATGACGCGGATTTCGGTCTCGTCGACGGACGGATCGAGGAACTGATGGCCGCTCCAGGGATAGGCGGCAAGCACGCTTCGAAAACCGGCGCCGGCGCCGACCACCGCATCGGCAAAGCGGCGCGTCGCAGCCGTCAGCACGGCCGAGCCGCCGCGGCTGTGGCCTTGCGCGCCGATCCGGGATGCGTCGATCTCCGGATGGGCTGACAGCACCATCCAGGCCGCCAGCACGTCATAGGCGCTGGCAGCAAAGGAGAACTGGGTCTGGTTGGCGACGGTGGAAGTCACATTGCGCGCGCCGAAACTATCCAGCACAAACGCCGCAAAGCCGTCACCGACCACCGTTTCGGCATGCGCCAAATGCGAGGCCGCAACGCCGAGGCTGCCCGGCACCACCATCACCAGCGGCAGCTTCCCATTGCGCTTGCGATCGTTCGAAGCCGGCAGGAACAGCTTGCCGTCGATCACAAGTCTCGGCAGCTCGGCTGCATTGCTGATGACGTGGAAGTAGTTGACCGGATTGGCGGTGAGAATATCGATATTCTGTCCCTTGGCGCCGTTGGCGAAGACAATGTCCTGATCGCGAAATCGCAAGTTTCAATCCTCCCGCGGCCGCTCTTTTTCGGCGACCGTCAGGGATACAGTAGAGCGCCGGTTGTTGGCGTCAAAGCAAATGTGCCCAGCGGTCCGCCATCTTTATATCTCAATGGCGTCAGAGCACGCGGTAGCGGATCGCGAAGGCGTCATGACTCTCCGGTGTCACCGTGCCGCCATTGGCGGGGACGATGCCGTCGGCCAGATGCCATGGTCCGAACTGCTCCGAATGCGAGGGGCTTGCCGGCAGCCGCAGGCGGAACGTGCTTTGGGCCCGGCCGGGGAGGTTCAGCACCATCATCCGCTCGGTGGTGCGATAATCGAGCGTCACGGTCCCGCGCAAGATGCTGCGACCGTCGGGCGCGGAGGCCAGCGCCTCCTGGACCTTCGCCAGCTTCTGGTTCCGGTCAGTGAGCAGCTCGATCTGGATGTCTGCGGCGGTCGTCAACGTCGCCTTTGGCAGGCGGATTTCAAATTCCACCGCGGGCTTTGCCGGATTGAGGCCGAGATAGGCCTGCGCCGCGTGCCTGATGTCCGAGATTGCGAAGGCGAGCAGGACCAGCACCGCGGAAGCGGCAAGCCCGTGTTTGAGCAGATCGTGGCGGCTGCGGTGGCCACCGTGGAAATAGACGGAGAGCATGATCGCGACCGCCAGCGCCGCGGCGATACCGGCCAAGGCCGACATGACGATGCCAAGGCCGCCGTCCGGGCCGTCGCTGAATCCGACGGCCCGGAGCAGGGAGGTCACGGAATCGCCGGGCAGCTCGGCGGCACGGCCGGCGCCGGTCAGGATCGGGGAGGTGATGTTCATCGCCTGCTCGCGGATTGCTTCAAGGCCGGTTCGAGACCAGAACCTTCGGAATTCTCGATAGTTGGTCGTCTGGGCTCTCCTTGTGGTTCAAGCGAGCCCGGTTAAACGTCCTGCGTCATAAGACCCTCATGGTGAGGAGCGCGAAGCGCGTCTCGAACCATGAGGCCCTGTCTGTGGCCTACATCCTTCGAGACGCCCGCTTCTCGCGGGCTCCTCAGGATGAGGGGTTGAGCGGTATGACGCAGAATTAAGTGGATTTGTCAGGTGAGGGGCGCCTCGCTATTGCTGTAAGGCCTCACGCAGGCTTCGGGGGAGATTCTCATGTCGGTTCAAATGGTTTTGCTGCCGGTCTTCGTTCTGATCGGGCTCACATTCTTCCTGATGTTCTGGATGGTGACGGCCCGCACCAAGGCGGTGAAGGCCCGCGAAACCAGCCTGAAGGACATCGCGCTCGGACAGCCGAAATATCCGGCCCGCGTGGCCCAGATCGGCAATTGCTTCTCAAATCAGTTCGAAGTACCGCTGCTGTTCTACCTCCTGATCGCGCTGGCGCTGCCGCTGCGCCGGGCCGATCTCTTCATCGTGCTGATGTCCTGGGTGTTCGTGGTGACACGATTTGCCCATGCCGGCATTTTCGTCACCTCGAACAACATCCAGCAGCGCAGCCTGGCGTGGTTTGCCGGCGCGCTGGTGCTGCTTGTGATGTGGATCTATTTCGCGCTGAAGCTTCTCTTCTGATCTAGTCCGAACCCGTGCGGCCAGCCGTTGGCCTGCCGCGGCGTGGGCCTCTGCCTATGGGCGAGGTGTCTCCGGCACATAGATCAGCCGCCCGTCCGGCAGGCGGTAGGTGATGCCGGCGCGCATTCCCCGCCCTTCGCCGATCTCGCCGCTCGTCTCATATTGCGTCATCGACTGTGCGTCCTTCACGACGATGCGCATGTCCGGCTTGCCCGGATTTTCGACGACGACAACGTCCTTGTTCGAGAATGGATTGAGCGGATTCTGCACGATGACGATCATCAACATCGCGATGACGACGAGAAATACGTCGATCAGATTGACCACCGAAAGAATTGGATCGTCTGCATCCGTCTCCGACAGGAACCTCATGACGCAGTCTCCTGGGCGCGTTCCACAGCGCGCAATTCCTGCAACAGCCAGCGGCGGCGTACCGTCAGGATCGCAAAGGTGATGCTTGCCGTTACCAGCGCCAGGATCACGGACGAGAAGGCGAGTGCCAGATTTTCCCCGACGGCTCTGGCGTTATTGTTGGACAGCGCGAGCAGTGCCGGTCCCATCGGAATCATCGTCGCGACAAGTCCAAGCATGGGTGCAGTGCGCGACACGATCCTCAGCCACTCAAGCCGCTGCATGATCCATAGTTCGAGATCGGCACTGCCGGCGCGTGTTGCCGCATGATAGGCGGAAAGGCGAGACCGGTGTTGGCCGCGTCCGCGTTGCAATGCCTCGGCGGCAAACGCTCCCAGCGCGACGAACGCGTAGATCAGGGAGGCCAGGATCAGCGCCAGGATCGGATACAGAAACACCGTCGTAAGAACATACAGAGTGGAATCGATAGTCTTCATGCGCCTCGTCCCAAAGTCGACATATGCCGGTTGGTGCGCGTCTGAACGCCCGCGCCGGCAACGAAACAAGCAAACAGGAATGCAGCGCCAAGCAAGGCGCGCCAGCCGACATCGGCACCGGCCGGCGCAGGGGGCGTCGGCTGAAGGACGGGGCCACGAACCGGCTCGGATCCATCCGCCAGCTCTTCTGCCGATTTCGGCTGGTTCGAGGCGGCGCCGCCAGCCGCGGCGTTCAAGCCAAAGCCGGCCGCGGTTTTTGCAATGAAGGCGACGGTCTCTGGCTCGCCGAGATTGATGTCGTGACGGGCCGCGAGCTCCTGCCAGCGCTGGATCAACTCCTTGCGGGTCTGCTCGGCAGCGTCCCAGTAGCCTTTTCGGATCGCTTCGATCATCCGTTCGACGATCTGCGCCTGCGCAGTCGGGTTGTGCGCCTCGAACCAGGCAGCAAGGTCCAGATTGCGGACGTCGCGAACAAAAGTGTCATGCATCGCCTGCCATTGATCGGCGCGCACGGTGTTCGGATCAGCCACCTGCCATCCGAAGAAATTGTTGACGACATTCAGTATCTCCAGTGTTCCTGCATAACCCTCCTGCCGCATTCCCTCGATCCAGTGCGGGTTGAGGTAGCGCGAACGCATCTCGTCGGCGAGGAACCTGGCCGCTGAGGTGATGCGGGAGTTCTGTTCGCGCAGGTTGGCGATATAGAGCGAGGGACTGCGGCCATCGAGATGTCGAACCGCAATTGACAAGCCGCCGAGATATTCGAACGGGTGGTCGGTGGAGAGGATGCCGTGCAGCTTCGAGGAGCGTGAAAGGACTGCAGCTTGCGTACCCTTCAATTGCTCGGCAAACAGGTTTCCGCCTTCGATCCGTGTTCCCCATTCCTTGTCGGCGTAGGCGTATTGCAGTCGCGACAGGAACGCTTCCGCAAGCGGCGCGTCCTGCTCCCAGGCCGTGGACTTTAGGATGGCGCCCGGCAGGCTTGTTCCGTAATCGCCGGGTGCATTGCTGAACATTCGCATGGATGCAAGACGGCGCGCTTGCGCTGTCCCCAGTTGGGCGGTCAGCCTGCCGGCGATCGCTTCCGTGTTGTGAGCAATCGTGTTTCCGGCCTCGTCGAGAGTGCCGAGCCGCGCTATGGCGCCAGCAAGCAGCCGCATGAAGCCGTCAAACTGGTCGCGATAAACGCTCGTCACCTGCAGTACCGCGTCGATGCGGGCGCGGCCGAGTTCCGCAGCAGGAATGATCTCCATTGCAACAACACGTCCACCCGGGTCCCAGACCGGGCGAAGGCCCAGCGCATGCATCGCCTGCGCTTCCATCACCCCGAGGTGACGCATGGTCTCGCCCGACCACAGGCTGAAGGCCAGCTTCGTCGGGATCTCGCCGCCATGCTCGGCACGATATGCATCGAGAAGCTGCGTGAGCGCCACGCCGCCTGCCTCGTAGGCCTCCCTGGTCGGAATCTTGTCGGGTTCAAATCCAAACAGATTGCGGCCGCTGGGCACATCGGGATTACGGATGGGGTCGCCGCCGGGGCCCGGACTGACGAAGCTGCCGGCAAGGCCCGCAAGCAGCGCCTCGATTTCGCCCGTCCCGACGAGATGGCGATCGAGAGCCATGGCGCGCTCAAGCATCGTCCGCAGTTCCGGATCCGCTACTTCGTCGAGCGAGACGCCTTGCCTCAGATGCCGTCGCAGCAGCCGGTAAGGCGGGCTGTCCTGCAGTTTGCTCGAATCGACTGCGAAAAACTCCTTCGGATCGGCGCCAAGCTTCCGATAGAACGGTGTGCCGAGCTGCTGCATGACGGTCGCGACGCGTTCCTCATCGCTGGCCGGCTCACCAAAAGTATGCAGGCCGTGCGGCATGGCATGGTCTGCGAGCGCGTGCACATGATCATGCAGTTCTGCGAGGAAGGCGGCGAAGTCGTCCTGCATTCGCTGCTCGCTCCATCCCATATCGCGGTGCATGTTGGCGGCCAGCACGGTCTTGCGAAGCTGGGCCGCGACCCGGTCGCGGACCGTGCCTTCGTCGAGCTGCGCATGTTCGTGGATCTTGGCATGCAGGTCGCGCAGCTCGTCGTAGAGACCGGCCGGCGAGAAGGGTGGCGTCTGATGGCTGACCGTCACGGCGCGGCCTCGGCGTTTGGCCTGGATCGCTTCCGCAACATTGTCCTGGATGTAGGGATAGAACACCGGCAGGGCGCCGATGGCGAGATAGGGATAATCGTCGACGGACAATCCGCGATCCTTGCCGGGTGTCCATTCCTGCGTGCCGTGGGTACCGAAATGGATGAGCGCATCGGCGCCGTGGGCCTCTCGCAGATAAAGATATGTAGCGAGATAGAGGTGCCCGGGCGGTTGTTTGGTGTCGTGATAGTCGGCGCCCGGCCGCCCGCTACGGGGCGGCTGCGGCATAATGACAAGATTGCCGAGCGCAAGGCGCGGAATGACCAAATGCTTTTCGCCTGCGATCTCGATGACGTCAGGTTGAGCGCCCGGATCGCCCCAGCGCGCCAGCAGTTCTTCGCGGCGCCTCTGCGGTAATTCGTCCAGCCATGTGCGATAGCGGGCGAGGGGCAGGGTGGCGGCGAGGCCTTCGTCGCGCAAGGCGGGCAGCCGTTCCGGATGATACAGGGCGCCCATCATCGCCTGGGCAGATTTGATAAGCCGTGCCTCGTCCGCGGCAGGTACGTTGTAGCCGGCCGAGGCAAGCGATGCGGTCAGGCGTTCGAGGCTGCGTGGAACGTTTAGATTGGAAGCCGAGACGTTTTTTTCTCCCGGCGGATAGTTCCAGAACATCAACGCCAGCCGCTTGTCCGCCGCCGGCTTGCGACGGAGAGCGGACAGTTGCGCCGCCTTGTGCAACAACGCATCCACCTGCGGGGATATCGGCACCGGCTCGCCTTTGCGGACGGCCTCGATCACCATGGGGTCGCTGATACCCCAGCTTTCCGGCTGCGCGAGGAACGTCGCAACAAGCCTCGAGTTCATGCCCGTATCGGCAACTGACCAGGCTTCCGGATCGCCCTCCCGGAAGCTTACCGTCTGGACCACGGGAATATTGAGGCTTGCAAACTCGGCGCGTCGGGCCCGGCCGTTCTGCATATGCGTGGCTACGATGAGCAGATCGGGTTTTGCTGAGCCGACGCTCTTTTGCAGCGCTTCCGGGTCCGCGGCATCGAACCAGAAGGGGATTGGCGCCAGGCCGAGACTCTCGCTGCGTGCGACCAATGCATCGAGCACCTGCGTCTCCATCCCGGATATCAAGCCTGGGTGGATATTGATGGCGATACGCGGTGCACCTTCCTTCCATCGATCGGCCCCCCATTGCAGGTAATCTTCGACGGACTTGAAGAGCGCACCGGCCTGCGGGTGATAGAATCCCGTCTGCGGGATGGGTGTGGGCGCAGGGATGGAGGAATTGCCCTGCGCAACAAGGGATGCAAACATCGCGCGAAGGTTGGATTCTCCTCCGCTGGAATAATAGCCAATCAGTCGCCGTGCTTCGGTCGGCGGAAAATTGCCGAATCCCGGCGGGCCGCCGCCGACGCGGATCCACGGCGTCCGACTTTCCGTCAAGGCAGCGCCAATCCGCTCCTGAACCTTCGCCAGGTCCATCGGGCGAGGCGTATCGAGAATCACGAGGTCAACGCCCGCGATCCAGGCCTTGGGATCGCCAGCGTCGGCCTCAACATAGACGTGATCGAGTTTCAACCCGGCGTCCTTGGCGAGGCGCGCAAGCTTGTCGAGTCTTCCCGGCAGCACAAAATCGGTCGTGATGACACGAAGGTGCGAAACAGGACGTGAAGCGCCCGCATCTTGCGCTCTCGTCGCAGGCGATGGCAAGGCAACGAGGGCCACGATCGCTACAAGGCAGTTCAAAGCGAAGCCGATACGGTTCAACATCGCGCGCGATCCCGCTAGTTGAATCGCTTGGTGAAGCCAGCATAGAACGCCCGCCCCGTACCGGGATAAACTGACGGCGTTCCAGATGCCGCATCGCTGGATTTCAGCAGCGGCACGAAGTCACCCACATAGGCGACGTTCGTCAGGTTGCGTCCTTCGAACCACAGCGTCCAGGAATTATCGGGGGCTTTCCAGCCTGCCTTGATGCCATACAGCGCGTACGCCGGGACGACGAAGGCGTCGCCACCGGAGCCGTCGAAGGTCACCTGACGCTCGCCGACGTAGCGGATATTGCCGGAAGCATAGAAGCCCGAGGGATGCCGGTATCCCAATTCTCCGAACAGTTGATGTGTCGGCAGCACCGGCAACCGGTTGCTGCCGAATACCGGATCGTTGTCGAAGCGAAAGTCGGTATAGTTCCAGATGGCGTTCAGAAAGATATGATCGCGGTGCGTAAACACATCGACGAAAGGCCGCGTCTTGAAGCCGGTCTCGATTCCGCTGTGAATGGTCCGGTCGGCGTTATAGGCGACAAGATTGCCCGACTGGCTGCAGGCGAACTGGCCATTTATCTGCGCCCGCTGTCCCGGCGTCAGGCGGTTCAGCGGAATCAGTCCCAGAGCGCATTGAGACAATATCTCGTCCCGCAGGCGCATATGATAGAGCGTGATGTCGTAACCGAAGCGTTCCCAACCGCCGCGAATGCCCGTTTCGGCGGTCCAGGCGCGTTGCATGCGCAAGTCTTGCGTAAGGTTGAGCTGCACAGCCGGATTGTTCAATCCGTTGACGGCTTGCTCTATGCCCAATAGCGAGAAGATGTCGCCGCTGTTGGGGACCTCGGTGCTTCGCGAAATGTTGGCGAACCAGAAATGATCCCTGGTGTGCTCCCAGTTCACGCCGAGTTTGGGATTGAGCGCGCTGAACTCACGATCGTAGTTGCGACGACCGTTTGAACTGGCGGGCCCGAGCAGGCCGCCCGAGGGGACCACGGGTCCGGAATACTCGTCGCGGAAGATTCGGTTGGTCCAGAATACCTGTGCGCCGGCGAACAGGCGCACGCGCGGGACGATCTCGATTGCGGCTTCAGAGAATCCTTCCGTCAGCCATGAACGAAAACTGTCATCATAGACGAGCTTGGATTTCTGATTGCCCGCCGACCCGGCAGCCCATTGCCAGTCGCGATACCTGGCGGTTTCGTAGGTCGGCCGGAAGCCCGCCACGAGCTCGGTCGGCAAGCCGGCAATCTCGGTCTTGCGTTCGGCGCGAAGCGAAATTCCGCTGTCCTGCCATTTGACATCGACGATTCCGGCACGCGGCGAGGGGAGATGGTCAAACTGGGATGCCATGAAATACGGCGCGATCTCATAGGCCGTATCGCCGGCGCGGATGACGGTCTTGTTCACGATGCGCTGATAGTCGTAGTCCGCACGCAGATTGTAGGGAAATGAGGCGTTGGTCGGATCGTAACCGGATCGCCGGTAGGTATCGAGCTGCTTCAGCGGCACCGACGTCGGCAATTGCTGTTCGCTCTTGCTGAAAGACACAAAGGTCCGGTTCTCGACGTTCTCGCTCGGCCGCCAACCGAAGTTTCCGCTGGCCTTCGTCGATTCGCTGCGGGAGTGGAACTGGTATCCGTCGTTGCGATACTGGTTGACCTGACCGTAGTAGTCGAACTGTCCCTTCGCGCCGCCGACCTCGAACTGGCCGAACGCGTTGCCATAGCTCCCGCCGGAACCCGAGAGCGCCACTCCGGGTGCGGTCAATCCCGTCTTGGAAACGGCGTTGATCGCTCCGCCGGTCGCGAGCGCGCCATAGCGCAGACTGTTCGCGCCGCGATAGACTTCGATATAGTCGATGGCCTTCGTATCGAAGAACGCTTGGGTGATGCCGCTCTCGATGCGACCGATCGGCACGCCATCCATGTAGCCGCGCACGCCGCGGCCGCTTCGCGGGCCGGTTTGCGAACTATCGCTGCCGCGCATTGATATTGTGCCGAGCGTGTTCTCGCCCCGATCGGTGATGTAGACACCCGGCGTTTGCTCGAGAACCTCCCTCAGGTTCGCCTGATTGCCCTTGTCTTGCTGCGTCACCGAGACGACGGTCTCGGCGCCGGGGCGTCGGATGAAGCGCTCCTGCTGCGCCTGAAAGGGCGGTGGATTCAGGCTTGCGTTGGCGGCCGGAGGCGACGTTTCGCTGGCCGGCGTCACCGAATTGGACGGCGCCGAAGCCGCCGGGACCCGAGGGACAGCTACCGGGCGCCGCGGAGCAGTGACGGAGCGCGGTGGCGCGGCCACTGTGATGGCTTCGAGCAAGACAGAGGGTTTGTCGGAGCTAGTCGGTGTCTGGCCGTGAGCAAGCGTTGCGTAAACAGCCCCAACACTGGCGAGTAGCGTCAGCCTTGAGGCTCGCCACACCTGATGGTTCAATCCGACTGATCGATGTGTTGCGCAAGAAACTACCGAAATCGGCGCAGCCTCAGTCCCCCGCACCCACGCGTCCGCCACGCCAACCATTCCCGCCACGCCCATGCCATTCCCCAATCCCGCCATTCGGGTAACACCCTACCGAATGTAACGTTATAACGTAACGTGTACGGAGTGGAGGCATCCGTTGTCAACGGGATGTTGGGCCCAATCAAAAGCACCGACGCAAGTTGAATGTCGTGAAGGTCGCGGTGAATGCACGACGCTATCGGCGATCGCTTCCATGGAACGTGGTCGGCGGTGCCAGACCTTGTTGTCAAACCGAGCGCGTTTGCTGGTTTTCCTTTTGGTGCAATGTGCTAGCCCCCTTGTCTTGAATTGTTTTCGTTCGACAACGCTCTGACGCCGAAAGTTCTTGATGACCCCCGCTGCCCGCCTTTCCGCCGCTATCGAACTGATCGAAACCATCGACGCGCAACGCGTTCCGGCGGCAAAGGCGCTGAAGGAGTGGGGCACCGCGCATCGTTATGCCGGCTCGGGCGACCGCGCGGCGATTTCGGGCCTGATCTGGGACGTGCTGCGGCGGCGGGCATCGAGCGCCTGGCTGATGGACGCCGACACGCCGCGGGCGCGCGTGCTCGGCATGATGAAGCTCGAGCGCAAGCTCGATGTCGAGGCGATATCGGCTCTCTGCGACGGCGGACGCTTTGCGCCGGAACCGCTGACCGAGGCCGAACGATCGGCGCTCACCTCGCGGACCATCGACGCCGCGCCGCCGCACATCGCCGGCGACTATCCGGAATGGCTGGATCCGCATCTCGTTGCCGTGTTCGGCGACGATCGCGTGGCGGAGGCGACCGCGATGGCGAGCCGCGCGCCGCTCGATCTGCGCGTCAATACGCTGAAGGCCAAGCGCGAAAAAGTGCTGGCGTCGCTTGGCTATCTCGGAGCTACGCCGACGCCGTGGTCGCCGATCGGGCTCCGCATCGAACTCGGCGCCGACGCCCGCAATCCCGGCATTCATGCGGAAGAGGATTTCATCAAGGGCGCGATCGAAGTGCAGGACGAGGGCTCGCAGCTTGCGGCGATGTTCACCGCTGCAAAGCCCGGCGAGCAGGTGATCGATCTGTGCGCCGGCGCCGGCGGCAAGACGCTGGCGCTGGCCGCGATGATGCAAGGCAAGGGGCGATTAATCGCGACCGATCGCGACAAGCGCCAGCTCGCCCCGATCTACGAGCGGCTGTCGCGGGCCGGCGTCCACAACGCCGAGATTCGTGCGCCGAAGGGCGACACTGATCCATTGGCCGACATCAAGTCGTCCGCCGATCTCGTGCTGATCGACGCGCCCTGCACCGGCACCGGCACCTGGCGCCGCAACCCCGATGCCAAATGGCGGATGCGCCCCGGCGCGCTGGAGGTTCGCTTGAAGGACCAGGCCGAAGTGCTTGATCGCGCAAGCCGCCTGGTCAAGCCGGGCGGCCGGATCGCCTATGTCACCTGCTCGGTGCTGCCAAGCGAAAACGGCGAACAAGTCCGCGCTTTCGTGGCACGTCATCCCGAGTTTTCGATTCAGCCACTGAACGAGACGGCGAGCATGCTATGGGACAGAGCGGAAGATTTTGAAAAGGCTGCGCTGCGATCGGCGGAAGGCTGGTTGATGACGCCTCGTCGCACGGGCACGGATGGATTCTTCGTCTCGGTGCTGAAGAAGGCGTGACGCTCTTTCCGCGTCATTGCGAGCGAAAGCGAAGCAATCCATCGCGCGGCGTAAAGAAAGATGGATTGCTTCGTCGCTTCGCTCCTCGCAATGACGAGGAGAGATCTTCAATCCACGATGAACAACTTCGCTCCGGTCTTCGTCGACGAGCGATGCGCAGCATCGCCGAAATCCGACACCTGGTAGCTCATCCCCGCACGAAGCTTGAACGTCCGCCCGTCGCGCAGTTCGGTATCGAGCTCGCCTTCCAGCACATAGAGCACGTGACCGCGGTCGCACCAGTGATCGGCGAAATAGCCCGGCGAATACTCGACCATCCGCACGCGCAAGTCGCCGATGTTGAGCGTGCGCCACAGCGCTTCGCCTGAAACACCCGGATGCGTGGTCGCGGCGACCTGGCTCCAGTCAGTGACGGTGAAGGGCAGGGTGGGAATTTTCATGCGGAATGTCCTGCGATCTTCATAAGAGAGAGTCTCCGTCATTCCGGGGCGCGAAGCGAACCCGGAATCTCGAGGTTCCGGGTTCGCGCTTAGGCGCGCCCCGGAACGACAGCGCGCGGCCGGCCAAATTAGGTCAATAATACTTACCCAGTATCGATCTGTCCATGCCCGAGAAAGAATGTGGGTCAGCCCGTTGCCGCGGTTGCGAGGCCGCGCCCCGTCGCGTAATTCCTGTCCATGACAGCAGCACAGAAAGCCCGCGAGCAGACCACCTCGGTGGCCTCGGCGCATGACAAGATTCTGATTGTCGACTTCGGCAGTCAGGTGACGCAACTGATCGCCCGCCGGGTGCGCGAGGAGGGCGTCTATTCCGAAATCGTGCCGTTCCAGAAGGCCGAAGCCGCTTTCAAGGAGATGAAGCCGAAGGCGGTGATCCTCTCCGGCGGGCCCGGAGTCGGTGCACGAAGAAGGCTCGGCGCGTGCGCCGCAACTGATCTTCGATTCCGGCGTCCCCGTGCTCGGCATCTGCTACGGCCAGATGACGCTCGCCGCCCAGCTCGGCGGCGAGGTCGAGGGCGGCCACCACCGCGAATTCGGCCGCGCCGATGTCGAGGTGAAGACGGCGAGCAAATTGTTCGACGACACCTGGTCGATGGGCGAGCGCCATCCGGTGTGGATGAGCCATGGCGACCGCATCACCAAAATGCCGCCGGGCTTTACGGTGGCCGCCGTCTCGCCGAACGCGCCGTTTGCGGTGATCCAGGACGAGAAGCGCAAATATTACGGCCTGATGTTCCACCCCGAAGTGGTGCATACGCCTGATGGCGCCAAGCTGCTGCGCAATTTCGTCCGCAAGGTCGCAGGCTTCACCGGCGACTGGACCATGCGCGCCTTCCGCGAGGAAGCGATCGAAAAAATCCGCGCCCAGGTCGGCAAGGGCAGGGTGATCTGCGGCCTGTCCGGCGGCGTAGATTCCGCGGTCGCCGCGGTGCTGATTCACGAAGCGATCGGCGACCAGCTCACCTGCGTGTTCGTCGATCACGGCTTGCTGCGGCTGAACGAAGCCGAGACGGTCGTCGACCTGTTCCGGCATCACTACAATATCCCGCTGGTGCATGTTGATGCCTCAAAGCTTTTCCTCGGCGAGCTCAAGGGCGTCAGCGATCCCGAGGCGAAGCGCAAGACTATCGGCCGCCTGTTCATCGACGTGTTCGAGCAGGAAGCGAAGAAGATCGGCGGCGCCGAATTTTTGGCGCAGGGCACGCTCTATCCCGACGTGATCGAGAGCGTCTCCTTCACCGGCGGCCCCTCGGTGACCATCAAGTCGCACCACAATGTCGGCGGCCTTCCGGCGCGCATGAACATGAAGCTGGTCGAGCCGTTGCGCGAACTGTTCAAGGACGAAGTCCGCGTGTTGGGACGCGAACTCGGCCTGCCCGAAATCTTTGTCGGCCGCCATCCATTCCCGGGCCCGGGTCTCGCCATCCGTTGTCCTGGCGACATCACCAAGGAAAAGCTCGACATTCTCCGCAACGCGGACGCGGTCTATATCGACCAGATCCGCAAAGCCGGCCTCTATGACAAGATCTGGCAGGCCTTTGCCGTGCTGTTGCCAGTGAAAACGGTCGGCGTGATGGGCGATGGCCGCACGTATGAATACGTCGTGGGCTTACGCGCAGTGACCTCCACCGACGGCATGACCGCCGACTTCTATCCCTTCGACATGAGCTTCCTCGGCGCCACCGCGACGCGGATCATCAATGAGGTGAAGGGGGTGAATCGGGTGGTGTATGACGTGACGAGCAAGCCGCCGGGGACGATTGAGTGGGAGTGATTTGACAGCAGCCATGCCACGCCAGGGGGCGCCTGAAGGCGACGCAGTAAGAGATTACGTCCGCATGATCGAAGATGGATTTCTTCTCTAAGATGCTCTCATGCCTTGGGCGGACATTGCGATGTGGGCCAATCGCAGCGTCCAATAGTTGGGGGGGAGAAGTGTGCGCATCTCACGAGTTAGAATAACCAATTTCGCCAACTTCGCGGAACTAGACGTCGCAACGGGCGAAAGCATCGTCATCGTCGGCGAGAACAAGGTCGGCAAGAGCAACTTCGTCCGTGCCCTGCAACTGATCCTCGACCCCGGCCTCTCCGAGCGTGATCGCCAGCTCGGGCTCGAGCATTTCTGGGACGGTCTAGGAGAGGACAAGCTTGGGGAGACGATCGAGATCGCGGTCGAGCTGACCGACTTCACCGGCAATCCGCGTCTGATGGCGCATCTTAATGACTGCGTGGTTGACCCCGGGCCGCCGATGGTCGCACGGCTCACCTATCGCTTTCAGCCGAAGGCCAATCTCGGGCGGGATCCGGAGAGTCTGGCCGACTATGAGTACATCATCTTCAGCGGCGACGATCCCGAGATGTCCGTCGGCCCATCGCTGCGGCGGATGCTGCCGCTCGACGTGCAGGTTGCGTTGCGCGATGCCGAGAAGGATCTGTCGAGTTGGCGCAACTCACCGCTGAGGCCGCTGATCGAGGAGTTGGCGACGTCGCTCGACGAGGATGCGCGCGCGGAAATCCAGCAGCAGGTGAACGACGCGCAGGCTGAGCTTGTCAGCCATGATGAGGTGGTCGCGACCGCAGAGCGGATCAGCGAGAGACTGATCGCCATTGCCGGGGAGCAGCATGCCGTCCCCTTGACGCTCGGTCTCGCGCCGACGCGGGTCGACGCGCTGCTGCGCAGCCTGCGTCTGCTCATCGACAATGGCGCACGTGGCATTCCCGACGCCAGTCTCGGCACCGCGAACCTGATTTTCCTGGCGCTCAAGAGTCTGGAACTCGATCACCTCGTCACGGATGGCGAGCGCGATCACACATTCTTCGTCGTCGAGGAGCCAGAGGCCCACCTTCACCCGCACGTCCAGCGTCTCGTCTATCGCTATTTCCTGGGCAGTGGCGGGAATGGCGAAGAAGATACGCCGCCGCTCACGACGATCCTGACGACGCACTCGCCGCATATCGCCAGCGTCACGCCGATCCGCTCGATCGTGCTGCTCCGCTACGACGCGGAAACGAATGCGACGGTGGCGGTTTCGACCGCCACGGCTCCGCTCGATGAGCGCGACGAGGCGGACCTTCAGCGCTATATCGATGTGAGCCGTGGTGAAATCTTCTTCGCCCGAGGGGTGATCCTGGTCGAGGGCGACGCGGAGCGCTTCCTGGTGCCCGCCTTTGCAGAGGCGCTGGACATTCCGCTCGATATGCTGGGCATCACGGTATGCTCGGTCGGCGGCACCAATTTCACGCCTTACGTCAAGCTGCTGGGTCCGCAGGGACTGAACATCCCGCATGTCATTCTGACGGACCGCGACCCAAATGGTAGAAGTCCCCCTCGGGTCCGCCGCCGCCTGATCAATCTGCTACAACTGCTTGAAGAAGGCGTCGACTACCGGCGTCTTGACGCTGACGCCGTGATCGCTCGCGCCGAACCCTTCGGCTACTTTGTCAACAGCAACACCCTCGAGCCGGAACTATTCACCGGAGGGCTTGCCGAGGACATTCAGGAGGTGATCGAGCGAGAGCTGGCTATCGGCGACGACTCGCGCGAAGAGTTGCAGGGATGGGTGGACGATCCCGAAACACTCGATGATGATCGCCTTATTGCTCTCATTGAACGGGTCGGCAAGGGTCGCTTTGCCCAGGCGCTAGCGCCCAGCGTCACCGAGGACACTTGCCCAGAATACATCCGCCAGGCGTTGGAGCACATTCGCAATGCCGTTGCGTAGCGTCAGTGCGGCCTATCTCGCCCAGGCGGCCGATCTTGTCGGCAATCCGGGCCAGCAGGCGGCCTATGACTCAACTGGCCACTGCGTGGTGCTGGCTGGACCCGGCAGCGGTAAGACCAAGACGCTGGTGCTCAAGCTCGCCCGAATCATGGCTGAGGACGTGCGCGCACCGCGCGGGGCGGCGTGCATCACCTATAGCCAGGAGTGTGCACGCGAGCTGACGCGTCGCCTCGAACGGCTAGGCCTGCGCGAGGCGCCCAATCTGTTTATCGGCACAGTCCATGGCTTCTGCTTGAGGCATCTCCTCATGCCCTATGGCCGGCTTGCGGACCTGCCGGTGCCGTTCCCGCTCGCCGTCGCCACGCAACGGCAGAGCGACCAAGCAATGAAGCGGGTCGGAGATCGGCTGTTCGGCGTCGGCCATCCCAACAAGCCGATGGAACTTGGGCGGCATCGACGGTCGGTTCTCGATAGGACGTCTATCGCCTGGACCAGCGAGGCGGAGCTCGCCGCATGGGCGGAGGGATATGAGGCCGAGCTGCGTCGCTTAGGCATCATCGACTTCGATGATCTTGTGATTTTCGGGCAGCGACTGGTGTCGGAGCATGACTGGGTGCTCCCGCTTCTTCAGGCGAAATTTCCGGTCCTCGCGGTCGACGAATATCAGGACCTCGGCGTGGCGTTGCACCGCATCGTGAAGCGCGTCGCCTTCGATGGCGGCGTCCGGCTCTTTGCGGTGGGTGACCCCGATCAGTCGATCTACGGCTTCACCGGCGCGGACGGAGCCCTGCTGCAGGAACTGGCCGGGCGGGACGATGTCGAGCGTGTTCAGCTCCAGCTCAACTATCGTTCGGCGTCGCGCATCGTCAGCGCATCGGAAATGGCGCTCGGCGAGGCTCGTGGTTATCAATCCAACGACCCGGACCGACAGGCGGTCATCGAATTCGTCCGATGCCCCGCTGGGCTCGAAGGACAGGCTGCGCACGCGGTCGCCGAGATCATCCCGGCAGCGCTCGCGGCCAAGCCCGGACGCGCGCTCGGCGAGATCGCCATTCTCTACCGGGATTATCGGGCCGGCGACGTCGTCGCGGAAGCTGCTGCTGCCGCGGGTCTTGATTTCGTCCGCATCGACACCGCAGCTCCTTATCGGAAAGTCGCGCTCACGAGCTGGATCGAGGATTGCGCCGCCTGGTGCTCCAGCGGCTGGCGCAAGGCCCGTCCGCAGTTGCGTGGGCTGCTCGATCGCTGGCTCGGATTTCACCGCACTCGGATATCCGACGCACAGGCGCGTGATGAAACGCAACGTCTAACACAGCTTCTCTGGTCGCTTCGAGTCGAGGAGGGACTCGCTCGGGAGTTCGTGGCGGGAGTACGGGCTGGGATTCTGGATGCGTTGATGGCGACCGAACCGAGCCTCGCCGATCAGCGTGAACAGGTAGACCGCATGTCCGCGGCGCTAGCGGTCGGGGGGCCGCTCGCGGACCTTGACCTAGCGAGCCTCGGGGGACGCGATGGCTCACCGCTGCACCTGAATTTGTTGACGCTGCACTCCGCGAAGGGCTGCGAATATGACGTCGTGATCATGGTTGGTCTCGATCTCGGAAGTCTGCCCTGGCGCAATGAGCTGCCGGCGGTTCGCCGCGAGAGCCGACGGTTGTTCTACGTCGGCCTTACGCGAGCTCGGGACGAGATCCACATGCTCTATTCCGGCTATGTTGATACGCGTGGCGGGAGGATGAATTGGGGGCGCTCCCCGTTCTTGAACGAACTTGAAGCGCGAATGGAAGAGGCCTACGGCGAGTAATCAATGCTGTCATTTCGTGAAGCCCAGGCGGTCGAAGACCTAGCGGACCTCCTCTACGATTTCCTTCCGGGAAGCGGAAACAACAGGACGGCGTTTCCGCTTGCGGCATCGCAAGCTGGCGTCGGAGATCTATGGGTTCCGGGCAGCAAGAGGCCTGCGATCGTCCAGCTCTTGACCGCGACGCTCGAACAGCGCCGGTCGTGCTTTACAAAGCTGATCGTGGCAATCGTCCGGCAGGCCATGACCTACCGACGCGGTAAGGGAAATCCCCTGAGCCGCGAAGAGATCGACCGGCTGAACAGCCTCCTTCCCGGCGTGCAATTCAAGATTCCGGAGTTACTGGATTCGGGCTTCCTCAGCAGTTTCGGCCCGCCGAAAGCCGAGGAGCCCGCGCCCCGACCAGCAACAATGCTGAACGAGGCGAAGGCGCAGGAGCTTGCCGCGCTTCTCATTGAGATCACGAAGCTCGACCCGCAGACACGCGGCCTTCGCTTCGAAGCATTCCTCAACGAGCTGTTTGCTGGCTTCGGCCTTGCACCTCGCGGGGCTTTCCGCCTGGTGGGGGAACAGATCGACGGTAGCTTCAAGCTTCAGGGACAGACCTATCTGGTGGAGGCCAAATGGCACGGACCGCAGATCGGTTTCGCGGACCTGATGATCTTCTCAGGAAAGGTTGCAGGGAAAGCATCGTGGTCGCGCGGTCTGTTTGTTAGCAACTCAGGCTTCACGATAGACGGGCTTGATGCGTTTGCGCGCGGCCGTCAGACCAATCTCATTTGTGCTGACGGTCTCGATCTCTACGAGGTTCTCTCGCGCCGCGTATCGCTGATCGACGTCTTGGAGGAGAAGGCCCGCCGTGCGGCAGAGACAAATCGCGCCTTCGTTGCGGTTCGAGACCTTAGCTTGCGTGGCCGTTGAAGCGGGTTTTTCGATGGGCCGTCGTCGTCGCCGGGATGGCGACCCTATTCTTGAGATTTTCTGCACGATTTCAGGTTCCGGTATTGTGACCATCGAATAGGAGTGGGCTCGTCGCATCACGGTTACAGTGCAAAAAATTGCAACGGTAGCTCAAGGCCGCGTCACAAACTAGCACGACAGGCAAATCACTTCTGATTTTCAGAAGTCGTGTCAAGCCCCGGAATCAAAAATATTCTGCTTTCGTTCTCACCCAAATCAGTCGCATAACTCCGTCCGTCTCACGGCAGATGAGGGGCGTTGGCCATCGTCACTGACGTGCGGTGAGATGCGGTGGACGCTGAAGGCGCGATAGACGTTGCGCGCAAGAGGCGTACGGCGAAGTCGTGTGGTCCTGATGTCGCGGTGCTGGCATTAAGTCCTTAAGGAGCGAAGCTGCAAGCTAAGCTTCTTGGGGGCGACGGTGGCAAAAAAGCCGTTCGCCGGGGAGAGCACGTTATAAGCCGTAAAGCCATCGCGCAGGGAAGGCCGGGATGCTCCCGCTGTACCTGTATGCTCGTGTGCGCTTTTGCTATGCGCAATTGCACACGAGACCGCGGGTGCAGCCAGCACCCGGTCTTCCCTGCGCCCTCTACTAGTGCAGAGGGCCCCAGATGACGCAAAGCTCGGGCGCTTCGCCGCGAGAATGCGGACCCATACCCTCATGCTCTTTGAAAAGTAGATCAGAAACCGGGCGGAACATGACCGCCGACTTCTATCCCTTCGACATGAGCTTCCTCGGCCAGACCGCGACGCGAATCATCAACGAGGTGAAGGGGTGAATAGGGTAGTGTATGATGTGACGAGTAAGCAGCCGGGGACGCTTGAGTGGGAGTGAGGGCGAGGCTCTCGCTATCGCGCACTTTCATGAGCACTATGCCTATTGTTCCCGACGAAATCGCTGAGCAGTTACAGCAGGCGCTTGCGGTCATCGAGCAGCACCTCAGCGGCCAGGTTCATGCTATCCATCTGTTCGGCTCTGCCATCGATGGTGGGCTGAAGCCGCATAGCGACATCGACTTGCTGGTTACCGTCAATGCCGCGCTTTCGCCTGTCGCGCGGGCCTCGTTAATGACGGGCTTGCTGGCGGTGTCGGGAACGCCGAAGGGTGGCACGCCGCTGCGCCCACTGGAAGTGACAGTCATCGTCAAAGCCGAAGTGGTGCCGTGGCGCTATTCTCCACGGCGTGAACTGCAATTCGGCGAGTGGCTGCGCGGCGACGTGAAGCGGGGAATCGTCGAACCTCCCATCGAGGATCGTGATCTTGCGATCCTGCTGACAAAGCTGCGTCGGCACAGTGTCGCCTTGAAGGGGCCCCGCGCGTCCGATCTTTTCGATCCTGTGCCGCCGGCTGACTTTCGCCGCGCGCTGCACGAAACATTGTCCCTGTGGAATTGCGAGGACGATCTCCGCGGTGACGAGAGGAACATCATTCTTACGCTGGCCCGCATCTGGTTCAGCGCCTGCACGGGCGAAATCGCGTCCAAGGATGCCGCTGCCCGATGGACGCTTGAACGCCTGCCGCATCAGCACCGGCCTGTCATGGAGACGGCGCTGCGGGCCTATCTCGGCGGGGGTGAAGACGATCTGGGCAATCGTCTCGATGAGGTCCTGGCTTTTGCCCGCTTCTGCAAGGTGGAAGTCACCTCGCCGTCACTTCCGCTATGATCGCTCGCCGGCGCTTCACGTTGGTCTGAACCCTTCAAACTGGAGCATTGAGGGTAGAGCTTTTCGGCGCCGGATCTCCGCTCGGAGGAGCGGAGCCGATGAAGGCATCGAAGTTTTCAGCTCGTAGGGTGGATTAGTAGCCGAAGGCGTAATCCACCGCATTGTCTCATCAGAACGAGTTACCGCCAGAAACGAGCCCACGGCCGAACTCAGACTGCCCGGAGGTGTAAGCGCAAAGATCGTCGCCACGCCGGCTGCTGTGGCATCCTGCTGATCATGGCACGCATTGCGATGGGTCAGTCAGGTTGTATGTCGCAACGCCTTGTGATTGGACGTGAGCTATTGTCATTTGATCCGATCGATGGCGCTGACTAGGGAGTGATCCTCTGGGGGCCTTGCAGTCAAGGGGAGGCGTCCATGACTGAACTCAGGGTCACAATCAAAAATACCTCCGAGAGCGGCGGCACATTTTTGACGCCGGCCTGGCTCGGTTTCCACGATGGAAGCTTCGATCTGTTCAACGTCGGCGAAGCGGCTTCGCCGGGGCTCGAGCAATTGGCCGAGGACGGCGCCGCCACGATACTTGGTACCGAGCTCGTCACGGCCGATGCCGACGGACAGGGTTTGCTCGTCGCCGGCGCCGCCGGCCCCATCGCGACGCAGGAGACCACCTCGGCCATCCTCGACGTCGACGGTGTCTCCAATCCCTTCGCCAGTTTCGGATCGATGATTATCCCGTCGAACGATGCGTTCATCGGCACGGATGAGGCGTTGCGGCTGTTCGACGCCCAGGGTCGCTTCCTCGGCGAGACGACGATCGCATTCGCGGGCACAGATGCTTACGACGCCGGCACCGAAGTAAACACCGAACTTGACGCGGCCTTCATCAACCAGACCGCGCCCAACACTGGCTTGAATGAGTCCGGTGTCGTTCACCTCCATCCCGGATTCAACGGCTCTCTGGGCAATCCGGTCGGCGAAGGCGACCAGATCATCCTCGGCGGCTTCAATGAGGCCGGCGAGTTCATTGATCCGGTCGCGGCCGACTTCACCCGTCCGGGCGCCCAGCTCGCTGAAGTTCACATCAACACGGTTCGCTTTCGGGAAGGAACGGACGGCCGCGATCTGATCATCGGCCGCGGAGACGATGACCTTGTCACGGCGGGCGGGGGTGACGACACGGTGTTTGGCGGCGCCGGCTGGGATGTTGTCGATGGCGGCACCGGCGATGACAAGATTTTTGGCGGCCGGGGCGACGACCAGCTCAATGGCGGCGCCGGCGATGACAAGATCTTCGGCGGCCGGGGCGACGACCTGATTGCCGGCGGGGAGGGCGACGACTGGATAGTGGGCGGTGCGGGCGCCGACACGTTCATGTTCCAAGGCGGCGACGGCAACGACGCGATTGTGGGATTCGGCAAGGACGACCAGATCGCACTCAATGTCGAGGGCGTCGACAGCTTCGAGGACGTGCTTACTCACGCGACACAACGCCATTCCGGCGTCGTCATCGACTTCGGCGACGACGGCAGCATTTTCCTGCCAGGAGAGTCGCTCCGTGGTCTTTCGGCCGACAACTTGCTGTTCGCCTAGGATAGACGCGGTTGATCGAGTTCGGACGTCATGCGGCGCAAAACCGCAAGCGGTACGGGCTCGGCAAGCAAGCGTAGCCCCGGGTGAGCGCAGCGATACCCGGGGCCACTCTCCCCGCATATCGTTGCGCTCGTGCGGGCTACAAATCTGCTCGCCGCGCCGATCACCCCCGCTAAAACGCTGGCTGCGCACTACGCATAGCCATGTTACGAGTTCGCATCGTCCCCCGGGAGCCAGCCTTCATGTCCGTCGCGACCGCCCCCAGTCAGACCGCCGCCCCCGCTGCCGCCGAGACCGATCCGCAAGCACTCGGCTGGATGCAGGGCTTTCCCCCGCCGCCGGACAAAACCATCACGTTCCATACCGGATCGTTCCGCAGCTTCCCCGAATTGCGCTGGGCATGGAGCAATATTCGCCAACTGGTGCCGACCGTAAACGTCTGGCGCGGGGCAGGGCCCGCGTCGGTGCTGCCGCGCGAGGAGCACGATATCGGTGCGTCCGCTTCGGTCACGATGGACGGACGTCCCATGACGTTTGCGCGCATGCTTGAGGAAACCTATGCCGACGGCATCGCCGTGCTGCACCGGGGCAAGCTGATCTACGAGCGCTATTTCGGTGCGCTGAAGCCGCACAAACCGCATATCGCGATGTCGGTCACGAAATCTTTCACCGGCACGCTCGCCGGCATTCTGGTGGCAGAGGGCAAGATCGATCCGCAGGCGCCGATCACGGACTATGTCCCCGAGCTGAAGGCCAGCGCGTTCGGCGATGCGCGCGTGCACGAGGCGATGGATATGACCACGGGCCTCGAATACACCGAGGTCTATACCGACAAGAATTCCGGCGTGTTCGGGCTCAGGCGGGCGAACGGCATGGCGCCGATCGAGCCGGGCTACGAGGGCGCGACCAATATTTTCGATTTTCTGCGTGCGCAGCGCAAGCAGGGCGAGCACGGCAAGGCCTTCGCCTACAAGACCGTCAATTCAGACGTGCTGGCCTGGATCTGCCGGCGGGCCAGCGGCATGACGCTGTCCGATCTGCTGTCGGAGCGGATCTGGATTCCGATGGGTGCGGAAGAGGACGCGCATTATCACGTCGACCGCATCGGCACCGAAAGCGGCGGCGGCGGCCTTTCGACCAGCTTGCGCGATCTCGCCCGCTTCGGCGAGACGATCCGCAATCACGGCCGCTTCAACGGCCGCCAGATCGTGCCGTCTCAAGTCGTCGAAGACATCGCGCGCGGCGGCGATCCCGAAAAGTTCAAGCCGGCCGGCTACACCACATTGCCCGGCGCCTCGTACCGGAACCAGTGGTGGGTAACACATAACGCGCACGGCGCCTTCATGGCGCGCGGCGTTCACGGGCAGGGCATCTATATCGATCCGAAAGCCGAGATGGTGATCGCCCGCTATGCCTCGCACCCGGCCGCCGGCAACGCCGCCAACGATCCGGTAACGCTGCCGGCTTACATGGCGCTGGCGAAGGATCTGATGGCGGGAGGCTGACGCCGTGGCGCTCACGCCGATCCGCAGGGGACCGCCCCCGCTGAGCATGTGGTCGCGAACGACCGCAATGCGAAGGCAGCCGGTAGGTCTATCGAACTGTAGAATCTAGAGCGGAATTGCGGTCACTTCTTTGGCCGTTCGGATCACGAACATGGTGTAGTATCGTGCGACATTGCTTCGCTCTCGGAACAGCCGCTCGCACAGCGCATCGAACTCGTCCATATCCGTCAAGCGTAGCATGAGGACGGCGTCGGTTTGGCCGCTCACGCTGTAGGCCTGAGTGACGGCCGTTTCCTGAGCGGCCCGTTCCAAAAAATCATGCATGTATTGCTCGCCATGTCGCTCCAGTTCGACGGTGACGAACGCCTTCATGCCTCGGCCAGCCTTGGCCGGGGCAAGAAGCGCGACAACGTGGCTGATGACGCCGCTTTCTTTCAGTCGTCGAATGCGGCGCAGGCAGCTCGAGGGGGAAAGCCCGGCCAATTCCGCCAGTTCGGCGTTCGTCCGTGAAGCGTCATCCTGGAGCAGGTTGAGAAGCTTCCTGTCGATCTTGTCCATCTCGGTCCTCGCTCGGCGTCCGTCGATGCAATTTTATTGCACAGAATCGCAAAGTTTGACCGCAAATGCGAAGCGTCTCCCGCTAGTCACGGGGCTCCAACGCTGATGGAGCCGCCAATGACGATCTGCACCGCCGTCTATCGCAAGACATTGGAAACGCTTGAAATCTATTGGGAGCTGGTTCGCGTCATCGTGCCGGTTGCGATAGTCACCCAGCTTCTGCAGGACCTTGGTGTCATCCAGGCGATTTCTCCGTTCTTCTCCCCAGTCATGACGCTGGTGGGATTGCCACCCGAACTCGCCTTTGCCTGGCTGACCGGATTGCTGGTCGGGATCTGGGGGGCGCTTGTGACCATATTCACCCTGGTTCCGCTTTCAGCACTCAGCACAGCCGACATGACAGTTTTTTCGGCTCTTTTGCTGTTTGCGCACGCCATTCCGATCGAGCAACGGATAATTCAAAAAGCCGGACCTGGCTTCCTGGTCACCGCGGCGCTTCGTATCGGCGGAGGGTTGATCTTTGCCGTCCTTCTGCACCAGATATTCGCCGCCACCGGATGGCAGTCCGAGCCGGTGAAGCCGGCCTGGATGCCGATGAATGAAAGCACCGGTTGGAGCGGCGTTCTCCTGGGCACACTCAAGACCCTGGCGATCATGCTGTTCGTTCTGCTTTCGCTGAGTTGGCTAATCGAGCTTCTCAAGATGTCAGGCATCCTGGATTGGATGAACAGTGGGCTTGCGCCACTCTTTCGACTCGCTGGCATTGAAAAGCAGACGGTGCCTTTCGCCGCTGTCGGCCTGTTTCTTGGGATTTCCTATGGCGCAGGACTGCTGATCCGCGAGGCGCGCACGGCTAGCGCAGAGCCGCGTCAGATATTCCTCGCTTGCGTGTTCATGGGTTTTGCCCACAGCCTCATCGAGGATACGGTGGTCGTCGTCGCGCTCGGCGCTGACCTTACGAGCGTGCTTCTTGCTCGCCTGGCCTTTGCCGTGCTCGCGACCGCCTTGATCGCCAGAATAATCAATTCGGCTTCTGACACTCTTTTCTTCAAAGCCCTCTTCCATAGGGAAGAACGTCAGTTCGCGCCGTCGCTCGACGAAACGTTAGCAGGGCGCTTGCTCGCCTCGCGTCCTTTGGGCGGGACCAGCCGGAAAGTAAAGGGAGGGGCGGGGTCCGCGGAGAACTGAAGCGTCGTGTGGAGCGCAATTCAGGCCCGCAGGCGTGCCAGAGGGGCGATGCCCTGCGGCCAGTCTCGGTCGCGCTTGACCAAGTGGAGATCAGTCGGCCGGACCAGCCTTAGTCACGCTCGTGTTCCTCACCGCTGGTGCGCTGTTGCGATCGCCGACAGGTCAGTCTCGACATCTTTCGCCGGGCGGCCCGCCTCCTTGCGCTCGGAGTATCGGTCGCTCAGGGCAGCGACATGCGGTCGGAGCAAGATCGTGAAACGGAAAAGTTCCTCGACCACGTCGACGATCCGCTCATAGTAGCCAGACGGCCGCATCCGTCCGGCTTCATTGAACTCCTGGAAGGCCTTCGCGACGCTCGATTGGTTGGGGATGGTGAACATCCGCATCCAGCGTCCCAAGAGCCTAAGCGTGTTCACCGCATTGAACGACTGCGAGCCGCCGCAAACCTGCATGACGGCCAGTGTCCGGCCCTGGGTAGGCCGCATGCCGCCGATGTCGAGCGGCAAGTGATCGATCTGCGCCTTCATGACGCCGGTGATCTGGCCGTGGCGCTCCGGGCTGCACCAGATCTGTCCTTCCGACCACATGGCGAGCTCGCGCAACTCGTGGACAGCGGGTGATTGTCCGCCCTGACCTGATCGGGTAGCGGCAAATCCGAGGGATCGAATATCCGCGGCTCGGCTCCGAAGAACCGCAGCAGGCGCGCTGCCTCCTCGACGACGAACCGGGAATAGGAGCGTTCCCGCAGCGATCCGTAGAGCAGCAGGATGCGTGGGGGATACTGTGGACCGCCGCCAAGGTCGGTTTCCGGCCGTTGCAGGGCGTAGCGCTTGTCGAGCGCGGGCAGGAGATCCGGATTGGCAAGTGAACGAAGTCTCATGCTTGTTCAACCGTTGATGAAGGGTGGGAGCAAGGAGAGCGACGAAGCCGGCAAGTTCGAGCGACCGATAACGGCCAGCACGTCGCGGCCGCCGAACAGGTCGATCCTGCGGCCGGCCTGAGCGCTGCCAAGCGCGATGACCATGTTCATTTGACTCTTTGAAATGCATATATGCAGCGACCCAACAGACGCATCGGATACCGATGCCTTGATCATCGATGTATAAGTGCAAAAAAATATCAGCATGTGTATTTGGCTTTGCCGCGCGAACGATTCATCGCATCTGCTGCTGCCTTGCTGGCAATGATGCAATCTGTCGCCTCCAGCCATGCGTCGACTGCGGTCTGGAACGCTTCGCGCCCCTTCCTGGTGAGGGTGTAGACCTTCCGTTCGCGCCCCTGGACAATCTCGGAATGCGAGGTGAGGTAGCCGCCTGCCTCAAACTCGTTGAGCACCGGATAGACCGTTCCCTCGGTAGGACTGCAGCATCCCTTTGTCGTTCTTTGAACTGCTTGGACAACCTCGTATCCGTGCATCCGCTTCTGATGAAGCACGCAAAGTACGAAGAACTTGGAAAGCGACATCTTGATCGTTCCCTGCCAGTACGCGCGATCGGTGTAATCGAGCATTGGGCGAGGCGCCGAACGGATGGCCTTTACGGGGCGAGGCAGGCGAGCCATACGAACCATGTAGGCCTCGAACATCGAGGTATCAAGCAATGCGGAGCTTAAGCCGTGACGTACTCGTCGGCCGGAATCCACGCCTGGTAATATGCAGGGTGACGGTGTTCTTGAGCGCCTGTTGTTGGGACCCCGCTCGCATCTGTGCACAAAGATTTGACCGGTCGCTGTCGATAGTCTCTATCCGGGAACCCAGAAGCCGCCATCCGCTCAGCGATGGCCGCTATCTGCGTCATCGCGCCGCCGCCAGGGGTGGCTGCGCGAGGAAGCGTGTCACCTCGCTCAGGAACTGCGCCCGCCCATGCTCGGCGCGATCGAGGTGAACGTAGTGGGTGGCGTTCGGAATCGTGACGGTGCGCACCTCGACAGCATTGGCCAAGTGACTTGCCAAGGCCGTCACGTCCTCTGGCCGGCTCCAGAAATCATTGCCTGAGCGCACGATCAACACCCGCGCCGTGATCGACGCCGCGTCCCACAACTGTCGGCCCGACGCGAGATAGAAGCTGTCCTCCATCGCGCCCGAGGGTGCCCGGAACGCCGGCGGGCTCCGCTTGGTGGAGGTCGGATCAGACGCGAGCGCCGCTTTCAGATAGGCCTCGACCACCGCCGGATCGCGCCAGCCTGCTTTGTCCCGAGCCGGGATCGAGCGGTCCCATGAGGGCAACAACGAGTCGGCGGTGTTCAGCCGATAGGTGCCGAACCTCGCAACGTTGAAGCGGCTGCGATCCGCCGGGTCAGCGTTCTCGCCATCGGGCCCCAACGAAGGGTGCCCGCGCGTTGCGCCATAAAGATTGTTGTAGACGACGAGGTGGCTGACCCGCTCGGGGTGAAGCGCGGCATACATGCCGGCCCAGTGCCCGCCGGTTGCCCAGCCGAGGAGCGCGACGCGGTCGCTGCCCGTTCGGCGTTCGACCGCGCTCACGACGGCACCAATGTCGCGTACGATCTCGTGCGAGTTGGTGAGCGGTTGACCATCCTGCGGCCCGTCCTGACGGGGGCGCGACGACCCGCCGTAGCCGCGCGCGTCCATAACGAACACCCGGTGGCCGGCACGCGCGAGGTCGGCGGCGAGCGAGCCGCCCTCGACCGGAAGGTCGAAGGAGGCGACGCCCGGTACGCGAGCGCCGTGCAGAAGGATCACGGGTGGCCTTGCCGCCCGCGCGTCGGTATCGCGTACCTCGCGGAGGGCCAACTCTATCCCGGGCTCCGAGGAAACGCGGAAATCCTCGCGCCAGATCTCGGCCCCGGCCTGGATCGGGGTAAGCAAGGCCATCGCCGTGGCCATGGCGAATGACAAGAATCGCATCGTCACTTCCTTGAATGCCGGCGCTCGAGGCAAGAACACCGGTTGCGGTTGCCGATGCGAGGGAGGTTGTACTTCGCGTTCCACGTTACCAATATCAATGCGATCTTTATTGAGACGATCAGGATATGGCCGTTGATCTACTGCACATGCGCCAGTTCGTGGCTGTGGCTGAGGAACTGCATTTCGGGCGGGCCGCAGCGCGGCTCGTCATGGCTCAGCCGCCCCTGAGCCAAGCGATCAGGCGACTCGAAGCTCAGCTCGGCTTCCCGCTCTTCGAAAGAACCCAGCGCGTCGTGAGCCTCACGCCGGCCGGTCGGGTGTTCCTCGAGGAGGCGCGGCGGACGCTCGCCCAGGGCGACGAGGCCGTGCGCCTTGCACGGCGCGCTGCGTCCGACGAACTTGCCGAGCTCTCGGTGACATTCGTGTCTGCGGCGCTCTATCGCGTGCTCCCGGCCGCGATCCGCCGTTTTCAGGAAGCCTGGCCAGAGGTGGCCATTCGGCTCGATGAGCGCCCGACCGACGCACAGCTATCAGACCTGGCGACCGGCACAGTTGATCTCGGTTTCCTTCACCCACCAGTAGAGGAGATTGACGGCCTCACGATTGAACTGATCCACCGCGATCAGGTCGCCATCGCCGTCCCTGCGGCCAGCCCGCTCGCGTCAGCCGGCCAGTGCAGGCTCACAGATCTCGCCGAGCACGCCTTCATTCTGTTCCCCCACCGGCAGGGTCCGGCTCTTCACACACGGATCATGCAGGCCTGCCGACGGGCCGGCTTTCTGCCGCGCATCGCACAGGAAGCACGGCAGATGCACACGATCCTGAGCCTCGTCGCCGCCGGACTCGGCTTGGCCCTCGTACCTTCGGGCGCGCGAACCATGAACGTCGAGGGGGTCGCGTTCGTGCCTCTCGTCGAGGGGCCCGACGATCTCGCTTGGGAACTCGCGATCGCATGGCGGCCACGCGGCGCCCGGCGCGCGCTTCGCCATTTCGTCGAGACCGCGCGGGCAACCGCAAGCGAACTGCGCTAAGCCTTGCACGGCCGAGGCCAGCGTGGAATTCCGTAGCCGCGGAATCTTCCTTATCGAAGCACTCGATAAATCTCACAAGGCGCAGCAATCAGGCGACGCGGTAAATGCGGTACTCGATCTGGTCCGGTTCGCGTCAAGAAAACGCGTCAAAACAAAAATCTGGAGCCCGGTTCTGATTCAATCAGAACCGGGCTCCAGACATCACGGTGACAGCCGAAAGGAGCAACGCATGAGCGCGACGCGACTAGCCGTCCAGGGTCACCGGCTGATTCAAATCGGCGTGGCCCTGTTCCTCTTCACGAGCTTCCAGGGATTTGCGGGGCCGTATTTCGCCGCACCCAATCTCGGCCGTTCGGTTCACACGCTCAGCGGATTCACCGGAGTGTTGCTTGTGGCCGAGGGTCTGGTCTGGCCGAAGCTGAAGCTCACATCGATGCCGTCACGGCTGGCATTCTGGTTTCTCATCTATTCCGCGCTTGCAACGATCGCCGGTTTCGTGATCGCGGCTCTCTTGGGAGCCGGTGGTTCGATCATTCCGATCGCGGCGGCCGGCGCACGTGGGAACGACGCTCAGGAGATGCTGATCCAACTCGTCATGTACCCAGCCGCCCCGACGGGAATCATATCCTTTGCGCTGATCCTCTGGGGCCTTCGCGGCAGCGGGGTTCATGAGAACGCCGTAGAGGGTTGACCACAATTACGGCCAGCTTTGCCCACCCTAGGTTGCGCCTTGGTGACCCACATGCTCACTCCGAAAAACTGATTGCAATATAAAACCAGTCTCGGTAGGCTACAACCAGTTGCAAACTGCAACCGCCGTGACGGAGAGTCCGCTCGGCGATCCTCGCTGGAAGTAAAGGACAGAACATGGCGAAGCTCGTTTTCGGAATGAATCTGTCCCTGGATGGCTACGTCGACCACACGGCGATGGGGCCACCGGATCCGGTGCTCTTTCGTCACTTCATCGAGCAGGTGCGCGGTTTCACCGGCAGTGTGTACGGTCGCCGCATCTACGAGGTGATGCGGTATTGGGACGAAGACCAGCCCGATTGGGGCGCGGAAGAACACGATTACGCGGCGGTGTGGCGGAGCCAACCGAAGTGGGTGGTCTCGCGCTCGTTGAAGTCCGTCGGCCCCAACGCCACACTCTTCACGGATGGTATCGAGGCGGTCCGTGAGCTGAAGGCTCGGCTCGGCGGTGAGATTGAAGTCGCCGGACCAGACTTGGCGCGAAGCCTGGGCGACGCTGGCCTTATTGATGAGTATCGACTGTACTTCCGCCCCTTTGTGCTTGGCCGGGGCAAGCCATTCTTCGCCGGCCCCCGGCCGCCCCTTCGCCTCGTCGCCACCGATCATATTGGCGAGGATACGGTCCGGCTGACATACGTCCCTGCCTGATCGCTCGTCCGGTGCCGTCGGTCCTGTCTAAAACGGCCATCGCGGTTTGAAACGAATTGTCGTTGCGACAGTCTTTTCTGGCCGCGATTAATTAGTCAGTTAGTCGAGGGGGTAATTCACCGCATTGTCACATCATGACGAACGCCTGAACGGCGGGTTACGCTTTCGCGAATCCACCCCGCGCACCTGCGTCGCCGTTAGCATTTCCATTTCCTGCACGTATGCTAGAAGTCACCGCGCAGGAGAGCCGCCATGTTTCGTGTTGCAAATGACGCGCAGTTCTGGGATCGCGCTGCGCGCAAATATGCCGCCGACCCGATCGCCGACATGGCGGGCTATGAGCGCACGCTTGAGCGGACGCGACATTACCTCAAGGGGGACGAAACGGCGTTTGAGTTCGGATGCGGGACGGGAACGACGGCGCTAAGACTTGCATCATCGGTCGGGCGCATTGTGGCGACCGACTTATCGGGCGAAATGATCGCGATCGCGCGCGAAAAGGCGAAAGCCGAAGGCTGCAGCAACGCCACGTTCGAAGTGGCGCGGCCCGAGGCGGCGCCGTGGCCGGACGCGAGTTTCGATATCGCTTTCGGCTTCAATGTCCTGCATCTGGTGGCGGAGCGCGAAACGGCGCTCCGAGGCGTCCATCGGCTGCTGCGGCCCGGCGGGGTCTTCATTTCCAAGACGCCGTGCCTGAAGGAAATGAATCCGCTATTGCGCATTGCGCTGCCCTTGATGCAGCTCGTCGGCAAGGCGCCCTATGTGGCGTTCCTGTCCGCGGAGGACCTGGAGCGCGAAATTTCGGCAGCGGGATTTGAAATCATCGAGCGCGCTCGCCATGCCTCGCGCGGCAAGGACGGGCGGCCGTTCGTTGTGGCAAGGAAGTAACTATCGATAGCCGCTTGGCGTTCTCATCGTGACGAACTGGTGAACGGCGCGCAGGGTGAATCAGGCGGCCTGGACGTTCCCTCTCGCTGCTTTGGTCTCCCGGCCCGGCGGCAAGCCGAACAGGCGGCCGTATTCCCTGGTGAACTGCGACGCGCTCTCGTAGCCGACCGCAAAGGCGGCGCTGCTCGCGGCCATCCCTTCGGACAACATCAGGCGTCGCGCCTCGATCAGGCGCAATTGTTTCTGGAACTGCAGCGGCGAAAGCGACGTCACTGCCCGGAAATGCTGATGGAAGGACGACGGGCTCATTCCGGAAACGGCCGCCAGTTGCTCGACCGGTAATGGCTGGGCGAACTTGGCCCGAAGCACTGCGACCGCGCGCGCCACTCGCTGCACGTGACCGTCCGGCCAGCCAAGACGCCGGATCGCCTCTCCGTGCCGGCCGGTCAGAAGCCAGTAATGCATCTCACGTATCAACTGTGTGCGCAGCACCGGCACGGACGCCGGGCGCTCAATCAGGCGCATCAGCCGAAGGGCCGCGTCGGTAACCTCGGCATCGGTCGGCTCCCAGCGCACCGGCGCGCCGTCGGCGGTCGGCACGGCTTTCATCTCTACGGCGAGGTCTGCGATCACCGGCGGGTCCAGGTCCAACACGAGCGCGAAGTAGGGCGAGGCGATGCTCGCCCGCTTGACCTGGCTCACCGTTGGAACGTCAGCCGTGACCAGCAAAGAGTCACCCGCGCTGAATGTGAAGGCCCGATTGCCCATCGTCACGTGCTTGGTTCCCTGCAGCACGAGACAGACGAGCGGTCGGGAGATCGCGTAGTCGAGGCCGCTCGGTGCAGTCGCACGAATGGCCGTCAGACCGGCAATGGGAGTGCGAGCAATCCCGGCCGGATCGGCATTGGCCTGCGCATAGCGGCGAACAGCCTTGAGGAGAGTGTCGGTCATGCGGCAATCCTATCGCGCCCGGATTGATGCGTAAATTCGATCTGGAGGATTAGGCAAGGATCGTCGAGGTTCTGGCAACTAAGGCTGGCTCGCGTGCGCCATATCGGCGTGGTCACTCACGCAACAGGAGCACGACCATGACCAAGATCGCCCTCATTACCGGTGCAAGCCGCGGGCTCGGCCGGAACACGGCGCTCAACATCGCCCGCAAGGGCAGCGACGTCATCATCACCTATCAAAGCCGGCAGCAGGACGCCGAAGCCGTTGTCGCCGAGATAGCGGGGATCGGCCGCAAGGCGGTCGCCCTGCAGCTCGACGTCAGCGATGTCTCTACTTTCGCCTCGTTCGCCGATCGACTGCGGACGATGCTTCGGAAAACCTGGCAGCGCGACACATTCGATTACCTCGTGAACAATGCCGGCCATGGCGATATGGCGTCGATCGCCGAGACGACCGAGGCGCAGTTCGACAAGCTGGTCAACGTTCACTTCAAGGGCGTGTTCTTCCTCACCCAGGCGCTGCTGCCGCTGATCGCCGATGGCGGCCGGATCGTGAATCTTTCCACCGGCCTGACCCGCGTGTCCTTCCCCGGCTTCTCCGCCTATGCGGCGGCGAAAGGGGCGGTGGAAGTGCTCAGCGTTTACATGGCAAAGGAGCTGGGCAGCCGCGGCATTGCGGTCAACACGGTGGCGCCGGGCGCGATCGAGACCGACTTCCTCGGCGGCGCCGTCCGCGATACGCCGGATCTCAACAAGACCTTCGCGGGCATGACCACCCTCGGCCGTGTCGGCCAGCCCGATGACATCGGTCCGATGATCGCGAGCCTGCTCTGCGAGGACAATCGTTGGATCAACGCCCAGCGGATCGAAGTCTCCGGCGGCCAGGTCATCTGACCGATACGCCGGAGCGCGTTGACGCTAATGTTGGTGTCGGGGGCGCGCACGCGCCCCCCGAACCGAAGTGACCGTTGCTGTGGGTCTAAAGATGAACTGCGACCCGCTGCTCCTTTTGGGGCCGTTCGCAGTAAGAGAACGTACTGATCTCAACAAATCATTGTGCCGGTATCGAACCTTGGCGCGTTGGCCCAGTACATATTTGCAGTGTTCCGATCAGATTATTCAAACGGATAGGAAAGTGCTGCCATGTCTCCTGAAACTAAAGAACTTCTCAAGACGACCTGGGCAAAGGTGATTCCGATCAGCGATATCGCGGCTGGTTTGTTCTATGAGAGACTGTTTACGCTCGATCCATCGCTGCAGCGATTGTTCAAGAATGCCGATATGAAAGAGCAGCGCCGGAAGCTCGTCCAGGCACTGAGTGCCGTGATCAACAGTGTCGATGACTTGCCGTCGTTGATACCGACGCTAGAGATCCTCGGGCGGAACCATATTCGGTATGGCGTAGAGGATCGGCATTACGAAACGGTTGGTGCAGCCTTGCTATGGACACTGGAGCAGGGGTTGAAAGAGGCTTGGACGCCAGCGGCGAAGTCCGCCTGGGTGGAGGCATACAGCACCGTGTCCGGCGTCATGCGTGATGCGGCAGCCGCATCGCGAGAGAGCGCGACCCTGCAGGCAATTTGAATCCGGCATGTCGCCTCTTGGCCCGCGACGCTCATGCTGTTTGAAAAGTAGATCAACGATAGGCGGAATAGACATTCCGCCAGCTCGGATTAGCCTTCGCTATTGCGCCACGAGCTTCGCCGTCACTCACTGCGGATCCGCGGACAATCTCTGCAAAAGCCTTTCGACGTCTGCATGGAGATCCTGTTCCGCTTCGAGCCCGATGCTGAAGCGCAAAACCAAATCGTCGTGGGGCCAGGGCGTGACGCTGCGATGCTGTACGACGGGCATCGGTGCCACAAGGCTGCGCGTTCCTCCCCAGGAAGCTCCGATTGAGAAGATGCGCAGCGTATCGAGAGCTTGAAGCACGCGGGCCGCCATACCTCGCCGAAAGATCACGCTGAACACACCGCTTGCACCTCGGAAGTCACGCTTCCAGAGGGCGTGGCCCGGCGATTGCGCCAGCGGCGGAAAGAGCACTGCCTCGACGATCGGCTGTGAGACGAGCCACGAGGCAATATCAGTCGCCACCCGGGAGCTGTAGGATAGCCTGACGGCCAGCGTTTCCATGCCTCGAAGCACGAGAGACGCGTCGTCGGGCGAGGCGCCTATGCCATAACGGCCCAGCGTTGAACGCATCGTCTCGACGAATTTCTCGTCACGCACAGTGATGGAGCCCATGAAGACGTCGGAATGGCCGGCGACGTATTTTGTGAGCGCTTCGGTGACGATGTCCGCTCCAAGATCGAGCGGCTTCAGGTTGAGCGGCGTTGCCCAGGTATTGTCGCATCCGACCAGCGCACCCGCTGCATGGCTCAGTTCGGCAAGGCGCGGCAGGTCGGTCACCTCCATGGTCGTTGACCCCGGCTGTTCGCACCAGACCATTTTCGCACCGCCGTGGAGCTTGCCGGCAAGGTCCTCCGATGACGTCGGATCGAAGAAGATGGTGTCGATGCCGAGCTTTCTGAGGTCGTGGTCAGCAAAGGCGCGCGTGGCAGGGTACACGTTGTCGGCCATAAGCAGGCGGTCGCCGGCAGACAACAGTGCGAGCAACGCGAAGGCGTTTGACGCCTGACCGGAGGGGGTGAGGAAGGTGCGGACACCGTTCTCGAGCGCCGTCAGTTTCTGCTCGAGTTCTCGCGTCGTCGGGGTGCCATACAGGCCGTAGCTGTAGCCGTCCGGCGGTCGCTTGCCGCGATTCTGGTACTCTTCGGCGGAATCGAAGACGATGGTGGAAGCGCGATACGTCGGCACGGCGAGACTCGCAAAGCCGTGTGTACTGGCCTTCATGGACTGGACTACGAGGGTCTGGTCATTCATGGGAATTTCTCCGTAGTGGCGGGGCATGCGACGAGGGCGCACGGCCGGAGCAGGCCCGGACATGCAGCGAAAGCCTGAACCAGAATCTAAAGCCCGGCTCTGATTCGATCAGAACCGGGCGCTGGTCTCATTGGTACACACAACATTTGTAGTTTGCGCGCCGCCGTCAGCCCTAGGCTGCATTGCGGAGCAGCGTCCACACAGATGCTCTCAAACTATTGCCGAGGCGTGGTGAACTGCGGACATCGATGGACGTAATCCCAGGGAATATCGTACACGCACGTGAAGCGGATATCGTCCGATGTTTTGAGAGGCGGAGTCTCCACGACGACCGGTCGGTCGACCTCATCCGACAGACCATAGACGACGCCGCCGGCCGGCCAGAAACCGCTTACGCCCCGATGATGGTGATGGTGCCCCGATTTGGGGAATGCCGGGAAAGCCGGACGCGACGGCGCAACACCTGCGCCCCGCGCGACGCCCGGATCGGCAGATGCCTCGCCCGCGGCAAGGACAAGCGCGACGGCACTGAGAGACGCGATCAACGTCGTTTTATAGGTCATGGCACTCACCCATCGTAGGTTACTGAGCAGCATTGCCAAAACGCTAAGCTGAGCCTTTCGTGCCCGCAAAGCCATAATTAATTATTGGTTAAGGCGTAAGCTTAATGCGGGGGACGCTCGCTTCGCCGGTGGCGATGGCGTGGAGGCCAGGGCGCTACCCTCGAAGCCAGTCGACGGCGCGAGTTCTTGATAGGAGATTGCGATGGCCGAGCTTGTAACATGCCTGTGGTTCGATCAGGGCAGAGCACGTGAGGCGGCGGAGTTTTACGCCGCGACCTTTCCCGATAGCCGTGTCGGCGCAGGCCATGCATCCGCCAAGCCGGGCGTAGGGCAGGGCGAGGAACTGACGGTCGAGTTCGCCGTGCTCGGCCGGCGCTTCCTGGGGCTCAACGGCGGACCCAACTACAAGCCGAACGAGGCGGTGAGCTTTATGGTCCAGACCGACAGCCAGGAGGATACCGACCGCTATTGGAATGCGATCATCACCAATGGGGGCCAGGAAGGGCCGTGCGGTTGGTGCAAGGACCGTTGGGGTTTTTCCTGGCAGATCATTCCCAAGCGGATGCTCGAGATTTTCAACGGACCCGATCGCGATGCCGCCAGGCGCGCGATGGACAGTATGATGACGATGAAGAAGATCGATATCGCGGAGATCGAACGGGCGGCGGCGGGGTGATGGCTTCAAGAAATCGTGAGCACTTTCAAACTCTGGACGGCGGCCCGGCAAACCGACCGACTGGTGGTTCTTCTGGTAGGATTGACAACTCAACCAGGGGTTGTGAGCCCGGCCGTGTATGACGTTGAACCGCCGGGGACGATCGAGTGCGATTAGGGCTTATGAGCTTGCTCACGTCGAACCATCCTCTTATCTAGCCAATTGCTCATGACGTGGAATTTCATTGCGTGCTTTCGAATCTGCTGAAGCGCAAGGACTTGTATGACTACTTCAGCCGTTCGGCTTTTGAGAAGGCGCACGTCTATCAAGCGCAAGGGCGCGTCAAGGAACTGGAGGTCAGCGAAGACCTGACGCACCTTCGTGCCAAGGTGCGTGGAAGCGCATCAAACGAGTATCGCGTCGATATTCAACTTGAATTCAGCGGCGACCGGCTCACTGACCTCGACGGCGAATGTAGCTGTCCGATGTCCTTCAATTGCAAGCATGTGGCAGCAACCCTGCTCGAAGCCACCAGCGGGAAGCCGTTATCGGTCGGTTCCACGGCGATCGAGCAAGCTGCGGCAACCCTGCCGCCCGTGCTGGGCTACGAAGTCAATAGCTGGCTTGAGAATGTCGGCAACGCGGTGCGCGGCGACGATTATCCCGCCGAACTGAACCAGCGGCTGCTTTATCGTCTGCATCCCTCCCGCGAGGGCGTACAGACCCCGCTTCTGGCCGTATCGCTGCTCTCGGTCAGGGTGCTGAAAGGCGGTGATTTCGGCGGCAACTACTCCCAACCCAGCGTGTCCGATTTTGCACCCGAGCGGGCACCGAAATATTACCGCGACAGCGACATCGATATCTTAAGTCAGATTTCGGCTACGTCTCGAGGAGTTTACTACGGCCAACGGCCGCTTTCGGGCGAGCTATTGCAGCGGATCGTCGCGACGGGTCGCGCCTATTGGCTCGACCATAAGCGACTGCCGCTGCGATGGGGAGACAAGCGCGAGGGTCGGATCGAATGGCGCCAGGCCAGCAAGCGCGGTGTTGCTCCCTGCCTTCTCGTGCCGGGAACGATTGCGCTCAATGCCGAGCCGCCAGTCTATGTGGATGAGTCCGCCGCGACCATAGGACCGGTGGAACTGAGCTTGCCGCCACGGCTTGCCCGCCAGCTCTTGTCGGCGCCGGAGATTCCGCGCGCCCAGGTCATGGAAGTGTCGCGGCGTCTCGGCCAGCGTCTGCCGGAACGTCATCACGGCCTGTTGCCGGCGACGCCTGCGGCCGCGGTGCAGATCGACGAGCAACCGGTCCCGGTATTGCGCCTGCAACAGGGTCGGATGAGCGAGATCTCCTTCTACTACCGCGAGGCGCGAGCAAACAGTGGCCAGGTCGCGGTCGCTCATCTCGGCTTCCGCTACGGCCCGATCGAGATCGACCTGTCGGAACGGGCGAGCCGGGTGGAGGCATTCCACGCCGGACAGGTCTACGCGATCAAGCGCCGTCAGCCGAAGGAGAAAGAGGCACGCAGACGCCTGACCGATCTCGGTTTCGTCGAGGCGAGGGCGAAGTTTCCCTTTCTCGATTCCCGCCATGCCCGTGACCTGACGCTCGACGAGCCCTATGACTGGCTCGATTTTCTCAACCTTGAGGCGGCTGAACTGCGGGCGCAGGGTTTCGAGATCCATATCGATGACGACTTTCCCCATCGGCTGGCAGCATCGGGCGACTTCGATGCGGAACTGGAATCCAGCAGCATCGACTGGTTCGAACTCGCGCTCGGAATCGAAATTGACGGGGAGCGGCGCGATCTTGCGCCGATGCTGGCCGCGCTGGTGTCGAGGTCGGACTTCACTCCCGATCTGATCAAACAGCTCGCCGAAAGCGGCGATCATTTCTATCTGCCGCTTGCGGACGGTCGCCATGTTTCGTTGGCTGCCGATCGCTTCCTTCCGCTGATATTGGCGCTACATGGTCTGAACCTGAGCGGGATTTCCCCAGACGGTTCGGGGAAGCTGAAGCTGTCACGAGCAGACGTCGTGCCGCTGCTCGGGGTTGAGAACGACAAATTCGTCTTCCGGGGCGCTGACAATCTTCGTCGTCTCGCCGGTCTGGTTCAAGCCCATGGCTTGAGCGATCCGCGCCTGCCGGAGAGCTTTCGCGCCGGACTTCGGCCCTATCAGGCGCAAGGCGTGGCCTGGCTCGATCTGCTCCGCGAAAGCGATCTCGGCGGCGTGCTGGCCGACGATATGGGGCTCGGCAAGACCGTGCAGATCCTGGCCCTTCTTGCGCTGGAAAAGGCGCGCGGGGCTCTCACACAACCGGCGCTGATCGTCGCACCGACCAGCCTGATGACCAACTGGTTCAACGAAGCGCAGAAATTCGCGCCTGACCTGAAAGTCCTGGTGCTGCATGGTTCCGATCGCAAGCACAGCTTTGCGGCCATTCCCGAGCATGATGTGGTGCTGACCACCTATCCGCTGATCGCGCGCGACCGGGAGGTCCTGTTGTCTCGCGATTGGCACATGGTGGTGCTGGACGAAGCGCAAACGATCAAGAATCCTGACGCTGCGACCACCCGATGGCTGCGCGACGTCAAGGCGCGGCACCGCTTCTGTCTGACGGGGACGCCGATGGAAAATCATCTTGGCGAACTCTGGTCGATTATGAGTTTCGCCAACCCCGGCTTTCTCGGCGACAAGGCCGGCTTTTCCCGTCAGTGGCGGACTCCGATCGAGAAGCGCGCCGACAAGGTCCGTGCGGCCGCGCTGGCCCGGCGGGTCAGGCCGTTTCTGCTGCGCCGGACCAAGGCGGAGGTGGCGGCGGAGCTGCCTGCCAAGAGCGAAATCGTTGAGCGGATCGTCCTGGAGGGGAGCCAGCGCGATCTCTACGATGCGATCCGCCTGTCGATGTCAGAAAAGGTTCGCAAGGCAATCCAGCAGCGCGGTCTGGCCAAAAGCCACATCGTCGTGCTCGAAGCGTTGCTGAGAATGCGGCAGGTCTGTTGCGATCCCTCCCTGCTGAAGCTCGACGACAGTGTCGCGCGGCCGTCGGCCAAGCTCGACCGATTGATGGAAATGGTGCTGGAGCTGCTGAGCGAGGGCCGGAAGATCATCGTCTTCTCGCAATTTACCTCCATGCTCGACCTGGTTCGAAAGCGCCTGGACGCGGAACGCGTGCGCTATGGCGTGTTGACTGGAGAGACCAAGGATCGCAAGCGCGCGATCGACGGTTTTCAGAACGGGACGAACGACGTCTTCCTGGTCAGCCTGAAGGCCGGCGGCGTCGGCCTCAACTTGACGGCGGCGGATACGGTGATCATCTTTGACCCCTGGTGGAATCCCGCCGTCGAGGAACAGGCGATCGATCGTGCCCACCGCATCGGGCAGGACAAGGCGGTTTTTGTCTACCGGCTGGTGGCGGCCGGCACCGTCGAAGAGAAAATGGAAGAGCTCAAGGAACGGAAGCGTGCCTTGGCCGACAGCCTGTTCGATCGCGACGGACGGATCGCATCAGCCCTCACGGAAGAGGACGTGCGGGCATTGTTCGAGGATTGAGCACGTAGGCGAAGGGCGCGTCAGGGATTCCAGCCGCCGCTACCGTACTCGCGGGTAATAATTTCAAGAAGATGCCCGTTCTTCTCCTTGAAGTAGATGCCACGCCCGCCGTCGTGGTGGTTGATCTTGCCCGGTTGCGTCCGTCCGGGGTCGGCCCAGTAGGGAAGCTGCCGTTCCCGGACGCGGCCGAGGATCTCGTCAAACTCGCTTTCGCTGGTCAGAAATGCATAGTGCTGCGGAGCAATGTCGCCGTCGACATCCATGTAGTCGAGGTTGGCGCCGTTTTCAGTGGTGACCATATAAAACGGCCCCCACTTCCGTGGGGCGGGCAGACCCAGCATCTCGGCCAGGAATGTTGCCGATGCCTTGCTATCGTGGGTCGAAAGAATCGTATGATTGAAGTGGATGGCCATGGCGATCTCCCAGGCTGGAACAGCTTCATCGCTCTCGCGACGTGGAGCTGGTTAACTGGGGCGCAGGTTGTATCGTTCCATCGATGAAACGATAGCAAGCAGGGTGAAATAGCGTAGCGTATTCGCCGATCGGACTAGTTACCGCCCATAAAGCCGCTGATCCCACCACACCGGCTCGGGCAGGGTGTGCGCGATGTTCTTGGCATCGGGGTGAGCCGGGTTGATCAGAAAGTTGCGCTCCAGCCGCGCCGGGATTGAGGGGACGATCAGGAGCGCCGAACGCTTCTCCTCGCACCATTTCTGGCCGAAGCTCTTGCAGATAGTCTCGTTTCGCGAATCCCAGCCGGGATGCGCCGCAGTTTGGAAAACTTCATACGACACGCCGTTTGGTATCGTGATCTCGATGAAGTGCTGGTTGGCGGGCATCACCAGATTGGCATGCACCAGCTTCTCGAGCATGGCGGTGGAATAGTGCTCGGATGCGTAGATCATCGGGCTGGTACGCGTATTCCACCGGCCAGGGTAGAGGCGCGATCCCTCGGCATCGTACACGGGGTAAGCGCCGTCCGGGTCCCCGAGGCGATAGCATGTCAGGACACGATTGCTCTTCGGCACGCCTAGACGCCGCCGCTATAGGCTGTACGCCCCAGCAGGTTGACGACGGCGTCCGCCCCGGGGCCGGTCGCCAAGGCCAGTTCGAGCGGGGTCTTGCCTTCAAGCATCGGATGCGGCCGGTTGAGAAAATCGCGCACCTTGGCCTCGTCGCGAAACACTTCGAGGCCGAAGGCGAACACTTTTGCGACGCGCGCGAGCCGGTCGCTCTCTTCGGTCGTCAGATGCTGCTTTTCCTTGCGGCGCCGTTCCAGCGTCGGCTTCGGCACCACACGATAGGTGAAGTGACGGACGTCCTGCGGGGATACGCGGCCGGCGAATTTGTCCAACGCCGATACCGGCAGGCCCTTCTCCACGGAACGGGCGAGGGTAAGCGTCGTCTCTGTGTTCTTCGGCTTGACGCCGAGCAGACCGGCCAGGATCGCGGCTTGATGGCTCACGGGGAACCTCAAAATCAGATGAGACAAAAGTATGCCTCAGATGAGACTTAGTCAAGCCTCGCATAGGCGAGGCGCGCCAATAGCGCCAGGTGTTCGCCAACAACCGGCTGGGACCAAATCGCGCGCCTGTGCGTTAGCCGGTAGATCCGGATAACGTCATGACCGCCATGTTTGCCAAAGGCTTTGCTGATCTCGACCGCGAGGTTGCGGCCGAGAGTCTTCCCGTCGTCGGCACCGTACCGACATGGCTGTCGGGCGCGTTGCTCCGCACTGCGCCGGCGAAATTCGATCTCGGCAGGCAAACCGTGAACCACTGGTTCGACGGGCTCGCCATGCTGCACCGGTTTGCCTTCGTCGACGGCAAGGTCTCCTATGCGAACCGGTTCATTCGTTCGGCGAACTATCGGGAACAGCAACGATCCGGCCGCTTGAGCCGCGGCGAGTTCGCGAGCGACCCCTGTCGGACGCTGTTCGGCAGAGTGCTCTCCAGATTCTTCGATAAGTCGACCGACAATTGCAATGTCAGCGTCAACGCTCTTGGTGGATCGTTGGTGGCGCTCACGGAAACGACCTTGCCGGTGCGGTTCGATTCCGAAACTCTCCAAACATTGGGACATTACGAATACGGCAAGCAGCTCGGCGGCCAGATCTCGATTGCTCATCCGCACCATGACGCAACCCGCCGCTGCCAGTTCAGTTATGTGGTGGAATTTGGCCGGCGAAGTCGGTACCGGCTGTTTCGCGTGGCGGATGAGGACGGCGCTGAAACCACGATCGCCGATTTGCCGGTGGATCGGCCCGCGTACATGCATAGTTTCGCGATGACCAGGCGCTATCTCGTCCTGGCGGAGTTTCCGCTGGTGGTCAACCCTTTGCGGTTGCTCCTGAGAGGCGAGCCCTTCATCAAGAATTATCGGTGGCAACCGGAGCGCGGGCTGCGCTTCCAGGTCGTCGAGAAGGACAGTGGCCAACGGATCGCCACGGCGGAAGCCGAAGCGGTCTTCGCCTTTCATCATGTCAACGCCTATGAGCGAGGCGGCGAGCTCGTGCTCGACCTCGTCACGTACCCCGACCCCGGCATCATCGATCAGCTCTACCTCTCGCGTCTGCGCGCCGGCAAGCCGGTCGATGCCGTGGGCTCCCTCTCTCGCTATGTCATCCCGCTCGGCGCCGCAGATCGCACCGCGCAGAAGCATCAGATCACCACCACCGCCATCGAACTCCCGCGGGTCGACTATGGCAGGGTCGCTGGAGAGTCCTACCGCGTGGTCTGGGGCACGGGGAATCGACAGCCGGGCAATTTCCTCGACAGCCTTGTCCGGATCGACGTGGAGACGGGCGAGTGCGCTGTGTGGGCGGAGCCCGGATGCTATCCGGGAGAGCCCGTCTTCGTCGCCGCGCCGGATGCGGGCAACGAAGCTGAGGGCGTGTTGCTTTCGGTCGTTCTGGACGGGCGGAACGACAGGTCGTTTCTCCTCGTTCTCGATGCGTCTCGCATGACCGAGATCGCTCGAGCGGAGTGCCCCCACCAAATTCCCTTTGGCTTCCACGGCAATTTCTTTCCGTCCAGCAATGGCGGGTTGACCTTGCGAAATGCTCACCGCTGAGAAGCTTGGGGCCCGATAAGTCCTTGTACTGGGACCGGTGGCTCCACAGGCTGGTTGGCGTCGTCTATCCGCAGAACGAATCCATCTTGCTCGCAAAAAAGTGAGCTGCGGCGGCTCTCGGCCTGTCGGCTCCGGCCCATTCCGTTCGTCTTTCAGCCGAAGAGGCTGTCAGGAGATCAGGAATGACCAATTCTCACTATCGCTGGGTGATCGTCGCGGCCGGGGGCCTGCTTGGCTGTGTCGCGATCGGGGGCATGTTTTCGCTGCCGGTGTTTTTGCAGCCGATCGCGCGGGATACCGGCTGGTCGGTGACCGGCGTATCCAGCGCGATGACGATCGGCTTTCTCGCAATGGCCTTCACCAGCATGATCTGGGGCACCTTGTCCGACCGGCTGGGGCCGCTGCCGGTGGTGCTGACCGGCTCGGTCGTACTCGCGGCGAGCCTGGGGCTGGCGAGCCTTGCGACCTCGCTGGTCGTGTTTCAGTTCATCTTCGGGCTGATGGTCGGCGGCGCCACGGCTGCGATCTTCGCGCCGATGATGGCTTGCGTGACCGGCTGGTTCGATACCCATCGCAGTCTTGCGGTGTCCCTGGTCTCAGCCGGCATGGGGATGGCGCCGATGACGATGTCGCCGCTCGCCGCCTGGCTGGTCTCGAACCATGACTGGCGCACCTCGATGCAGATCGTGGCGCTCGTCGTCGCCGCGATCATGATCCCGGTTTCGCTTTTGGTGCGCCGCGCGCCGGCGCTCGAGAGCGGGGCGTCCGCGCCATCCAGCGCGCCGGCAGAACCGGACATGACGCTGGCGCAAGCGCTGCGCTCGCCGCAATTCATCATCCTGCTGCTGACGAATTTCTTCTGCTGCGCCACGCATTCGGGCCCGATCATCCATACCGTGAGCTACGCCATCAGTTGCGGCATCCCGATGATCGCCGCCGTCACCATCTACAGCATCGAAGGCCTGGCGGGGATGGGCGGCCGTATCGCCTTCGGCCTGCTCGGCGATCGCTTTGGCGCCAAGCGCGTGCTCGTCTTTGGCTTGCTGGCGCAGGCGTTCGGCGCACTCGGTTATGTCTTCGTGCGCGATCTCGCCGCGTTCTACACGGTGGCCGCGCTGTTCGGCTTCATCTATGCCGGCACCATGCCGCTCTATGCCGTGCTCGTGCGCGAAAACTTTCCGCTGCGCATGATGGGTACCGTGATCGGCGGCACCGCGATGGCCGGCAGCCTCGGCATGGCGACGGGACCCTTGGCCGGCGGTTTGATCTACGACACGTTTGCCAGCTACGCCTGGCTTTATATCGGCTCGTGGATCATGGGGCTCGGCGCGTTCTTGATCATCCTTACATTCCGGCCGATGCCGGTGGCACGCGCTGCGCCGGTGCCGGCGTAAACCTCCTTGTCATTCCGGGGTGATGCGAAGCATCGAACCCGGAATCCATTAGGCCGCACGGTCTGCCGAGAAATGGATTCCGGGTTCTCGCTTCGCGAGCCCCGGAATGACGGCGTTTCTTACAGTCTCAGCCCCGCGAGATCTTCTCGAAACGCTTGATCAACCGCTCGCGCTTCAGGCGGGATAGGCGCTGAATCCAGAACAGGCCATTGAGCTGATCGATCTCATGCTGATGGCAGACGGCGCGGAGCCCATCGGATTCCTCGGTGTGTGAATTGCCGTCGACGTCGTGATAGCTGATCCGAACGCGCGCATGACGCCGAACTTCGTCACTAACTCCCGGCATCGAGACGCTGCCTTCCTGATGCACGATCATTTCGGGCGAGGCCCAAATGATCTCGGGATTGACGTAGGTCCGTGCACCGTCGATGGGGTCGAGGTCGAGCACCACGACCCGCAGGGAGACGCCGACATGGGATGCGGTGATGCCGATGCCGGGCGCGGCGTGCATCGTCTCGAGCAGGTCTCTCGCCAGCTCGCTCAGCGCGTCGTCAAACACCGTCACCGGCTGCGCCGGGAGCGCAAGCCGAGGATCGGGGTATCGGACAATCGGACGGATGGTCATGATTGGTTGTTGGACAACTGAATCAGTTTACCGACTACCACGCTTCACGCATACGCAATCCAGCCGCGCCAGGTAAAGGCGGCGTAGAACAACTCCACATCCCGGAATCCGGCCTCACGCAGAATTTGTGCATCCTGCTCCGGGCTGAGCAGGTTCAAGCGTGCCTCGACAGCCGCACGTGCAGTGTTGGCCTGGTTCGGATCGGCGCCGGAGGCGATTGCATAGGCGGCATAGCGCGATAGCCATCGCGCCCGCTGGCTGTCCTGCTGCGGAAAACTGGAATGGGCCGCCACGAACGGCGCTCCGGGTCTGAGCCGGCGGTGGATTTCCCTGGCCGTCCGCCGCCGTTCGTCGACATCCAGGAAATGCAGCGTGAGCAGACAGGTGGCGGCATCGAACGGCCCATCGGGCGCATCGTCGATATAACCCTGCTGCAACTGCACACGCGCATTGAATGGCCCAAGCGTCTGCTCGGCCAGCTTCAGCATCTCGGAGGCGGGGTCGACGCCAACGAACCTCCAGCGCAACTCTGCCTCCGCCAATGCCTTCAACTCCAGGCCGCCACCTGCACCGAGCACCAGCACCCGCGCGTCTGGCGCAGCCTGCTCCGTCAGCAGGATACGGGTCATGCGATGAAGGTCCGCAAAGCCGGGCACGAAGCGCGGCGGCCCATCCGCATATCGCCTGACCGCCTCTGGATCGGAGAAGTGAGCCAACATGCCGTTGGCGGCCGCGTCATGATGCATGGGCGGTCTCCAGACGATGACGGTTGCGCCGATCGCCCAGGCGCTTCTGAAAATCGGTGCTCAACATCGCAAGCGTCACATCCGCAAGACGGGAGAGCAACAGCGCCTCCGCCTCGTCGAACGCCCGGTCGAGCGCCGCATTCACGGCCTGCTCGACAAGACAGCCGGGTGCTTCGGTTCTGTTGCCCACGGCGAACAGCGAAGGTTGGCCGAGCGCCTGATAGATATCCCGCAGCGATATCGTCGCGAGATCGCGGGCGAGGGTCCATCCGCCGCCATGGCCCTTCTCCGACCGCACATAGCCCCGATCGCGAAGTCCGGACATGATCCGCCGGATCACCACGGGATTGGTGTCCATGGCCCGTGCAAGCACTTCGGAAGTCACCGGCTCCTTCCGCTCGGCCATATGCAGCAGCACGTGGAGAACGCCTGATAGTCTACTGTCTCGTTTCATGTAACAACTGATATTGCATGATGTGGGAGCAGGTCAAGTCCATTCACGACCGCAGCCGTCACTTCACCAGCGTGAGGAGAGGTTTGCCCTTTTCGACAATGTAAGTGGCGAGTTCACTGCCTTTGACGTTCCCGGGATTCCTGGCCGAATGCACCGTTCCGGCCGGAATGAAAAGCACGTCGCCGGCCTTCAGCGTGACGGGCGGCTTGTCCTCGATCTGATATTCGAGTTGGCCTTCGAGGACATAGATCACTTCCTCGCCCGGATGCGTGTGCTTGCCAAAGGCCACGCCGGGGGCGAGGTCGACGCGGACCTGGATGGCCTCGCGCCCCTGCGCGCTGAGATCGTGCCGCTGCAGGTCGGTCCGCGTGACTCCATTCTGCTGCGCCTGCGCGCCGAACGGTGCCAGAACGGCGCCGGCGACAAGCGCCGCCATTGCCGCAACTTGAAAGTTCTTCATCCTGGTCATGCTAAGCTCCTTAATTTGAGATCTGTTGCCGGCGGGCTCGCCGCCGATGACGGTGATCGCTTCGCCTGCTCATGCCGCCTGCTGCTGGCCGGCCTGCTCGCGGACGATGTATTCGGCGTACCAGTCTGGCCAGTTCGCATCATGCTGGCCGCCATTGCGCTTCTCGTACTCGCCATGGGCAGCCGCCGCACGGCGCAGCGCGCTCGCGAGATCAGCCGACGAATTGAAGGCCGTCGCGTTAGCGTCGACGCGCCCGGGCAATCGCGCGGTGACTTCCTGCAGCAGCCAGCCATTGCCGTCGGGATCGCTGAACGAGGCATAGGAGCGGTAGCTGCCGCGTTCCGGATCCGGGCCGCTCAGCCGGACCCGCCCGAACAGATAGGGCTCATCCGAACCGACATGCACGTTGCCGCCGGCGTGAAACGCTTCACTGATCGCAACACCGCGGCCGAGCAACTCGTTGCGAGCGGCCTCGATGTCCGAGACGATCAGATAGAGGCCCTGCGCGGAGCCGGGCGTGGCAGGGGTGACGTTCTTGCCGAAGATGACCGAGGCGTTGGAGCCGGGCGGCGTGAACTGGATCACGCGGTAGTCGTCAGGGCCGGCAAAATCGGCGTCGAGCCGCCAGCCGAGGTTTGCATAAAACTGCTTGGCGCGTTCAACGTCGGAAACCGGGATGACGATGACTTCGAGCTTCAGGTCGACCGCCGAAGCGGCCTTGGTCTCAGTGGAAGTGGTGCGTTCCTTGAGGTCTGACATGGTTCTCTCCTCGATGTTGTGGTGGCGGGAATGTTTCCGGCGCACCGGGTTTGTATCGTGTGCGAAAAGATCGTATGCGATATAAAGCGCTTCAAGTCCGCAGTGTCAACCCTTCCGATTTAATCGGATGCGATATATATGGATGCGAGACTTCACATGTTCGTGTCGAAAAGGACGACCTCCATGAAACTGAGCGACGGGTCCCGGACCGGTTCCAGGGACAATTCGAGAGATAATTCAAAGGCCAGTCAGAAGCCGAAGCCGGCTGCAGGCGACCGGCGGCTTGGCGATTTCCTGTGTTTTGCGATCTATTCGGCCAACCTTGCCTTCGGGCGGGCCTACAAAAAGGGCCTCGATGAACTCGGCCTGACCTACCCGCAATGGATCGCGATCGTGGCGTTGTGGGAGCAGGAGGGCCAGACCGTGAGTGAGCTTGGCGAGAAGATGTTCCTGGAATCCAACACGCTGACGCCGATCCTGAAAAAGCTGGAGCAGATGGGCTATCTGCGCCGCCAGCGCGATCCCGCGGACGAGCGGCAGGTGCGCATCAGCCTGACCGAGGCTGGCCGCCGGCTGCGCGAGAAGGGCATGCATATGAATCTCGTGGCCTCAACCGGACTGAAGCCCGACGAGTTCGTGCGGCTGCAGGAAAACGTCGTCACGCTCCGCGACAATCTTATCAAGGCGACGGCAGAGAAAGCGGAATGATGCGCGCTGGCGCTTCGATGCGATCGGACTGCAGCGGCGCGTGAAGGTGAGGGGAGGATGAGCGTGGTCTCACAAGAAGGCGCGCTTGCCGGACGTATCGCCGTGGTGGCGGGCGCGACGCGCGGCGCCGGCCGCGGCATTGCCGCCGCGCTGGGAGAGGCGGGTGCGACGGTGATCTGCACGGGCCGCAGCAGCGCTCGCACCGATGCTCCAACGCGATCGGATTATGACCGGCCGGAGACGATCGAGGAGACGGCCGAACTCGTGACCAGCCTCGGCGGCAAAGGCGTCGCCATCGCCATTGATCATCTCGAACCTTTGCAGGTCGCGGCGCTGGCCGAGCGTATCCGCGCCGAGCATGGCCACATCGACGTGCTGGTGAACGACATCTGGGGCGCCGAACGGCTGAAGGGCGGGCCCGCCGAATGGAATACGCCGATCTGGAAGCTCGACCTGCAAAAGGGATTGCGGATTCTGCGGCTTGGCATCGAGACGCATCTGGTGACATCGCATTATCTGCTGCCGCTGCTGGTCGCGAAAGCTGGCGGCCTGCTCGTCGAAGTCACCGACGGCACCGCCGACTACAATGCACAGCATTACCGGATCTCGGTGTTCTACGACCTCGTCAAGCAGAGCGTGAACCGTCTCGCCTACTCGCAAGGCCACGAACTCGCACCGCACGGGGCCACGGCGGTGGCGATCACGCCGGGATGGCTGCGCTCCGAGATGATGCTGGAGAATTTCGGCGTTACCGAAACGAACTGGCGCGAGGCGCTGGCGGAGCGGGGAGGCGGCAGGCACCAGGCGCCGCCCGATTTCGCGCTGTCGGAATCGCCGCGCTATGTCGGCCGCGCCGTGGCTGCGCTCGCCACAGATCCCGATCGCGGCAGGTGGAATCAGAAATCGGTCAGCTCCGGCGAACTCGCCCGTCACTATGGCTTTACCGATATTGACGGCTCGCGACCGGACATCTGGCGCTACACCGCCGAGGTCCGGGAGGGCGGCAAGGTAGCCGACGTCAGTGATTATCGCTAAAGTTGTCGCGCCATTGAGTGAGAACGAAGGTAGTCCGATGTCCGTTCACGACAGGTCCAGCCATCCCCTCGATTATCCGATCTGGACGGCGCTCACGACTACGCATCAGGCATTGGCCGAAGGCGATGCCCGCGCGCGGCGCTATCCGACCGAGATCACGCCCTTCGCAGCGATGGCGGACATGTCGCCTGAAAGCTTTGCTGTGCTCGCCGGGCTGATGTCGTCGCAGGACATCGCCGTGCTGTTCACGCCGGATCCCGTGAACCCGCCTGCCGAATTCAGAATTGCGCTGGCGGACACCGGTGAACAGATGATTGGAACGCCGGTTGAAACACCGGCCAACGGCGTCGATATCGTTACGCTCGGCGTCGACGACGTTCCCGCGATGGTCGAACTCACCGAGCTCACCAAGCCGGGCCCGTTCAGCGCGCGGACCCATGAGCTCGGCACCTTTCTCGGCATCCGCGTCGACGGCCAGCTTGTCGCGATGGCCGGTGAGCGGATGAAGCCGGCTCAATACACCGAGATTACCGCCGTCTGCGTGCATCCGTCCCATCGCGGCCGCGGCTACGGACAGATGCTGCTATCCGCCATCTCGCGCCAGATTGTATCGCGTGGCGAAATTCCGTTCCTGCACGTCTTCACCAACAATCATTCGGCCATCGCGCTCTATCGGCGGCAGGGGATGGAAATCCGCCGCCGTCTTCACGTGACGGTGTTGAAGAAACAGGACTGATCGTCCAGCGATGCACGCCTTGACCGACACCATTCTTACGCGTTGCGTGTGCCACTCGGTCCGCGGTCCGGTCCAGGGTCCTGGCCGGCGGCTACCTTGGTCAGCCTGTCGAGATAATGCGCCCACCCCTTGGAATGGGCGTCGCGGGTTGCCTCGGTGGGCAGGCCGCTATGGGTCATGCGCAATAGCGTGCCGCCGTCCCGTTCGATCAGATCGATCTCGATCAGGCTCGATCCCGGCGGCACTTCCTCGTTGCCTTCCCAGCCAAAGCTGTAGGCGAGACGGTGAACCGGCACGACCTCGCGGAACGCGCCGCGCGCCGTGGAGCTGCCGACGCCTTTCAGGAGGTACATGCCGCCTGGATGCATCTCCGTCACGGCCTCGCTGCCCATCCATTGCACGATCTTCTCAGGGTCCGTCAGGAAGGCGAACACGCTGGCGCGGGGTGCGGCGATGTGGGTCTCGCGCTGGAGCACAAACGATTCAGTCATCGAAAGCCTCGTGGGTCGTTGGGCAGGACACGCTGATACAACCAGCGAGTGCCTAAGTTAAGCGCCGTGGGTGACAATGCAACATCGCTGCCGCATGATCGATCCATGCAACTGAGTTCGACGCTGACATGGCTGGTCGATGCAGCCAGCGCTTCGCCGGGCGCCGACCGGTTCCTCGCCGAACTCGGCACGCGCCTGATCGAGGACGGCGTGCTGCTCGCCGGCGGAGCGCTGACGCTCGCCGTGCCGCATCCGATCGTCGCGCGCCGGACCTGGCTATGGCGGGCCGAGAATGGTGCGGTGATCGAGGCCGTGGGGTTTGCTCCGGCGGGATTCGGAGCGGCGGGGAATTTGTCCGGCGACGCCGGCCGGAGCTGGTTGGCCGGGCTCGCAGGCGGAGCGGTGCATGAAGATAATGTCAGCCCGGGATCGGACGGGCCGATGCTTGGCTGGATCGGACCGCGGCCGTTCACGCAAGCGGAGGCTGATCGCCTGCGCGATGCCGCCCGCTTCGCTGCAGCGCCGCTCGCCGCGCTTTCGGCGCGCGCGACCGTGACCGCTGCGCTCGAAGCCTATCTCGGCAAGCGGAGCGCCGCGCGCGTGCTGATGGGGCCACTGCGGCGCGAGGTCGGCGAGACGATCCGGGCCGCGCTGCTGTTTGCCGATCTACGCGGCTTCACGGCACTGTCCGAGGCCGAGCCTCCCGCAGCGGTGATTGCCGCGCTCGGCGCCTGGTTCGATTGCATTGCCGGCGCTGTCCATGCCTTCGGCGGCGAGGTGTTGAAGTTCATCGGCGACGGTGTGCTGGCGATCTTTCCGGTCACCGGCCCATCTCCCCGCGATGCCTGCGACGCTGCGCTTCGGGCCACAGCTTCCGCTCAGGCCGGAATGGCGCATCTCGGCGCCGCACGGAGAGAGCAGGGGCTGCCGCCGCTGTCGTTCGGCGTGGCATTGCATCTCGGAGAAATTCTGTGGGGCAACGTCGGTGCGGCCGACCGGCTGGATTTCACGGCGATCGGTCCCGCGGTCAATCTGGTGAGCCGGCTGGAAGGGCTTTGTCGGCCGCTCGGCCGAACGGTGCTGATATCAGGCGCACTCGCCGCCGAAACCACCACAAAACTGATCCCGCTGGGAACGCATGCGCTGCGCGGCATTGCGTCGCCCTGCGCCGTGTACACCGTGCCGGACGGCTAGGCCCAAATCTCATCACGAAAACGTTAAACCGATTGGTTGACAATTGGCGTCATGCGACTATGTTAAACCACATGGTTGAACGTAGTGCCCATCTCGACGCGGTTTTTCACGCGCTTGCGGATCCAACGCGGCGGGCGATGCTTGGTCGTCTGGCGGAACGGGAACTGACGATCGGGGAACTGGCGACGCCGTTTCACATGAGCTTCGCCGGCGCCTCGAAACACGTGCGGGTGCTGGAGAACGCCGGTCTCGTCAAACGCACGATCCACGGTCGCTCCCATCTCTGCCGCCTCGAGGCGGCGCGGCTCGCAGAAGCCGATGCATGGCTGAAGCGTTACGAGCGTTTCTGGACCGCAAAGCTCGACAGGCTGGAAGCCCTGCTGCGCGAAGAGGATCGGGCGAAATCAAAATCCAGATCAAAATCGGTGACGGAGTAGAGCGATGAATTCAACGACAAAGCCCGACGCGTACGGCAGCCTGCCGGAGCCCACGACGCTGAAAATCCAGCGGTTGCTGCCCGGCCCGATCGAGCGCATCTGGGCCTATCTCACCGACAGCGAGTTGCGCCGCAAATGGATGGCGGCAGGCGACATGGACACGAAGGTCGGCGCGCCCTTCGAACTCGTCTGGCGCAACGACGAATTGACGGACCCGCCGGGCGAGCGCCCGGCCGGCTTCGGCGGCGAGCATCGCATGCAGAGCCGGATTACCGAATTCGATCCGCCCCGAAAATTGTCGATCACCTGGAACAGTACCGGTGACGTCACGTTCGAACTGGAGCCCAAAGGTAAGGGCGTGCTGCTCACGGTCATCCATCGGCGCTTCCCCGACCGCGCCACGCTGCTCAAGCACATGGCCGGTTGGCACATGCATCTCGATGTTCTGGTCGCCCGTGCGAGCGGAGAGGAGCCGGCGCCGTTCTGGGATGGCTGGAGCGGCCTCATGAAGGAATACGACGCGCGTCTGCCGGCCTGACGCTGCAAGTCGAAGCTCAAGTAACGAACGTCCCAACAAACAGGAGGTTAGCCATGCAGATTCACACCGTTTCGGCACAGGAATGGGAAGCAGCCCGCCAGCAATTGCTCGTGAAGGAAAAGGCCGCGACCCGCGCCCGTGACGCGCTCGCCGCCGAACGCCGTCGAATGCCGTGGCTGGCCGTCGAGAAGGAGTACAGGTTCGAGGGACCTAACGACCAGGCGAGCTTGCTCGACTTGTTCGAGGGCCGTCATCAGTTGATTCTCTACCGCGCCTTCTTCGAGCCCGGCGTGTTCGGCTGGCCCGACCATGCCTGCCGCGGCTGTTCGATGGTGGCCGACCAGGTCGCCCACGTCGCCCATCTCAACGCCCGCGATACCACGCTCGTGTTTGCCTCGCGCGCGCCGCAGCCGGACATCGCGCGCCTGAAGAAGCGAATGGGATGGGAGTTGATCCCCTGGTACACCATCACCGACAGCTTCGATACCGACTTCGATGTCGGCGAATGGCACGGCACCAACGTGTTCTTCCGCGACGGCAACAAGATCTACCGCACCTACTTCATCAAGAGCCGCGGCGACGAGCAGATGGGAGGCACCTGGAATTACCTCGACATCACGCCGCTCGGCCGCCAGGAGGTCTGGGAGGACTCGCCCGAAGGATATCCTCAGACTCCGACCTACAAATGGTGGAATTGGCACGACAGCTACGTCGAAGGCGCAGCGCCCGACAAGAGGTGGGTCGAGGTGTCGGACGCCGGAGAGGCCGCGTTCCGCAAGCAGGGCGCAGGCACGAAGGGATGAGCGAGGCCTCTCACAGCAATGCGCCCTGCGCGGCGAGCTGTGATGACGAAGGCGCCGCGGCCGGCATAGTCAGATGGCTATCGCTTGCGGCCGCGCCGACCTTCGCAATCATGGCGCTGCTTACCGCCGTGGTGGGCGGTGGTCCGCTGGATCCGCTTTGCTCGGCTGCAAACGCATCGCCGGTGGGCGGTATGGTCCCGATGTACTTGCTGATGAGCGCCTTCCATTCGGTGCCCTGGCTGAAGCTGATCTCGCGCCGATGAAGCCGGGCAGCGCGACGTCATCGGGTGTGCGAAATTAGGGCGTGCACTCATTTACGCGACTGACTGATGTCCGCTCAACCCTCAACAGCGGCGGAACAGCGGACATAGCCCGAAGTCGCAGAAGGGCCACGAGCGGACCAGCTCAAGACGCTGCGGAGTGCTTACTCAACGGCTCGATAAGAACTCGACAACGGCAGCGGTGAACGCTGCCGGATCACGACGCGGCCCGTCATGGCCGACATTCGGAAGAACGACCAACTGGGCACTCGGCACGCACTTGCCTATCGCCTCAGCGATCAATGCGTAGAAGGCTTGAGTCTTCTCCCCATGCATGACCAGCGTCGGCCGGGCGAAACTTTTCAGCATGTCACAGGTGATGACCGGCGGTGGCGAAGCTGAAAATACCAGCGGCAGGGTCCTCGCATTGTCCAGCACGCGAGTTTGCCAGTCCTGCGGCAAGCGGTCGAACTCGCCGGGCGGGAGTTGGAACACAGCCTCCTGTAGTCGCTTGGCAGCCTGAACAGCGTCACCTGCCTTGGCCGCTGCGATAGCCGGGGCAAGCAACTTGGCGCGGTCCTCGCGCGCCGCTTTCCCCTCCGCGCTGTCTGTCGGCAGCATCGAAGCGACACTCGCCTCATACAGAATGAGGCTGCGGACCAACGAGGGATTCTTCACTGCTGCGGTCGTGGTAACCTGACCGCCGTAGGACCAGCCGACGAGATGAACAGGTCCCACATTGAGCGTCGCGATAAACTTGGCAAGGTCGTCCGCCAGGGTCGCGACGGTCAAGTTTTTCCCATCGTCGGGCCACGGCCTCGTCCCGAAATATCGCTGGGTGTAGGCGATGAACCGATACTTCTTAGCGAACCCCTCTCTGACCGGCTCCCACGAGCGAAGGTCGGAGGGCACCCCATGCACGAAGACGATCGGCTCACCCGACCCGTGATCGACGTACTGCAGGCGGACCCCGTTGACCTCGACTTCTTTGGCCGCTGACGCCGATATCGCGGTGATAGGGATCAGAAGAGAAACCAGCAAAGGCATGACTGCGGTCAGATGCTTGTGTTTCATGATGATGCTCCTTCGGACGCGCGTGGGCACGCGCGAAATCCACGCTCGCACCGGCCAAAAGGACGTCGTGTGCTGTCGAGTGAATGCCTGCCGACGAGATTACGCTGCCTGTTGGTTCGAGATGTCGGCCATCTCGTCTTATTGAGCAGCTAATTCGACAATATCAACTTGCCACCTAGATGCCAGCGCGGCCGGACCCGAAGAGCCGGAGGGAACTGCTGCGCTACGGGATTTCATTCCGACCTATGTCAGATTGGGGTCATTCGCGTCATCCTCACCGCCGGCGCATCACTTCCGGTCTACCCTGATAAACAGACATTCTGGTCGTCCGTCGGCATGTCTCAAAGGGGGCCAGAAGGCGACGTCACCGAAAGAACCGGTTTCCCACGCCAGATCGGGCCGATTTGTCAGCTGCTTTCGAATAGTTCACGGGCGACGAACGGGTTTGCGCCGGCCTAATCAGGTCTGGCGCTGCGGCCAATAGTGCGACCGATGTCGGCAACCACCCCGTAGAGGCGCTGCCGCGAGAGCCAATGAAGGTCGTCCATGCGTTGCACGATTCCTACCACAACCGGCACGTGGTGGCGTCGCGCAAGCTGCTCAAGTGAGAAAACGGACCACCAGGCGCGAAAAGCGACTCGCGTCCAAGCGCGCGCGTCCCAGCCGAGCAGGAGGACATCCGGCGCATACCTGCGCACCGCACGATTCAGGTTCCACGGGTACATGACGATGATGCCCAGGCGCACCGGTCGCGCACCCTCCCACGGAAAGGATCTTGCGACGGCGGCAAAGGCAAATACGACCGAGCGACGGGCCACGTTGCTGGCAACCAGCCTCTCGATGACTCTAGAGGCAAGTCCCGTCTCCTTCACCTCCACAAACAGGTCAAGGTCAGTTGGTGAAAGAAGCGACAGTGCCGCATCGAGGGTAAGCGCATTCTCGACATGACGCGGCGGCTCGTGTGACACCACCAATGTGTCGGAATCCGCTGCAAGGCAGACGTCGAATTCGACGCCAGATATTCTGCTGTCTCGGGCGGCACGTGCGAATGCGGCGAGCGAGTTTTCACCCGGACCCGCGGACCATCCACGGTGCGCAATAAGCTTCATGACGAGGTCCGTACAGCCAAGCTGCGCGCGCCATGCAATCTCCCCGCAGAGAGAAATGTCAATCCGCAGCCCCGACGTTGACCCATGATTGGCGTCGGGCCAAGAGGCGACGTCACCGACAGCCGGCTTTGGGGAAGGCGCCGTCCGGAAAGTCGGACAGTCGCTTCCAGCCTACCCCTACAAGCCGACAATCTCAGAGCGCACCGGACTTCGCATTCGGGTCAAGAACGACAAAGCTCAGGGTGCACGCGTTCGAAAAGGTGCTGATAGCGAAGCACCAGACCCCGATCATCCACCTCAAGCTCGGCCTCAAAGCCTGCCGAGACGCCGAGATCCACGTAACGCACCCGATCCGGACCGAGCCGGTCGTATCGTTGACGGGAGCGCTGTATCGTCATGGCCGCACCGTCCACGAAACAGGTATCGAGCGTGAGACTCTGCCGGGCCCCGGCAGGTGTCCGGCGGATAGGGAAGGTGTTGCAGAAGGGGGTGACCGAAAGGTCGGGCTCTTCCGCACCATCGAGATCGGGACGTCGTTGGCCGTTAACGCACCACCCGCCATCGGTCCGCTCAAGTGTGAGGTGAGCGTGGCCGCCCGGGCCGCCCCATCGGACTACGTCCAGCGATTGAGCTCGCCAATCAGGCGTCAGTCTCCATCGGTGGTCGAGGCGAAAGCCGCCGTCCTCCACGCAGATCACGGTCGATTCTGCCAAGACCGCGTCAGCGGAAGTATGGAGCGTCAATCGCTCCAGCCCGGCGACGTCCGTTCGGCGCCAGAACAGAATTTCGGAATCGCCTTGCAAGACTGATCCTCGAATTGGACCCCGACCGAAAACGATTTTGACCGATATCGGTTCCTGCACGAATTATGCTGACATCCGATGCGGCAAATCACTTCTGATTTTCAGAAATCACGTCAAGCCCTGGAATCAAAAATATTCCGCTTCGCGCCAGACCCAAATCACCGGTAAAACTCTGGCCATCCCGTCCCGAGAAGAGGGGCGTTGGCCATCGTCACGAACGTTGGGGCGGGTTGCGGTGGACGCGGCAGCGTCGGGCGCGTGGATGTGATCGCAGGGCGGTTTTGCCGTGAGCGAACACAGCGCGCAGGACGTACGGCGCTTAAACGCCTCCGTTAGGTCTTCGGCTGGCACGCACTTGGCTGGTCGAAGTCTCTGGCAGAGGAAGCTGCGTACGGCAAAACCGTGTGGTCCTGGCACCCGTGGCTGGTGTCAAGTCGGCGGAGGTTCTTCGAAACCCGACCGGGTTCGATGAATCGCTAATTTGTCGGCGATGGAGGCAAGAGGAATTCGTCTCCAGGGAGAGCGCGGCATAAGCCGTCAACCCATCGCGCAGGGAATGCCGGGCTGCTCCGGCTGTACCTGTATGCTCGTGTGCGCATTTCTTAAGTGCATTTGCACACGAGACCGCGGGTGCAGCAAAGCACCCGGCATTCCCTGCGCCCTCTCATTTCAGGGCGCCGAGATTTCCGTATATCTCGGGCGAAATCGCGCCGCGAGATGCATGCGCATGTCCGTCGCGCATTTCTGCGCCGCGGCTTGACGCCGTGGCCGTAAGCGAGGATTGACAGAAGGCTTCACCGAAAACGATCACGCGACAAACGACAAGAGGAAACCCGATGGCACGCGTTCGCTGTATCACCGAAATGGGCATGGGCGTCGACGTTCACGGACGCGATGCGACCAAAGCCGCCAAGCGCGCCGTCTCGGACGCCATCCGCCACTCCAGCCTCGGCTTTTTCCGGATGCTGGGAAAGACCGCCAACGATATGTTCGTGGAGGTTACCGTCGCGGTTCCAGACCCGAGCGGGGTCGATACTGCAGCCGTTGCAAAGGAGCTGCCTTACGGCGCGGTGAATGTGACGGCGGTGAGGGGCGGGCTGGAAATTCCTGCTGAGAGCGGAAGCGACTCCATCATCATCGCCAATGCTGCGGTGATTGTCAGTTTTGACGACGGCAAGACCGGCTGAAATTTGTTTCAGTGCCAATCAGGCCGGACGCCGACGTCCGTGCGATCAATCAGAAGACCTGGAGCACCCGATGACAACGCAGGACAGCAGCACCTATTGGAAGCGATCGCGTGTCGAACTGCGCGCCGCCGGATTCGACCCGGACCGCGCCGCGCAGACCAGCGCGGTGGTGACCATCGCCAGCGCCTGGACCAATGCCCATCGCTGCAACAACCGCGTTCGCGCCATCACCGATCTCCTGGTGGAAATTCTTGCCGAGCGCGTCGGGCAGGGGCTGGTCGTCGGCGCGCCGGCGGTGTCGGATGCGTTGACGCAGGGCACGCCGACGGCGGGCTATAGCCTCGCATCGCGCGATGTCGTTGCCGACTGTTTCGAGATCGGTCATTACGCGCACCACGGCGATGCGATGATCGTGATCTCCGGCTGCGACAAGACGGGAGCTGCCGCGCTGATGCCGCTGGCGCGGACGAATGCTTTCGGCCTCGTGCTCTATCCCGGCACCAGCACGCCGGG